>NZ_ML974127.1:1235776-1585202 GCF_004765815.2 Halorussus salinus | reverse complement strand
TTCCGCGAGGTAAAACGACGAACTTCTTCGTTTTCGAACGCGTTCCGCAACGCCGAGCTAGAAACAGCAGAATCGTGGTTGCAAGCCTTCGCCGTCTGGCACAATTCATGCCAAACTTAACACGACCATTCGCTCGGGTACCGAGGGCGACCACGCCCTCCAGAACGGTCGCGCAGTCACGACGCCCTCGTTCGACGAGCTCTTCGACCTCCTCGCGGAGAGCCGACGCCGGTACGCACTCTACACGCTTATCGGAACCGAGGACGGTCTCGCCGAGGTCGAGCAACTGGCCGACGAAGTGGCCATGTGGGAGGCCCGGACCGGCGACGAGCCGATCACGGACGCCCGCCACGAGGCTATCGCCGAGGAGCTTCGGGAGACCCACCTCCCCCGTCTCGGCGAGGCCGACATCGTGGAGTACGACGAGCGCAGCGATGTCGTACGTTACTGGCGACAGCCCACGCTCGAAGAGTATCTCGAACACACCCACTACAAAGAGTTCCCGAACGAATGACCGCGGCCGGTCGCGCTGGCGCCCTTCTTCGGACTCGTATCGAGTAGCGCCCGCGGCCGAGAAGCACCGCCCCGCCGACCACCGTCAGTCCCCGCTGACGCGCCCTCCGTTCTTCACGTCGCTCGCTCCGTATCGTCGCTCTCGTTTCGTATCATTTCGCCGAGTACAGAACCAGACCGCGAGGAGAAGCGCGCGACGAGAAAAGCACGCCGAGGAGAACGGTCCCGACGAGCGGGTCAGTAGCCGCGCTCGATGAGGTAGTCGGCGATGCCTTCCAGCAGGTCGCGCGACTCGTTTTCCGGGAGGACGGTGAGTCGGTCTTTGCCGCGCGTGACCAACTCTTGGGCCGTCTCCTTGGCGTAGTCGATGCTTCCGGCCTCCTCAAGGCGGGCGACCGCCTCGTCGATTTCGGCCTCCGTGACCGACTCCACGTCGTCGGTCTCGACCAGCGAATCCACGTCAACGCCCTGCTCGCGGGCGTGAAGCGTGATGATGGTCTGTTTGTTCTCCACGAGGTCGCTCCCGCGCTGTTTGCCCAACTTCTCGCTCGGGACCGTCAGGTCCAGCACGTCGTCCTGAATCTGGAATCCCCGGCCAACGTCGATACCGTACTGGTACAACTCCTCGACGGTCTCGTCGTCCGCGCCGAGCAGGATGGCCGGGATGGTCGCCGCCGCGCCGTACAGCACCGCGGTCTTGTCCTTTATCATCTCCAGATACTCGTCGGGGACGACGTTCGGGCGCTCTTCGAACGCGATGTCGCGAGCTTGGCCCTCGCAGATGTTGGTACACGTCGTCGCCAACACGTCGGTCGCTTCCACGACGCGCTCGGGGTCGGCGTCGGCTTCCACGAGTATCTCGAACGCCTTCGAGTAGAGCGTGTCGCCCGCGAGAATCGCGGTCTCGGTGTCGTACTCCCGGTGGACCGCGGGGACGCCCCGGCGCAGGTCGTCGTCGTCCATGATGTCGTCGTGGATGAGCGTGAACGACTGGATGACCTCGATTGCGACCGCGGCGGACATCACGTCCACGCTGTCACCGTCCCTGTCGGGGAAGTCCCGATAGTCGATGCTCTCGGGGGTGGCGTCTACGTCCGCGAACGCCTCGGCGACGAGCAACAGCACGGTCGGCCGGAGGCGCTTGCCGCCCGCGTCGAGCAGGTAGCGGACCGCCTCGTAGAGCCGTTCGGGCTCGTCCACGGGCAGGTCCTCCTCGATGGCGGCGTTGACGATTTCCCGCCGCTGTTCGACCGCCCCAAGCACCTGCTCTTCCAGTGTCTCGGCGCTCGCGTCTGTCATGTTACTCGGCGAGTTGGATGAGGTTGCCGTTGCTCGTTACGTGGAGGTCCCGGCCGAGTTCGTAGCCCTGACTCTCACAGAGGCTCACGTACGGCGCGAACCCTTTCATGTCTTGGTGGGCCGGGATGATGTTCTGGGGCTGGAGCGCGTCTATCATCGCGTAGTGGCCCTCCTCGCGGAGGTGACCCGACACGTGGATGTCGTCGTAGATGCGCGCGCCCTGCATCTTCAGGAGGCGCTCGGACTGGTAGCGCTGCCCCTCGTTGGTCGGTTCCGGAATGACGCGGGCCGAGAAGATGACCTTGTCGCCGTCTTCCAGTTCGTACGGTGTCTCGCCGCGGCCCATCCGGGTGAGCATCGCGCGCGGCTCGCCCTGATGGCCCGTGACGATGGGGAGGTAGTTCTCCTTGCCCTCCTTCATGATTCGCTTGAACGTTCGGTCCACGGACTTGCGGTGGCCGAACATCCCCATGTCTTCGGGGAAGTCAACGAAGTCGAGTCGTTCCGCGGTGCCCGAGTACTTCTCCATCGAGCGCCCGAGGAGTACCGGCTCGCGGCCGATGTCGTGGGCGTACTCCACGAGACTCTTGACGCGGGCGATGTGGCTGGAGAACGTCGTCGCCACGATGCCGCCGTCGTAGTCCTCGACGGAGGTCATCACGTCCTTGAGGTGGCGGCGAGCGACCGACTCGCTCGGGGTGCGGCCCTTCCGGCCCGCGTTGGTACAGTCCTCGATGTAGGCCAGCACGCCCTCGCCCTCGCGGCCGATTTCGCGGAACCGCTTCATGTCGATGGGGTCGCCCAGCACCGGCGTGTGGTCCATGCGCTTGTCGAGACCGTAGACGACCGCGCCCTCCGGCGTGTGGAGGACGGGGTTGATGGCGTCGATGATGGAGTGGGTCACGTTGACGAACTCCAACTCGACCTTCCCGG
Source organism: Halorussus salinus (assembly GCF_004765815.2). Classification (NCBI taxonomy): domain Archaea; kingdom Methanobacteriati; phylum Methanobacteriota; class Halobacteria; order Halobacteriales; family Haladaptataceae; genus Halorussus; species Halorussus salinus. The sequence goes on along the minus strand of NZ_ML974127.1, from coordinate 1,582,457 downwards.
AGTCGCCGATGGACATCGTCGAGCCAGCTTCCATCTTCACGAGGTCGTTCTCGACGCCGAACTTCTCCTCGCCCTGAATCTGCTGTTTGACGAGTTCGATGGTGTACGGCGTCGCGACGACCGGTGCGTTGTACCGGTGGGCCAGCTTCGAGATGGCCCCGATGTGGTCCAAGTGGCCGTGAGTCGGGACGATGGCCTGCACGTCGCCTTCGAGGTCCGACATCACGCGGTCGTCCGGGATGGCCCCCATGTCGATGAGGTCCAGACTGTGTAGTTTCTCTGTCTCGACGTTGTCGTGGAGCAGTACCTTCGAGAGGTTCAGCCCCATGTCGAAGATGACAACGTCGTCGCCTGCGCGAACGGCAGTACACTGCCGTCCGACTTCTTCGTAACCGCCGATGGTTGCAATTTCGATTTCCATAGTTTCACCCTAGTGTACGCAAAGCCACCGTTCGTGACGAAGCCGCGTCCGTCTGCGTTCCTGCGGCGGAGCCGCGTCGTTTCTTCCGTGGCAAGGCCACGCTACGTGGGAGACCCACGCTACGTGGGAGACCCACGCTACGTGGGAAACCCACGCTACGTGACAGCGCCACACTACACGGCAAGGCCACGCCGATGGCGTCCGTACGCACGTAAACCTGCTCGGAGCGACGCGGTCCCCGCCGTGGCGTCTTACAGCCATCGGTGGGACCGCGCGGTGGCAGTGCCACGTCCTCCGAGCTATCGGTCTATGCGGGCTTTACGCTTCCCGGTAATAAAAACTGCCGGGATTGACCGACCGGGAGAAACGAACGTGCGCGACCGAGAAGCACAGCCCCCGAAAATCCCGTCAATCGTCGTCTTCGCCAGACTCTCCGCCCTCCGGCGATTCGGGAGCGTCGGGGAGGTCCGCGCCCGAGGAGTCCGCCGAGCGCCGTCGCCAGAGCGCGACCACCCCGACGACCGGGAGGCCGAACGCGACGAGGTACGGGAGCGCGTACGCCGTGCCGACCGCCAGTCCGCGCGCGACGACCACGACGCCGCTGGCCGACGAGACGAACGCGGCGACGAGGCCAGTGTCGTACCACGCGGCGCTCTGTTGGGCGGTCTGCTCGGGCGGACGCTCGTGGAGGCGGACCGTCAGCGTCGAGTAGGCGACCTGTCGGTTCAACGACTTGCGCTGGGCCTCCAACTGTTCGATTTCGGACTGGACCTCCGAGAGGCGTTCTTGGACTTCCAGAACGTTCTCGGTGTCGTTGGCCTCGGCGTAGAGGTCGCGCAACTCCTCGCGCTGGGCCTTCAGATTCGTCAGTCGCGCCTCGATGTCCACGAGTTTCTTCGTCACGTCCTTCGTGCTGGTGCTGGCCGCGCGGACCTCGCCGGTCGCCTTGGCCCGCGCGACGAGCGCCGAGAAGTTCTTTTTCGGAACTCGCAGGACGAGTTTCCCGTTCGTCCACGTCCGGTTCCCGCGCGTCTCGACCTGCTGGGCCGAGTCGCTGACGAACCCGCCGAGTCGTTCGGTCTGGCGCGTGAGGTTCCGACGAGCGTCGTCGTAGTCTTCGACCGTCACCTCGACCGTCCCGGTCCGAATCAGCGCCCGGTTCCGGGCCGCCGCGTCGCTCTGGGAGTTCGTGCCGCCGCCGTCGCTCGCGCGCTGAGTCGCTTCCGCGTCGGTCGATACGTCGAGATTCTGCCCCGAGGTCGCTTGCATCGCGGCGTCGCCCCCGCTGCCGGAACACCCCGCGAGGAGAACCAGCGAAGCGAGTACCAGCGCGAGCGCCCACCGTCGCGCGCCGCCGCCTCCGAGTACACTGTCGCGTGCCATAGGTCGGTTGTCATATTCTACCACCGTAAACCTGCGGATGAGTGAAACGCGCGTTTGACCTTCGCGGGCACGAGCGCGGAGAATCGGCCCGGTCTCGGCACGAAATTGGAACAACGCATATACCGGTCGGCGTCTCCGATGTACGTATGACAGACACAGCGTCTCGGTCGTGGACTCGCCGCCGACTCCTCGGCGTCGGCGGAGCGACCGCGCTGGGTTCGCTCGCGGGTTGTATCGGCGGTCGCTCCGAAAGCGAGGAGTCCGGCGCGTCGCCCGAGACGACCGGCGGGACGACCGAATCGACGACAGGAGCGACCGGAACGGCGACCGCGCCGCTCGGGGGTCACTCGGCCGCGGCGGGTCTCGCCGCCCAACCGCGGTTCGGCCCGCCGCCGTCCGAGGCCGAGGGAACCGTCGTCGCCTTCGAGGACCCCTCCTGTACGCGATGCGCGGCCTTCGAGCGCAACACGGTGCCGAAGATACGCGAGCGACTCGGCGACCGCGTGTCGTTCGTCCTCCGGAGCTACCCCGTGGTCTACCCGTGGGGCGAACCCGCGACGCAGGCCATCGAGTCGGCGTTCGCCCACGAGATGGCGAATTCGGACTCCGACCGCGACCCGCCCGCCGACGCCTCGACCGCCGCGCGACCGGGGTTCCGACAGGGGTCGGAAGCGACGTGGGCGCTCGTCGGCCACTACTTCGAGACCCAAGAGCAGTTCGACACGAACAACGTCTTCGAGCGAACCAGAACCTTCCTCGCCGACGAGACCGACCTCGACGCGGAGGCCGTCGTCGCCGACGCCGAGGAGAACGTCCACGACGACGCGGTGCAGGCCGACCTCGACGCCGGGAAGAAGGCGGGCGTCGGCCAGACGACCCCGACCGTATTCCTGTTCCGCGGCGACGAGTTCCGGACCAGCGCGAAGGGGAGCATCAGCTTTCAGGTCGTGAAAGCCGCGCTCGGGGTGTGACCGTGAGTCTCGCCGGACTCCGGCGGCTCCGTCCGCGCCTGCCGACTCGCCCCGACGACTGGCGACTCATGGGTCGGACCGCGCGTCTCGTGTTGGCTGGCCCGGTCTACGCCGCGCTCACCGTCGTCACCGCCCTGCTGGCGCTCTCGGCGTTCGTTCTCGGGCAGAACCTCGCGCTGGCGGAGTTCGCGCTGACCGCTCCTATCGGACTCGGCGACCGCGCGACCATCCTGTTCGGTCTCTACCCCCTCCTCGGCACGAACTACGGGCCGGTCGCGGAGGTCCTGCTCGTCGCCATCGCCGCGCTCGCGGGCGTGGACGTGGCGATGGTCGTCTACCACTTCCGGGAACACGGGGTCGGACCGAGCGAGCGAGAGCGCGCTGGCGGCGGGGCCGCGGGCGGAAGCACGGTCGGTCTCGTCCTCGGCGCGCTCGGCGCTGGCTGTGCCGCCTGCGGGTCGGCCGTGCTGGCGGGACTCCTCTCGTTGTTCGGCGTCGCGGGCGCGGCGACCCTGCTCCCCTTCGACGGACTGGAGTTCTCGGTCCTCGCGCTGGTCGCGCTCGTGCTGTCCATCTACTGGGTCGCCGACGGGATGCGCGGCGGCGAGATTCGCGGCTGTCCGATTTGAGGCTCCCCCTCTCTTCGGCGTTCGGCCGCTGGCCGAACGCATTTGTAAGTCGTCCGTGAATCGGCTCTCGTGAGCCGTGACCACGCCGACCCCGAGCGGGCGGGGCAACTCCATCACGTCGAACTGTACGCCTCGGACCTCGATGCGTCGGTCCCGTTCTGGGACTGGTTGCTCGGGGAGTTGGGATACGAACCGAAGAACGACTGGGAGGCCGGTCGCTCGTGGATTCGCGACCCGACGTACGTCGTCCTCGTGCGGGCCGACGAGTCCGACCACCCCTTCGACCGTGACGCCGCCGGACTCAACCACCTCGCCTTTCACGCCGCGTCCCGCGAGCAGGTCGATGCGATTACGGAGGGCGTCCGCGAGCGCGACGACGCGGGTCTCCTCTTCGAGGAGCAACATCCCTTCGCTGGCGGCTACTACGCGCTCTACTGCGAGGGCCCGGAGGGAGTCAAAGTCGAGGTTGTCGCCCCCGAGTGACTTCACAGTCGCCGAGCAACGGGTCGCAGTCGCCGAGCGACGGCCGCGGTTCGGGGCCGTCCTATCGGAACTCCGGCAGGACGTTCTGCTCGTAGAACTCCATGGCCTCCTCCTGCTCCGGGCCGATTTGGTGGACGTACACGTGGTCGTAGCCCGCGTCCACGAACTCCCGGACGCTCTCGACGTGGGCCTGCGGGTCGGGGTCGGTCACGATGCTGTCGGCCTCGCGCACGTCCTCCTTCTCGACCATCTGGCAGGCCTGCTCGAAGAACTGCGGCGTGGCGAGTTCGGTGGCGAGTTGCCCCGGCAGGAGGCTGTTGGGCCAGTACTCGTGGGCGGTCTCGACCGCCTCGTCCTCGTCGTCTGCGTAGCAGACCGTGAGCTGACTGAACTTCGGTCCCTCGCCGCCGTCCTCCTCGAAGGTCTCGACCACGTCCTGCGGGCCGACCGACCAGAAGCCGTCGCCCAAATCTGCGGCGTGGCTCGCGGTCCGGTCGCCGTACGCCGACACGCAGACGGGCGGATTCTCGTCGGGCAGGGTGAACAGCTTCGCGTTCTCGACGGTGTAGTGGTCGCCGTGGTGGCTGACCATCTCGCCGGTCCAGAGCTTCCGAATCACCTCGACGGCTTCTTCGAGCATGTCGAGGCGAACGTCGTGGGGCGGCCAGTGGTCGCCGAGGACGTGTTCGTTCAGGTTCTCGCCGGTCCCGACGCCGAAGTAGAACTGCTGGCCGGACTCCTCGAACATCGTCGCTATCGTCGCGGTGGCCTGCGCGAGAATCGCGGGGTGGATTCGGACCGTGGGACAGGTCACGCCGACGCCCACGTCCAAGTCGTCGGTCGCCGCGGCGACCCCGCCGAGCGTGGCCCACGCGAACGGCGCGTGGCCCTGCTGGCCTATCCACGGGTGGAAGTGGTCCGAGATGGAGGCGAAGTCGAAGCCGTGTTCTTCCGCGCTGACCGCGTGACTCACGAGGTCAGTCGGGCCGTGTTCCTCGCTGGAGAGCGTGTAGCCGAGTTCGACCATGGAGTTGCCACGGGAGGGTCGGGCAAGGCGGTTGTGGCCACCGGATCCGAATCGTTCCCGACCCACCGAAAGGCGTTTCAGTTCGGTATGAAATATCCCATCTGACATGAGCCCGCCCGGCGACTCCTCCAGTTTCCCGCGACCGCTGGCCAGACACACTCCGGACAGTTCTCGGTGGCGACGACGCGTCGCCGGAATCGCGGCCGTCGGGGCCGTCCTCTCGCTGTACGCGACGTTCGCCATCGTCTCCGGCGTGAAAAGCGGCGTCGTCTACAATCTCCTCGCGCTCCTGTTCGGCGTGCTGACTCTCGTTTTGCCCGTCGTCGCGACGACGACGCTGTTCGCGCCCGACTCGGGGCTGACTCGGGGCGACTCCTCGGCGTCGAGTTCGACTCGGACGGACGACTCACGCGAGGAGCGTCCGGTCGAGACGCTGAAACGACGCTACGCCGCCGGGGAGATCGGACAAGACGAGTTCGAGCGACGACTCGACGGGGTGGTCGAAGCCGACGACGACCTACTCGACGGGGCGGACGCCGATTCGGTCGAGAACCCCGTCGGCAGGGCGACCGAACTCGACTCGACCGGACAGTAGCGACACTACCTGTCCACAGACCCCAACACGATGTCGAGGCTCCCGAGCGCGGCCACGAGGTCGGGCACGTACTCGCCCTCGGCCATCGCTTCGAGCGCGTGGAGGTTGTTGAAACACGGACTCCGAATCTTGAACCGGGCTGGCTTCGAGGTCCCGTCCGACCGGATGTAGATGCCCATCTCGCCCTTCGCGGCCTCGACGGCCCTGTAAACCTCCGTGTCGGGGTCGGGCTTGAGCGTCCGGGGAACGTTGGCCTGAATGTTGCGCTCGTCTTCCGGCCAATCCTCCAGCATATCGACGCACTGGCCGATTATCTTCGCGGACTCCTCGACCTCCTGCATCCGGACCAGCACGCGCGAGTAGTTGTCACCGTACGGTTCCGTGACGACGTTCCAGTCGAGTTCGTCGTAGTAGCCGTAGGGGTCGTCGCGGCGCAGGTCGTAATCGACGCCCGAACCGCGGGCCACCGGGCCGGTACAGCCGTAGTCCTTCGCGGTCTCGGCCGAGATGACGCCGGTATCGACAGTCCGTTTCTGGAAAATCTCGTTCTCGGTCATCATGTCGTGGTACTCCTCGACGTGCTGGGGCAGTCCGTCGAGGAAGTCCCGAATCTTGTCGAAGAACTCGTCGCGGGGTTCCGGCAGGTCCCAGACCACGCCGCCCAACCGGAAGTAGTTGAACATCATGCGCTGGCCCGTGAGGTCTTCGAGGATGTTCTGGACGATTTCGCGGTCCCTGACCGCGTACATGAAGATGGCCGTGAAGTCGCCGTACACGTCGAGCGCGAACGTGCCCAGTGCGAGCATGTGGCCCATGATGCGGCCCAACTCGGTCGCCATCGTCCGGATGACTTGGGCGTACTCGGGCACCTCGATGTCCGCGAGCGCCTCGGCGGTTCGGGCGTAGGCCCACTCGTTTGGCATGTTCGCGGTGTAGTCCCAGCGGTCGGGGTACGGCATTATCTGGTAGCGGTAGTTGTCCTGCTCGCACATCTGCTCCTCGCACCGGTGGAGGTAGCCCACGTCGGGTTCCACGTCGGCGACCTGCTCGCCGTCCAGCACCGTCTTCAGGTGGAGGACGCCGTGGGTCGCGGGGTGGTGGGGTCCGATGTTGAGGAACATCGTGTCCGACTCGCTCTCCTCGTCGCGGGCGTCCTCGGCGAGGGGGTTGACGTGCTTCTGAAGAGTGACGACTTGCGGCTTGTTCTGGTCGTAGTCGTCGGTCAGTGGGTGGCCCTGCCACGTCTCGGGCAGGAGGATGCGCCGCAGGTCCGGGTGACCCTCGTACTCGATACCCACGAGGTCGTAGGCTTCGCGCTCGTGCCACTCGGCGGTCTTGTACACCGAGGAGGCGCTTCGATTCCACGGCTCCTCGGGGTCGGTGGGGACGACGACGCTGACCTCGTGGGTCGGGTCGTCGTACTTCTTGAGGTGGTAGATGCTCTCGTAGCGGTCCTCGTACTCTTGGGCGGTCAACAGCGAGAGGTGGTCGAACCCCGCCTCGTCCTTGAGCGTCCGGAGGACCGACTCGGCGGCGTCCGGGCGCACGACGAACCCCTCGGCGTTCAGGTGGCTCTCGCGTCCGAGTACGCGGTCGCCGAGGAGGTCTTCGAGACGGTCGTAATCGACGCCGGGTCGCGCTGGCGCGCCGACCTCGGGGTCGGTCTCGGGGGCGTCGCTCATCGCGTCCCACCCGCTTCGCGGTCGGCCCGCCGCTCGGCCCGAATCGGTGTCCTGAACAGTCCCATTCCCGGCCGAAAGTCGGTGCCGCGCGTCAATAGTGCTAACGTCTGTCACAGTCGGCGCGTCGAGCGAAAAAAGGCGTCTTCGGACGATTGCACGAGTCGTTCGGGCGTTGGCGACTGGCGGACGAGGGCTATCGCCGCGACTCGCTCTGCTGGTCGTGTTGCTCCTCGCCGCGCATCATGGTCTGCTGGACGGGACTGAATCCGCTCTCGGAGCTTCCGCCGTACTGGTTCTGGCCCTCCTCGCGGCCGGTCTGTTGGCCGTGCTGTCCGTGGCCGGTCCGGTCGCCCTGCCGACCGGATTGGTGGTGCTGACCGGACTGCTGGCCGCTCTGGATGTCGCTCCCGAACTGCTGGTGCTGGCTGGACTGGTGGCTCGTCCGGTCGGACTGCCGACCTCCGTGCTGGCTCCCGGACTGGCCAATCTGACTGCTCGACTGGTCGGTCCGGCCGCTCTGTCGGCCGGTCTGCTGTCCGGACTGCTGTTCGTGACCGGAGTACTGGCCACCGCTTCCGCCGTGTTGACTCAGTTGGTGAACGCCGCTCCCGGACTGGCGGCTCTGCCCTCCTCGCTCCTGATTCTGGCCGACTTCGTGACGCTGGCTACTCTGGTGGCGACCGGTCCGTTGCTGGCCGCGCTGGTTGCTCCCGTATCGCTTGCCCTGCTGGCTCCCGGACTGTTGTTGGCCAGTTTGCTGGTGTCCACCACCCTGCTGATGTTGACCGCTCTGCTGGCCTGTCTGCTGGTGCCGACCTGTCTGCTGGTGTTGACCGCTCTGTTGGTGTCCCGCTTGCTGGTGCTGGCCAGTCCGGTGCTGGCTCTCCTGCTGTTGGCGTCGGCTTCCGTATCGCTTGCCCTGCTGACTACTGCTCTGGTGCTGACCGGTCTGCTGTTGGCCAGTCTGCTGTTGGCCGTTCTGCTGTCCGAACTGCTGTCGGCCCGCCTGCTGTTGCTGGCCGGACTCGTGGCCGCGGCCGGTCTGGTGCTGGCCGGGCAGGTTCCGCTCGGACTCCCGTCGTCCGGACTGACTTCGCTCCCGCCCGCCCGCCGAGTAGCGGCCGCCTCGGGTGTCACCTTCGCCCTGCGAACTGCGCTCGTGGCTTTGCTCCTCGGTGCGTCCCCAATCGCTGCGGTTTTCGTGTGACATCGTGTTTCTCCCCACCAGAGCGACCACAGGACTTTCCTTATGTGTACTGGGCGGATTCTGACAAAAATACCGTCCGGCGTCGGGGGAGCGGCGATTTCGAGGGACTGAGAGCTACCAGTTCGGCTCCGCGGCGTTCGCCGGAGGTAAGCAGTCTTAAGACGGGCGGCCTACACCTCTCTCACATGGAACCACGGGACCTCTCTTCGCACACCGTGTATCAGGCCGGGCGGGGCATCGAGGAGGTCGCCCGCGACCTCGGATTAGACCCCGACGACCTCGTGAAACTCGCGTCGAACGAGAACCCGTTCGGCCCGAGTCCGGCCGCAGTCGAGGCCATCGAGGAGGCCGCGGGGTCGGCCCACTCCTACCCCAAGGCGTCCCACGCCGACCTCACCGAGAAGGTGGCCGACCGGTGGGGCGTCGCGCCCGCGCAGGTCTGGCTCGGCAACGGCGGCGACGGCGTGTTGGACTACCTCGCTCGCGCGATGCTCGACCCCGGCGACGAGGTGCTGGTGCCCGAACCGGGCTTCGCGTACTACGGGATGAGCGCGCGCTTCCACCACGGCGAAGTCGCGCAGTACCACCTCTCGAAGGACGACGACTTCGCGCTGGACAGCGAGACCGTCCTCTCGGAGTACGACGGCGAGCGCATCGTCTACCTGACGAGTCCGCACAACCCGACCGGGAACCGGTTCGCGTTGGACGCGATAGAGACCGTCGCCGACGAGACCCGCGACGACACGCTCGTCCTCGTGGACGAAGCCTACGGCGAGTTCCACGACGGCCCGAGCGCGGTCGAACTCGTCGAAACGCGGGACGACGTGGCCGTCCTCCGGACGTTCTCGAAGGTGTACGGCCTCGCGGGCGTCCGCCTCGGCTACGGCATCGTTCCGGAGTCGTGGGCCGACGCCTACGCTCGCGTCAACACGCCCTTCGCCGCGAGCGAAATCGCCTGCCGGGCGGGACTCGCCGCGCTGGACGACGACGACCACGCCGAGGAGACCGTCGAGACCGCGGCGTGGGCGCGCGAATACGTGTACGAGCATCTGGACGCGCCGACGTGGGAGAGCCACGCCAACTTCGTCCTCGCGGAGGTCGGCGACGCCGAAGCGGTCGCCGACGAACTCCAGCGCCGAGGAGTCATCGTCCGGGACTGCACGAGTTTCGGCCTCCCCGAGTGTGTCCGCATCACTTGCGGAACCAAAGACGAGACCCGGCGCGCGGTCTCGGAACTCAACGAGGTGCTGTCGTCGTGAGAGTCGTCGTGACCGGGACGCCCGGAACCGGGAAAACGTCGGCGGTCGAAGCCCTCGAAGCCGACCCGGCGTTCGCCGACTCCGGTCTCGAAGTCGTCCACCTCAACGACCTCATCGAGTCCGAAGACCTCTGGACGGAGCGCGACGACGAGCGCGACAGCCTCGTGGCGGACCTCGACGCCATCGCCGAGCGAATCGGCGAAATCGCCGACTCGTCGGGCGATAGCGAGGACCTCCTCGTTGAGTCGCACCTCGCCCACCACCTCGACGCGGATAGAGTGGTCGTCCTGCGGTGTCACCCCGAGGAGTTGGAGCGCCGCCTCACCGAGCGCGGCGAGTCCGAGGCCAAGGCCGCGGAGAACGCCGAGAGCGAAGCCCTCGACGTAATCCTCTCGGAGGCGGTGAACGCCCACGGCGTCGAGAACGTCTACGAAATCGAGACGACCGACCGGGACCCCGACGCGGTGGCCGACGCGATTCGGGCCGTCGTCGCGGGCGAGCGCGAACCGAGCGCGGGCGACGTGTCGTACATCGACTACCTGTGAGGTGCTGATACGATGACTTTAGACCAGTTCCGACACGTCGCCGACCGGATGCTCGACCCGTTCGTCTCGCTCTCGACCAGACTCGGCCTGACGCCCGATTCGGTGAGCGTCGTCGCGTTCGTACTCGCCGGGGGCGCTGGCGGCGCGTTCTATCTGGGCGGGGACGAACCGCTCTGGTATCTCGCCGGAGCGGTCCTCGTCTTCCTCAACGGCTGGCTCGACCTGCTCGACGGCGCGCTGGCCCGCGAACTCGGCACCGACTCGAAGGCGGGCGACCTGCTCGACCACGTGCTGGACCGGTACGCCGACATCGTGGTCATCTCGGGTCTCGCGGCCGGACTCGGCCGGTACGCCCTCGGTCTCGCCGCCGTGACGGGCGTGCTGATGACCTCGTATCTGGGCACGCAGGCCCAAGCGGTCGGACTCGACCGCGTGTACGGCGGCCTCCTCGGGCGGGCCGACCGCCTCGCGCTCATCGGCGTGACGGGCGCGCTCGCGGCCTTCGTGACGGCGACGCCCGCGGGTCTCTCGGTGGTCGCGTGGTTGCTCGTCGTCTTCGCCGTGGTCGGCCACTTCACCGCCCTCCAGCGGTTCTACTACTCGTGGCGGGCGCTGGCGTGACCCGACGGTTCAGTCACCTTTTTCAACCCGGATAGTGTCAAAACAAACCGGAGTCCAAAGAGTAATGACGGACGAACGTCCGGGCGAATCGGGTATCAACGTCGAGTTGGACGACATCCTACCAGCGAACAGTCACATCGAGATGGACGAGTTCCTCGAAGTGGCCGAAGAAGTAGACTCGCTGTTCGAGTTGAGCCGCGAGACCCGCCTCTCGCGCGAACGGTGTCGCCGGATTCTCAAGTACTTCGAGCGCGACGGCGAGGTCAAGCAGGGCTTCGGCTATCTCCGTGACAAGAGCGACGACGACCGCGTGCTGTAGCGCGGTGGGCTCGAATCTCGCCGCCGCTCGGCGATTCTCGCGGCGTGGAATTTAAGAGCGCCGACAGACTACCCTCTGGCATGGTTCAGTGTGAGATGTGCGGTGCCGAGACGAGTTCTCCCAAGACTATCAAGGTTGAGGGGGCCGAGCTGGACGTTTGCGACAACTGCTCGGAGTTCGGGACCGAGGTCAAGACTCAAGACGCTAGTTCTTCGTCTACGAAGTACTCGACCAGTTCGTCGTCTTCCAGCAGTTCCTCCTCGTCGTCGTCGAGTACGTCCTCTAGCTCCTCCCAATCGCGGCGCTCGGACATGTTCGACGACATGGACGAACTCGCCCAAGACTACGACGACCGCATCCGGAAGGCCCGCGAGAACACCGGGATGAGTCAGGAGGACCTCGCGGACGAACTCAACGAGAAGGCCAGCCTCATCCGGAAACTCGAACGGGGCGACGTGCTCCCGAGCGACGAGGTCCAGACCAAACTCGAACGCGAACTCGACATTTCGCTGAGCGCGGGCGGGTCCGCCGACGACGACGAGGAGTGGAGCGGCGGCAGTTCCACCGGCGAGTACACCCTCGGCGACGTGGTGAAGCGCAAGGACTGACGACCGACTCACGAACGCTCGGCCGACCGACCACCGCGGCGTGCGCTCGACTCCGCAACCGACGGGACTGCGCTCGGTGACGCACTCCACCGGCAGACGCTCGACTCCGCAACCGACCGTGTGGGTGGACTGAAAGGGGCCGCCCGGTCGCGTTTATACAGTCGTCTGGCCGACCGCTATCGAGGCGTGGCCCGAGCGAAGCGAGGGCCGCGCCGAAGATATGTCGGCCAGCGACCGCGAGCGGGCGGGGGCTTTCGAGGCGTTCACCATCACGATTCCTACGGCCGTTTCCACGAGATTTCTATCTTTGCGTAGCGGGCGGGGCTTTCGAGGCGTTCGTCGTTTCGGCTCTGACGGCCACTCCGGAGTCGAATCCAATTTGTATCGAACGGGAGACTTTCTACACGCTCCTCTCTGAGTTCCTTTCGACGGTCGTGCCTAGCTGTTCTCGCAACCTATTAGTCCGGCCCGACGAACACTCGGGGTATGAAAGTCGTCGTCAACCTCAAGGCCTACCCCTGCGATTCGGTCGAAGTCGCCACCGCCGCGCGCGACGTGAGCGAGGAGTCCGGCGTTCCCATCGCCGTCGCGCCGCAGGCGGCGCTCCTCGAACGCGTCGCCGAGACGGGCGTTGAGACGTGGGCACAGCACGTCAGCGCGGTCGAACACGGCAGTCACACCGGTTCGACGCTCGCGGAGGCCGCCGCCGAGGCGGGTGCGACCGGGACGATGCTCAACCACTCCGAGCGCCGCCTCAAACTCGCGGACATCGACGCCGCGCTCGCGGCCGCCGAGCGCGTCGGTCTCGAAACCTGCGTCTGCGCGAACAACCCCGAGCAAATCGGTGCCGTCGCGGGTCTCGGTCCCGACGCCGTGGCGGTCGAACCGCCGGAACTCATCGGCACCGGCACGCCGGTCAGCAAGGCCGACCCCGACATCGTGACCGACGCCGTGGAAGCGGCCGAGGAGGCCGACGATTCCGTGGCGGTCTACTGCGGCGCGGGCATCTCGACCGGCGAGGACCTGACCGCCGCCCAAGACCTCGGTGCCGAGGGCGTCCTGCTGGCCAGCGGCGTGGCGAAGGCCGACGACCCGAAGGCGGCGCTCGAAGATTTGGTCGCCCCGCTGTAGTCACGCTTTAGAAATATTTTTATTTCTTTTGATTTCCTTTATGCTGCGTAAGAGTGGGTGGAGGTATCTTCCCGTGAGTTGCGATGTGTAACCGACCGTCGAGAGTCGTCGCGATGAACGCCTCGAAAGCCCCCGCCCGCTCGCGGTCGCTCAGCGACATATCCGCGCCTCTCCGCACCGCCCGGCGCGGATAGTGGTCGCTGAGGTGACTGAACTGAACGCGAGCGGGCGGCCCCTTTATCCCACCCGATGGTGGGCGTGTCGGCGAGCGTTTGCGATAGTCCGTGTTACCGAGCGTATCTTTGGCGGATGGACGGTCGAGCGTATCCGCGGTGGGACGTGTCACCGAGCGCAACCGGGCGACCCGCCCGGCCGCGCCCGGCCGAACCCGACGCCCCTTCCGCAATCCACAGGTTGAACTGCGCTCGCCGAGAGTCCGGAATCGTGACAGAGAACGTCAAGCGGTACTTCACCGCGCGACGGACGGTAGCGCCGACGCTCTCGCCCGACGGTCGAATCGCGTTTCTCGCCGACACGACCGGCACGGCGCAGGTCTGGACCGCCGAGGAGGCCGCCGGATGGCCGCGCCAGCGCACCTTCTACGACGAACGGGTCTCGTTCGTCTCGTGGTCGCCAGCGGGCGGCGCGGTCGTCTTCGGGAAGGACGCCGGAGCGGACGAACACGACCAACTGTTCCGCCTCAACCCCGCGACCAACGCCGTCGAGCAGTTGACCGACGACCCCGACGCCATCCACAGTTGGGGCGCGTGGCACCCCGACGGCGACCGCATCGCCTTCGCCGCCAACCGGGACGACGCCGCGCGATTCGACGTGTACGCGATGGACGTGGGCGGCGACGCCGCGGACGGCGGCGACCCGGAACTCGTCGCCGAGAGCGACGAGGAGGGCTTCCTCGAAGTCGAGGCGTGGGACGGCGACCGCCTCGTCGTCCGGCGCTCGCGCGCGAGTTCCGACGACGACCTCTACGTGGTGAACGCCGAGACCGGCGAGCGCCGCCACGTTACGCCCCACGACGGCCACGTCCGCTACCGCCAGCCAGCGTTCGGTTCCGACGGTGACGCGGTCTACTGCCTGAGCGACGCCAACGCCGACGCGAAAGAACTGGTCCGCATCGACCTCGACTCGCTCGCCGTCGAGACGGTCGTCTCCGGCGGCGAGTGGAGCATCGACCGGTTCGCCCTCGACGCCGAGTCGGGCCTTCTCGCGCTGACCCGGAACGTAGACGGCTACTCGGAGTTGCGCGTCGGGCGACTCAGTGACGCGACCGACACCGGAGACTCGTCGTTCGCCGACGGCTCGCTCGCGGCCGCCGAAATCCCCGACGGCGTGGTCCACGACCTCGCGGTCGGCCCGGCGGGCGAGCGCGTCGCCGCGACCGTCTCGACGCCGGACCTGAACCACTCTATCTTCGTCGCGGACCTGCCCGAGGGCGTGTCGGCGGAGACCGGTTCCGTGTCCGCCGAACGCTGGACGCGACCCTCGCCGGGCGGCGTCGCGTTGGACGCCTACGATTCGCCGGACCTCGTGCGCTACGAGACGTTCGACGGAAGGCAGATTCCGGCGTACTTCACGCTCCCCGACGGCGTAGAATCGGGGTCCGAGGAGACCGATGTCCCCGTCGTCGTGGACGTACACGGCGGCCCGCACCACCAGCGTCGGCCGTGGTTCCGACCCATCCGCCAGTACCTGCTGGACGCGGGCTACGCCGTCTTCGAACCGAACGTCCGGGGGTCGTCGGGCTACGGGAAGGCGTACGCCGCGCTCGACGACGTGGACAAGCGCATGGACTCGGTGCGGGACATCGCGGCGGCCGTCGAGTGGCTGGCCGACCGGCCCGAAATCGACTCCGAGGGCGTGGTCGCCTACGGTCGCTCCTACGGCGGATTCATGGTTCTCTCGGCCATCACGGAGTACCCGGACCTCTGGGCCGCCGCGGTGGACTTCGTGGGCATCGCCAACTGGGTCACGTTCCTCGAAAACACGGGCGACTGGCGGCGCTCCCACCGGGAAGCCGAGTACGGCTCGCTGGCCGACGACCGCGACTTGCTGGCGTCCATCAGTCCCATCCACTCGGCCGACGAGATTCGGTGTCCCCTCTTCGTCCAGCACGGCGCGAACGACCCCCGCGTCCCGGTCGGCGAGGCCCGCCAAATCGCCGAGGAGGTCCGGTCGCAGGGCGTGCCGGTCGAGACGCTGGTCTTCGAGGACGAGGGCCACCACACCACGAAACTCGGCAATCGCGTCGAGATGTTCGAGAAAATCGCGGCGTTCTTGGACGAACACGTCTGAGTTCGGGCGACTGACCGTCCAGAGGCGAACGTTCCGCGATTCGTGTCCGACTACACCAAGACCCGGCGCGCGCTGGCGCGGCCCGAAGTGGCCGCGTCATCGTCGTGCGAGGGATGAGGACCACAGGGAGCGAAGCGACCGAGGACCGCAATCGGTTGGGGAGGGTGTGGCCCGCGGTCGCGGTGCGGCGCGGTGCTGTGCGGGGCGGTCAACTCCTTCGAGTCGGCATCGGGGATGTTCGCGGTGGGGTTTGCTGTCACGCCACGGTTCACGGTCACGGTGCGATTCGTGGTCGTGGTGCGATTCGTGGCGTGCGGTTCGCTAATTCGATTACCGTCACCGCGAACAAATCTGTCACTCCTCCGGATGAATACGCTCTACTCGCCTTCGAGGATAATCCAGTGGTCGTCGTCCTGCTTTTCGAGGACGGACTCCTCGCGCATCCGGACCACGTAGCCGGTGGGGGTGTTCTCCAACTCGTGGTCGGGACGCACTCGGACGAGATTGCCGAGTATCCGGGCCGAGGGCGGTTTCTGGGCCGCGCCGCAGTCGTAGATGGTCAGCAGTTCGGTCTCGCGCTCGTCGTAGACGACGACGTAGGCGTGCTGTGGGAGACGCCACCGGTCCTCGCCCGCGTCCGCGAGTTTGTTCATACGGACTCTCCGCGGGGAAGCGTAAAAGGCTCGGCCATCCTCATCGCTCGTCGTCGCGCAACGACCGCACGTACGGCCGGAGCAACTGCGCGACGCCGAGGAGACAGTACGCACCGAGCGCGAGCAGGAACTCGTCGTCCGGTCGGTCGCCGAAAAGCGTCATCCCGCCAAGTAGCACGAGTCCAGCGACTAGCATCACCGCGCCTTCCTGTTGGCTGGTCACGTCCTCGAAGAGATGCGTCAGTCGGTGGGCGGCCAGCACGACCGGCAACGAACACGCGATGACGACGGCTCTGGCGAGTCCGAGCGGGCCGTCGGCGTTCGAGACGCCCGCGACGAGCGCGCCGACGAGGACAGCGCCGAGCAGCGCGAACGCGGCCGTCTGGCGTCGGTCGAAGCCCCACCGCTCTCGTAGTCGTCGTGGCATCGTCTTCAGTTGGACTGCGTTTCGCTGTCGGACTCCTCGGCGGGGTGTTCGAGACCCTCGACCAACCGATAGATGGCGTCGGACTCGTCTCGCTCGCGCGGGTAGACGCCGACCGGCACGACCACGTCGCCGCCGCGCTCGGCGACGGCGAGGAGGACCCGGACCGGGACGGGTTCGTCGCTTCCTTCGCGCGCGCTGGTGAACGTCGCGTCGAAGACGCCGAACTCCGCGGACTCGCCCAGCAGGTCGCTCTCGGTCGTCTCGACGCGGGTCACGTCCGCGAAGTCGCCGTCGCCGAGGACCGACGAGAACGCCTTTCCGACCGCGCCTTCGCCGCTACTCGTGGAGAACGTCGTCACGAGCGCGCCGTACTCGAAGCTCGAAATCGGGTTCAGTTGCGTGCCCTTCGCCTCCTTCGTCGGCGACGACAGGACCTCGAACCGGGCGAGACCGCCGTCGCCGACCGACTTGCGATAGCGCGAGAGCCACCACGTCGCCTCGAAGTCCGCGACGTAGGGGAACGCCGACACCTCGGTCGCGAGCGTGTCCGGTTTCGTCTCGACGTGCGTGAACCCCGCGTCGTCGGCCGCGGAGTCGTCCACTGCGGCGGGTGAGGCGTCTGCGCTCGCGCTGACTTTGATAATTCCCTGACAGCCCGCGAGTGCGGTCGTGCCCGCGGCACCGATGGCACCGAGGAGGCGTCGTCGTGTTGGCATAGGAGACCGTTCAGGCGGACGGCTTATAAATCGGACAGCACGCTCGCAGAGCCAGCGACTCCGTTACCGACCCGGTGCCACGAGGAAGCGGAAATACGAAGCGGAGGAGCTACCTCTCAGGAACTCCCCTCCAGTTTCTGCTGAATGTGGTCGAGAACTTCGCCGTGTTCGTGTTGCGGACTGAAGAGAACGAACTCCGCGTCCTCGTCGGCCCGGACCGTGTGTCCCGGCGGCCAGTAGAACACGTCACCGCCCTCGTCGGCTTCTTCGCTCCCGTCGGCGTAGGCGACGGTCAGCGCACCGCTCACCACGTACCCCCAGTGGGGCGACTGGCAGAGGTCGTTCTCCAGACCTTCCAGAAGCGGAGTGAGGTCGGTCCCGTTCGCTACCGTGAAGTGTTCCGCGGCCATGTCCCCGTAGTCGGTCGCGTCACCGAAGTCGGGCTGGTGCTGAGCTACAGCGTCCGGGCTGTCTATCTTGGTCGGAATGTCTTCTTTCGCTACTTTCATCGGTCTCCTCCGGGCGAAGCACTCGATTCGGCGTGACGACGCCTCTCCTCCGTAGCTTCTCCTCGAGTACTTCGGGGACACTTCGCCGCGCAGTTCGTTAGTTGTTACCATTTACCAATCAAGGCTCACTCTACGCCTGCTATACTCCGCGACCGCCCTACTCCGCGTCGGGTAACTCGTCGGCGACCGCTTCGAGGGCCTCTTTCCGGGTGTCGTCGTCCATCTCGCCGTCGGTCAGCGCCGCCAGCAGACTCGGCAGGGCCGCGACGTACTCGCCACCCCCGGCGTGCTGGACGAACCCGCGCTGGCGCAGGGTGCGGTTGTGGTTGTAGGCGAGTTCCCGGTCCTCCGGGCCGCCAGCGGCGACGTGGGTCTCGACGGGAGTCGCGGGACCCTGCCGGAGGTAGTGGGCCAGCATCGCGCGCTCGACCGGTTCGAGGTCGTCGAGTTCCGTCCGGATGGCGTCGATTGGGGTTTCCTCGCCGCTCGCGTCGTCGCTCGACTCGGCGTCCGCCGACTCGGCCTCCGTCGGCGCGGCCGCCCTCGCCTCGGCCTGCTCGAAGCCGCCCAGATTGGCCTGCTGTGCCTGCTCGCCGGATTGTTGCACCTGTTCGCCGGTCCGGTGGCCCTGCGGGGCCTGCGCGCTTCCGCCGTGCATCGCCGGACCGCCGGTATCGACGTAGGGGTTCGCGCGCCGGTTCTGGGAGGTGTCGAGCATCGCCTTGGCGAACTTGTCGGCGACCTCCTCCATCTCGCGGGCCTCCTCCAGTTGTCGTTCGAGGTCCTCGATGTGGCTCTCCTTCTCGCGGAGTTGTTGCTGTAACTCCTCGATGCGGTCCTCGCGCTGGCTCTCCTCCTCGCTTATCTGGCGCAGGTCGCTCACGAGGTCGTCGCTGACGGACTTCAAATCCGGACGCTCGAAGTCGTCCAGCCCCGGCGTCGCTCCGGCGTCGAACGTCTGCTTGCGGTGGAACTTCACCCGGCGGGTCTCCTCGGACCAGTCGGTCGTCATGAACGCCTCGCCGTCGCCCATGTCCTCGATTGCGTCGGCGTACTCGCCCCCCAGAATGCGCCGCACGACGTTCGTGTCGTTGTTCCACGTGAGTCGGTGCCACACCAGCCAGTCGCACTGCGTGATGAAGTCCTTCTTCACGTCGGCCGGGCGCTGGCTGATGCCCGCGATGCCGAGTCCGTGCTTGCGCCCGCGCTTACCGATTTTGATGAGCATCCGCCCGCACTCGTCCATTCCGCCCCCTTCAGGGATGTACTCGTGGACCTCCTCGACCACCATCAGGAACGGCTTCTTGAGTTTCTTCTCCTTGGCGAACAGCTGTTGGGCGACCGCCTTGAGGAGTTCCTTGCCGTCCTCCTCGTTCAGGTACCCCGACACGTCGAGGATGATGGGCACGTTGTCCTCCAGCGCGAGCGAGGCCAGCCGCTCGGCGTGTTCGGGGTTGACTTGGATGTCGCACTCGTCGTCCGCTCCGGCGTGTAAAAGTTCGTACTCTTCTTTGAGACCGTAATATTCACCATCTGTGTCCACGAGAATTACCGGATATCCACCGTCTAAGAGCTTCTCGGCCACGACGCTCATCGTATTGGACTTACCGGACCCGGACTTTCCGGTGATAAATGCTCTGCCAGTCAACACTTCCACGACCGGCAACTCGACGGGGTCGCCGGGGTCGCCAGCGGTGCCCCCTTTCCCGGCGCTCACCTCGGCCACGTCGATGGTCTCCTGCGACATTCTTGCGGGCTACCTCTCACCGGGCCACCATAAACTGTCGGGGCGTCGGCGCTGGAGTCGGTCGCGGCCCGAAAGTCGCGCCACTCGCCCGACAGAACACCTTTCCGGGATTTCGCCGTAGTCCGCCGAGTGTCCCGCACGCGCGACCTGACGGCCTTCGCGGTCATGACGCTCCTGTTCGGCGGAGCCTTTCCCGCCATCGAGGTCGGCCTCCGTTACCTCCCGCCGCTGGCGCTCGCGGCGGTGCGCTACGCCGTCTCCGCGGCGCTTCTCCTCGGCTACGCGCTCGCCACGACCGACTACTGGCGGCCCCGGACGCGGGCGGACTGGCTGGCGGTCCTCGCGGGCGGCGTCTTCTTCATCGGCGGGAGCGGTCTGACCTTCGTCGGCCAGCAGTTCACGACCGCCGGAGTCGCGGCGATCGTCTTCAGCGCGATTCCGATTCTGACCGTCCTCGTCGGCGCTATCCTGCTCCCCGAGGAGACCGTCTCTCCTCGCGGCGCGCTCGGGTTGGTCGTGGGGTTCCTCGGCGTCGCCATCGTGGTCGGACCCGACCCCGCGACGCTCGGTGGCGACGCGGGCGCGAGCGCCGCGGTCGGCGATGGTTCGCTCGAACTCGGCGCGTTCGCCACCGCGCTCCTCGGTCCGGCGCTGGTGTTCGCGGCGGCGGTGAGCGTCACCCTCGGCACGGTGCTGGTCCGGCGGTTCAGGCCGTCGATGCCCACCGTCTCGCTGACCGGCGCGGCGATGGCGGTGGGCGCGGCGATACAGGCGGGCCTGAGCCTCGCGCTCGGCGAGGAGGTCCCCGTCGCCGGACTCGCGCTCCCGGCCCTGCTCGCGGTGGCCTACCTCGCGGTGTTCGCCAGCGGCGTGGGCTTCGTCGTCTACTTCGACCTCCTGTCGCGGGTCGGCCCGCTGGAGGTGAATCTGGTCTCCTACCTCGTGCCGGTGGTCTCGGTGGGGGTCGGGTGGTGGTTGCTGGACGAACCGGTGTACTCCTCGACGCTGGTCGGGTTCGGCGTGGTCGTCGCGGGATTCGTCCTGCTGAAGAATCGGGAGTTGGCGGCGGAGTTGGCGAAGTATCGCGGCGCGGCGAGGTGAGTCGGCGAAGTCTCGGAACGGGCGGGTAGCCCGAAAACCTCACAAAGTCGAGTAATCTCGGAAATTTCGGAGTGACCGAGGAGAGTGTCGAGGAGCTAGCTACAGGCTTGAACAAAGGAGTCGCCGCACAGCACCGCACTGCCCCGCCCCGCACCGCCACCGCGCGCCGGTCCGGCAACCGAGATTCGCGTCGAAGACTACCCGAAGTCGTCGAGCGACACCTGCCCCTCGGGGTCCGACTCGTCGCGTTGGTCGGGGTCGGTTCCGTCCGAGTCCGTCTCTTCGGCGTCGTTCACGGCCAACTCGCCGGACGCGTCGTCCGCCACGTCCCACTCGCGGGCCAGCGAGAGTTGACCGTCGAGGTCGCTCGCGGGAGGTTCGCTGGCCGAGTCGCCGCCGGAATCGTCGTCGTTGTCACCGGAGGCAGAATCGTCGTCCCACTGCCGACCGAGCGAAGCCTGTCCGTCGTCCTCCGGATTCGGGGCCTCGCTCGCGGCCCGTTCGGCATCGTCTCCGCTCGACCCCCACGCGTCGCCCAGACTCGCCTGCTCGCCGTCGGCAAAGGAGAGGTTCGAGACCCGGACGCCGACCTTCCTGACCTCGACGCCGGAAAACTCGCCGAGGAGTTCGAGCGCGACCTCCTCGACCAGTTCGGGTTCGTCCACCGGGCCGGGCAACGACTTCGCGCGGGTGTTCACGTCGTAGGGCGGCGTGACGGCCTTGATACCGATGGTGCGGTACATCGCGCCCTTCCGCCGGGCGCGGTCGGCCACCGCCTCCGCCAACGTTCGAATCTGGTCGCGCTTGCGCTCGTCGTCGTCGGTCGCCTCGGTGAACGCCGACTCCCGCGAGAGGCTCTTGGGGCGACCCGTGGGTGTGACCTCGCGTCGGTCTTCGCCGCGCGCTCGGCGGTGCATCTCCGCGCCGCGCTCGCCGAATCGCGCTTCCAACTCCGCGCGGTCGGCAACCGCGAGGTCCGCCGCCGTCTCGATGCCCATCCCGCGCAACTTGCGGGCCGTGACGGGGCCGACGCCGTGAATCTCGCCCACGTCGAGGGGTGCCAGAAAGTCCCCGACTTCGCCGGGTTCGACCACGACGAGACCGTCGGGCTTGTCGTGGTCGCTGGCGATTTTCGCGGCGGACATGTTCGGCGCGACGCCGACGCTCGCGGTCACGCCGACTTCGCGGTCGATGCGGTGTTTGACGTGGCGGGCGAACCCCTCGGCGACCTCCCACGCGGTCCGGTCGGTCACGTCGAGGTACGCCTCGTCGATGCTGACCTCCCGCACCACGTCGGCCGACTCGTGGAGGATTTCCTTGACCTCCGAACTGACCTCCTCGTAGTAGTCCATGTCCACCGGCCGGTAGTAACCCGCCTCCTCGGGGTCCACGTCGCTGGCGGGTCGGTCGGAATCCTCGCCATTCTCGGCCGCTACCGCCGCCTTCCGCGGCAGTCGCTCCAGTGCAGTCGAGATGGCTTGCGCGCTGTCCACGCCGTACTCGCGGGCCTCGTAACTCGCGGTGGCGACCGCGCCGTGGGTCTCGCCGCCCTCGTAGCCCATCCCGACCACGACGGGTTCGCCCTCCAGTCGCGGTTCGCGCCGCCGCTCACAGGCCGCGTAGAAGCAGTCCATGTCCACATGGAGGACGATGGGGTCGCCGGTCTCGTCGTCGTCGGGCGTCCCCGGCAAGCGGGACCCGCCAGTCATCTGTCGGGGATGGTTTCCGCGGTCGGTTAAAGCTTCAGTTCGGGACGAAACTGGTACGAGTCACGCCACGTCCGCGTCCCGCAGAAGGTCGGCGACGACGTGAACGTAGAGGACGCCCGCGGTAAACAGCGCGTAGACCGGTCGGACCAGTCCGAGGAGACCGACCCACGCGCCGCCCAGAAGCAGGTGACTCAGCAGGCGAAGCGTCTCCAGCGTCTGGGTGTCCACGCCGTCGAACACCGACTCCTGCTCGGTGAACGCGAACTTGGGGTCGGCGACGCACCGCCGGAAGTGCGACCAGTCGCCCGCGAGGTAGCGCGCGACGACGAAGTGGTCGAGGTCCACGAACACCGAGAGCAGGACGCCGTACGCGACCAGCAGCGCGGCTTCGACGGGTATCGAGATGGGAAGCGCCGCGACGAGGAGTAGCGAGGCGACGCTCCCGAGCGCGGCGTGTTCGGGAGACTTCATCGGTGCGGCGCGTCGGCGGTCGGGAGTCGATCGGTGCGGTCCGCGGTCCGGGGTCGGTCGGTGCAGTCCGCGGTCCGGAGTCTCCCCGAGGAGTCTCCGGTCGCTGGTCGCCCGGCGCGGTCGGCACGCGAGGAGGTCATCGTCCCGAGGATGGCCGGTCCGGAACTTAGTTCTCCCGTTCGACCGCGCGCGGCGAACCGGCGAGGGGTCGGGTCCAGTCGGTTCGGTCGAGTCGAGGGAATCGAGGATACGCTTCCCAAAACGATGTAAACGGTTTGAGAATAGATGTGGTCAGTTTTCGTCGCGGACCGGAATCTCGACCGGGTCGCTCTCGTCGTCAGCGTCGTCCCCGAAGTCGGGCCGCAGGTCCCGCAGGCGGTCGCGCTGGTCGGCGACCGCGGCGGTCGCGCCGCCGAGGACCCCCGACACGTCCACGTCCGGGAGTCGGCCGTCGGGGAGGTCCACGTCCGGCAATCGCTCGTCGGAGAAATCAACGTCCGGCATCGCGTCGTCGGGGAGCCTCGCGTCGGGCAGGTCCGCGTCGGGCAAGTCGGCGTCGAGGAGTTCCGCCGGTGGCGTGAGTCGGGGCGCGTCGCGGTCCACCGCCCGGAGTCGCCGATAGAACTCCGCGAACGTGACAGCTTCCTCCTCGGTCCCCTCGAAGGCTTCGTCCAGCGCCGCGACGTTCTCGCCGAGGTGCTGAGTCAGCGCGTGGTCCTCGCCGTAGCGTTCGACCGCTCTGCGGTGCAGGAACCCGCCCACCCGGACGCCTCCTCGGTCGGCGTACTTGACGATGGTCTCCTGATTCTCGTAGACGAGTTGCCCCGCGAACAGCGCCGCGCCGAGGTAGTTGGTCGAGACGCCGAGTCTGGTGGCCACGGGCTTGAGGACCGTGACCGGAACGTCGCTGTGTTTCAGGAGCCACGAGGCGAGGTGGTGGGTGGTCATTCGCTGTTGGATAGCGGCCGAGAACGGGTGACTGTTGTGGCAGGCCGAGTTGGGCTTCGACGAAGCGACCGTCGTGACAGCTTCCCGTCAGGTAGTTTCGAGACGTGTGCGCCCGCTTCTCAGTCCGACCGCTATCGAGAACTCCATTCGGTCACTGTACTTCGTTCAAGAACCTTCGAGTCACGGCTCGTCGGTCTCGAACTACGGCTGGACTGGCCGCGGACACGGCTCCGAGGCAGGTGGTTACGCGACGACCCGACGGTATCTCGCGGGTCTCGTGTCCCGATCAGCGGTAAAAAACGAAGAGTCGTTTCGGGTGTTACCAGCTGGAGAACGGACTGCACGTGAAGCCGCATCCGTCGCGGTGACCGGCTTCCTGCTCCGGCACGTCCTCGGTGGTCTCGACGGTGAACTCGCTGTCGTACTGTTCCTTGCTACCGGCGTCGGCTTCGATTGCAACTGACATTGCAGATGTTTTCGACGGACTCTCTACTGTTAAATCTTTTTGTGAGAATTTTCTATTATTAACTCTAAAAAATCTAAATATTCATGGTGAATAACCTAGAATATATTCCAATATTTATATCATTTCTAAATTTATTGATTTATGTATCTTGTTTAGTCTTATTTGTAGCGGGTACGCGCTCCCGCGCCGTCACTCCAGCAAGAGGACGGACGGGAGCGTTTCCGGGTTCCGCAGGCGAAGTAGCGTGTACGACGGCCCGGAAACTCCGTCGAAGAACGTCGGGTTCACGAACGCCGAGTCGTGGGCGGGCAGTGAGAGGAGACCGTCGCGCTCGCGTCTAGCGAGACACCGCCCGGCGAGGTCACCCGCGAGCGCGTCGTCGCACCCGGCGCGGCGCGCCCCGACCAGCAGGGCTTCGACCCGGCCGAAGTTCCCGCAGCAGAGATTGTCGAGCGACGCCCCGTCGTCGGCCGCGGTCGCGGCCAGCGCCTCGCGGGCGTCCGCGACCAGCGCGTCGTCGCCGAGGAGTTCGCCGATACCGATTCGGGCGAGCGCCATCCCCGTGCGGCCGTGACACCAGCGGTCTTGGTAGGTCTCGCGGGTCGCGGCCTGTCGCCAGTTGGTCCGTGACGGGTCGTAGAGCGACGACTCGAAGGCCAGCGCCTCTCGAACCGCGTCGGCGTATCGGTCGGCGTTGCCGTCTCGGTCAGTGTTGCCGTCTCGGTCGGTGTTGCCATTTCGGTCGGCGTTGCCATTTCGGTCGGCATCCTCGTCGGTCGCCGCGGCGAGGCGGGCGAGCGCGTAGGCGATGCCGCTGGAGCCGTGGGCGAACCCGGTGTAGGGCACGTCGTCGCTGGTCGTCTCCCAGACGCGGTAGCCGTCCACCTCGGTTCGAGCGTCCAGCAGTCGGTCGCCGCAGTCGGCCGCGCGCCGCAGGATATCGGGGCTGGCGTCGCCATCGTCGCCGCCCTCCTCGTCGCCACCGTCTCCGCTACGGTCTTCATCTCCGTACCGCTCGTAGTACGCCAGCAGGCCCAGTAGCGTCCCCGCCACGCCGTCAACCACGTCGAAGGTGTCGGCCTCGGCGACGCGCTCGGACGTGACGGTCTCGGCCGCGGCGAGCGCGGCCTCCCGGTAGCGGTCGTCGCCGAGGAGTTCCGCCACCACCGAGAGGACGTAGACGACCGAGCCGATGCCCTGCATCCCGCCGTGGTCGAACTCGACGCTCCCTTCGAAGATTCGCTCGACCACGGGGGCCAGCGTCTCGTCGGCGAGTCGCCGGTAGCGGTCCCGGCCGGTCTCGTCGGCCAGCGCGGCCGCGGTCAGCGCGACGCCGCCTCGACCCCAGAACAGCGAGTCGTCGGCCGGGTAGAGGTTGATTCCCGACTCCGGGACTATCGAGACCCAACTCGGCTCGTCGGTCGCCTCGACCCGCGCGTCGGCGGCCTCCTCGAAGAGGTCGATGGCTTCCCGCCGGAAGCGGTCGTCCCGGCGAGACCCGTTCCCGTTTCTGTCCCCGTTCCCGTCCCTTCCGGTGGCTTCGTCGCCGGACGGCGGCGGCCCCTCGGCGGTCGTGACCTCGCCGACCGCCTCCCGAATCAGCCACGACTGTCGCCGCTGGTCGAAATCGTCCATCGCGTCGAGTCGCTGGCGGACGAACTCGTAGCCGGTGCGGTCCACCGTCGCGTCGAGTCGTTCGCCGCGGTGGAACAGGCTCGACTCGTCGGCCCGCGACGCGAACCGCGGCACGTCCAGTTTCCGGAGCGAGCGCCGCTCGGCGTCGTACAGCTCCCAGAGCCGGTCGGACTCGACGGTTCCGTCGAAGAACGGCACCGCCAACTCCTCGAACTCGACGGTCAGGCGCGCGCCGTCCCGGAGCGGGTTCCGGGCCGCCGTCGACCGGAGGAGTTCGGCGTACCGACCGGTCGAGCGATAGAGGAGTCGCGTCTCGACGCCCGCGACCAGTTCGGGCGTGGCGATGTCTGCGAGGAACCGCCCCTCGTCGTGGAGGTCCCGGACCGTCTCGTAGGTCTCCTCGAACCCGGCGACGAGGGCATCGACGGACTCCTCGGGCGGCAGGTCGGTCCCGTCGATGGAGGGCGTGTTCTCGCTCGGGTCCACCGTCACCGGTTCCATCTCGACGCTCATCACGTCCGTCCCGACCGCCTCGATGGTCGGTTCGGACTTGCCGGGGAGCGGCGTCTCGTCGCCGTCGCTCCCGAGTCCGGCCACCTTGTCGGCGAACCGGCCGCCGCGGTCGGCCCGCGGGTCCCCGACCGAGAACGGCAACAGCACCGACAGCAGGACCGACCGGTCCACCACGGCGCTGGCCTCGGTCTCGAAGGGCTTGGCCTCGGACTCGACGTGGGGGTGAAAGACCGTCTCGCCGTCGAGTATCGTCGGCGCGTCGCCCTCGGCGACGACGTTCTCGTAGTGACAGTCGGTGAAGTTGAGGAGGTACGCCAGACCGAGGACGGCCCCGGCGCGCTCGTAGTACTCGTCGGCGGCCGACTGGTCGGAGAGGTCGCGGTACTCGCGCAGTTCCATCCAGCCGTACCCCTCGCGTTCGAGGAGCGTCGGCGAGTCGAAGTCGGGCGTCGAGAGGTGGTCGTCCAGACGGCCGAGAATCTCGTAGAACGCGACCTCGCCGCCGACCGGCCGGGGCTTGTAGACGACCGCGCCCTCCTCGAAGGCGACCCGAACCGGGACCCGGCCGCCAGCGTGGGCGTCCGCGGCGAGCGCGTCGAGGTCGGTCACGTCGCCTCGAACGTCGAACTCGTCGCGCAGAGCGTCGCTGTCGGCCGCCACGCGTCGGCAGAGTTCTTCGACCGCCTCCCGCCAGTCGCCGACGAGCGACACCAACTGGCGCGCGAGGACGGGGTACTCCAGACAGAGGCTCCGGAACCCGCCGTCGAACATCGCCGCGACGAACCGCTCGTAGTAGTCGGTCGGCGGGTCGGCCACCTCGTCGGGACTCGTCGCCGCCAGTTCGGGGTCGTGATGCTCCACGAAGCTCTTGAACTCGACGTACAGCGGCCGGACGCACAGCGATTCGAGTCGCTCCGCGAGTTGGCGCTCCAGCGACGAAATCGTCTCCACCGGGACCGAATCGACGGCTACCCCCTCGCGGGCGACGCTCACGACCGCGGCGAGCAACTCCTCGAACGGCGTCTCGTCGGGGGTCGCCGCGGCGTCCCGGTCGGCTTCGGTACTCGACTCGACGCGGCCGACGAGCCTCGACAAGCGGTCTATCCAGTCGGGGAGCGGTTCGTCGGCGGGCCATCGCGTCGCCGCGATGTGTTCGCGCACGGTCTCCTCGGTGAGGTCCTCGTGCGCGAGTCGCGCCCGAAAGGACTCCTCGTCGGGAAACGTCGCTCGCCACTCGTCGAGGACGCGCTCGGGGTCGATAGGTGGCGACTCCTCGGCGACGTTGGCCGGGCCGTCGAGGCGCTCCGCGAGCGTCCGCGCGCGCCCGGCGATTTCGCGACGGTCTTCGTCGGTGAAGACGGAACTCATTCTATCCACGAACGCGTACGATGGGAGGTTAAGGGTTGTTATCCTCGGACAGATGCGCTCAGATAAAGCGGACTCGGGCGGAATTTTGCTGGCTTGCGGCGTGGAAATCGAACGCGATAGACGGACGGTTCGCCCCCCGAGAACGGGGCGTTAGCGAGACGGCGGCGAGTCAGTCCGTTGGGAGACCCGCTCGTCCTCGTGGCCCACCTCGAACTGGTCAACCGTGGCCGCGAGCGCCTCGGCCCGCTCCGAGAGTTCTTCCGCGCTTCTGGAGACCTCCTTGAGCGACGCCGTCTGCTCCTCGGTCGCGGCGGCGATGTCGGTGGCCTCGTCGGCGGTGTCGTCGCTGATATCCGTGATTTCGTCCACCATCCCGACGACCTCTTGGGTCGTCATCGACTGGTCGTCGGTCGCGTCGCTGATTTCGCGGATTCCGTCCGTCGTCTCCTCGACGTTGTCGACGACCTTCTCTAGCGCCTCTTGGGCCTCGCGGACCGTCCGGACCCCCTCGGAGACGGCGTCGCGCGTCTCCCGGATGTCTTCGACGGTCTCGGTCGCTCCGGACTCGATGGCCTCGATGCGGTCGTCGATGTCGCCGACCGCTTCCTTCGTCTCGTCTGCGAGGGCCTTGACCTCGTTCGCGACGACCTCGAACCCGTCGCTGGACTCGTCGGTGTTGGCCGCCTCGATGTTCGCGTTCAGCGCCAACATGTTCGTCTGGTCGGCGATAGACCGGATGAGGTCCACGACCTCGCCGATGTGGGCGATTTCGGCCTCTAACTCCTCCATCTGCTGGACGGTCGATTCGGTTCCGTCCTCGATGCGTCGCATCTCGTCGATGGCTTCCTGTGCGGCCTCGCGACCCTGTTGGCCCAACGACTCGGTGTGAGTCGCCGCCTTCGCGACCTGCTCTGCGGACGCGGCGACCTCCTCGATGGTCGCCGAGAGGTCGTTCATCTCCCCGGCGGTTCTGTCGAGGCGGGCGGACTGGTCTTCCGCGGCCGACGACATCACCTGCGTCGATTCGCTCACCTGTTGGCTCGCGTCCTCTATCTCGGCGGTACTCGCGGTCACCTCTTGGCTCGACGCCGCGACGGTCTCCGCGAACTGACTGACATCCGCCACCGTGGCTTCGAGTTCCGCGAGCATCGCGTTGAACTCCTCGGCGATCTGGGTCATCGCTTCGGTGGGACTCTCGGTGTCCATGCGCTGGGTCAGGTCGCCGTCGGCGGCCCGTTCCATCACGCGACCGAACTCGGCGGCCTTCCGTTCGAGCGCGGCGTTCGTCTCCTCGGCCTCGGCCTTGGCGCTCTGGGCCTCCTCGCGGGCGGCGTCGATGTTCGTGACCATCTCCTCTAAGTCGTGGCGCATCCGTTCGAGCGACTCGCCGAACGTGCCCGGAACCGGCTCGTCGAGGACGGGGTCGTCGAACTCCTGTTTCGCCAGCGCATCGGCTTGGTCCGCGACCGTGTTCAGGTACTCGCGCATCGAACCGAACGACCCGAACAGCCGCCCCATCTCGTCCTCCCGAGTGGTCTCGGGGAGTTCGACATCGAGTTTCCCCGACGCGATGTCGTCGGCCGTGTCCGCGACCTGTTCGAGGGACTTGGCGGTGCCGCGCCCGATAGTGAGGCCGACCAGCGCCAAGCCCAACACCGCGGCGATTACTATCAGGACCACGTTCTCCGTGACCTTCGTCTGCACCGCCATCGCGTCGCTCGTCGGAACGTGATAGAGGAGTACCCAGTCGGTGCCGACGACCGGCGTGTAGGCCCGGACCTCTCCGCCGCGGTCGAACAGCGGGAGCAGCGGCATGTCACTGACGCCGCTCTGACCGACGAGTCCCTTCTCGACGACGCTCGAATCGCGCTCGTACGTCCCCAACAGTCGGCTGTTGCGGTTGTCGAAGACGATGGTTTCGTCTTCGTTCACGACTTTGATGTCGCCGGTCGCCATCGGCGAGGAGAGCGCGTGGGACCGCTTGGCGAGCGACGCGGTCACGACGAGCATCCGTCCGGACCGGTCGGTCGGCGTCGCGAAGGCGACGACAGGGTCGTCGCCGACCTCGTACGGGTCGGTGACGACGACTTCGCTAGGACCCTCGAACGAGAGCGACCCGCCCGCCCAACTGGCCTGCGACCCCGCGGGCGTCGTCCCTATCGCATCGTCGTCTGTACTTGCAAGTATTTCGCCGGTCTCCGTATCGACGTAGTGAATCGCCTGCACTTCGCTCGGCAGGTCGATGAGTTTCTGCTCCAACAGCGCCCGGCGTTCGGCGGTGGTCATGTCCCGACTGACGGCTTCGGCGAGGAAGCGCGTCGTCGAACGCTGTTTGGTGACCCACTTCTGCAACGCCTCGGCCTCGTCGGTGGCCGCACCGCTGATTTGTGCGCGGGTGTCCTCCCTGACGATGTCGCCAGCCTGTATCTGGACGTACAGGCCGACGACGAGCATCAGGAGTACCACTCCGACGAGTACCGCGCCGAACTTCGCCGCGTAGCTCCGGCGAATCCGTCGCGGGAGCCGACTTTCGATTCGAGTCGTGAGTTCGTCGAGTCGTTCGCGGTCGGGGCCGTTCATGCCGCGTCTCCTCCGGAGAAGTACGACTCCTGTAGGAGTTCGAGTTTGGTCGGTTCGCCGTTCTCGACGCGCTGGACGATGTAGGGGTTGAGCGGTTCGAGGTTCTCGTTCAGATCGACGCTGCTCGACGCGCCCTGATAGTTCACTTCGCGTCCCGCGTCGAAGAGGTCCACGGCGCGCCCGAAGTCGTTGACCGAGACGGTGTGTCCCCTGCCCCCGGACACCGCTCGAATGTTCTCGCTGATCGCCGGGCCGCTGGCCTCGCCAGCCCGCTCGATGGCCAACGCCTGTAGGAACAGCGCGTCGTAGCACTGGAGGGTGAACGCCGTCAGCGGTGCGAACTCACGCAACTTCTGGCGGAGTTCGACTTCGCCTGCGGCATCGGCCTCCGCGACCGACGCGCTGTACATGCCGTCCATGTAGTCGGGGAGGTCTCCGGTCACGTATCCGGTGGAAAGCACCGTCTGACCCTCGAAATCGCTCGTGCCGAGCGTCTCGACGACCGCGTTCTCTCCGGGCACGTTGACGAACGCGACCGCATCGACTCCGGCGTCTATCACCGTACCGACCTCGTCGGCGTACGAGTCGTTTCCGGCCTCGAAGGGGACTCGAACCGTCTCGGTTCCCGATACCTTTCGCTCGATTTCGTCCGCGAGTCCGGTGCCGAAGGCGTTGTCAACGTAGAGGAGCGCGGCCTCGTCGGCGCCGATGTATCGCTCCTCTTCGAGGACCTTCGCCATCACCGTCGCTTGCTGGGCGTCGTTGGCTATCGTCCGGCCGAAGAACTTGCGCTCGTCGGCGACGCCCGCCGTCTCTAACTTCGGATTCGTCGCGGACTGACTCACCGCCACGATTCGCTCCTCGGCGAGTCGGTCGGTAATCGAGAGAGAATTACCCGATGTGAGCGGGCCGACGATGCCGACCACGCCGTCTCCGGCGAGCGATTCCAAGGCGGCGTTCGTCTGTTTCGGAGTGCCGTCGGTCTCCTCGACGGAGAGTTTCACCTCTCGACCGAGAGGTCCGCCCGCTCTGTTAACGTCCCTGACCGCTTGTTTGACGGCTTCGAGGTGGTCTTGGGCGATTTGTTTCAGCCCCGACGCCGAGAGCGGTAGGATAGTTCCCACCCGAACCGGTGAGTCGCCGATCGAGCCGCCGAGACAGCCGGTCGTCCCGGTCGAAACACCTATCGAGCCGACAGATAATTTCAGGTATTCTCTTCTAGATAGGTTTGATGCCATTCGTCGGAACGTTTCTACATTCCAAATATAATTATTCCGGTTGTTCCGCCGAACCCGACGTTTTGTTGTTAGAAATCGCCCTTACGCATTAAATTAGAATAAAGTTTTTCTTTATTTACTGAAAATCTCTCGGGCATCCGATATCGAGGGGAGAAGTAGCAGATACGCGCACGAAACTGTTGACGGTTGGTCGTCTCCGAATCGCGGCGTCGGTCACTCCCACCAGTCGTTTCGACGGTGGCCGTCTCCCCCATCGACGAAGGGTTCGGGAAGTTCGTCTCCGTAGAGGCCCATCGCGTCCGAGAGCCAGTAGCCGACGTGCCAGCCGATAGCGTCGGTGTCGATACCTCGGACGCGAATCTCGTACTCGGCGAAGTACTCCGGCGCGTCGTCCGTGTCGGTGTCGTACACCCACGACTCTCCGCAGGAACCTTCCCGTAGACGCTCGCCGCCGCAGTCGAACGCCTCCTCGGGGACGCGAATCCGCAGGTCGGCGGCCGACCGGTTAGACGCCGCCACGAACGAGACGTTGCTCGGAACCGCGCCATCGGCCCCCGACTCGTAGTAGTCGAGCGCGTGGCGAATCTGCTCGCGGGCCTCCTCGCGGTCGTGGTCCGGTAGCGCCGACACGTCTACGTTGACCGCGAGCGTGCTGTTTCGCCACGGCACCGCCCGGTCGCGCAGGTCCGGTTGCGAGAGGTACGTGACCGCGGACATCGCCCGCATCGTGGCGGTCGGCTCCTCGCCGTGTTCGACGCCGACGACGTGCCCGAACTCGTGTTTCAGAATCTCGACCGTCGATTCGTTCGAGTACCCTGCGACGACTTGCACTCGCGTCGGGTCGCTCGGCGTCGTCCGCGCGCCGAGGAGTGGCGCACATCCGACCGTGGAGTCGGTGTCACTCCCGTCGCAGGACTCGATTCGCCCGACGAACTCGACGACCACGTCGGCTTTGTCCGCGTTCGAGGAGGGCACGAAGGTCACGTCGTAGTCGGCGTACTCGCGGCCCTCACCGTTCCAGTACGCCAGCGCCTCCTCAACCAGCACCGCGACGTTCCGCGACGGGGCGGCCTCGTTCCGGACCGCGACCGTCACGTGCCGTCTGCCCCACGGGTTGTCGGCCTCGGTCTCCTCGGTTGTCGTCGCGGTCACTGTAGCCGTCACAGTCGCTGTGACCGCGGTTGGAGTCTCAGTATTTCTACTGGTCGCTGTCGCCTCGGACGACGAACTCGCCGCGTCCGATGTCGTGGTTGTCGGGGCGAGAGCGGTCGCAGTCGGCGACTCCGGAGTCGTCACGGTCGTCTCCTCGGTGGTCGTCGCTCCTTGGAATCCGCCGCCACATCCCGCGAGGAGAACGACCGCGACCAGAGCGACTGTCCGCAGGCCGGGCATGAGTTACGACAGGGTGAGCAGAGGAGCTATTTGAAACTGATGGCGAGAAGTGAACGATATTCCACGCGTGTCTACCGTCGCATGCTCTTTCGAGGTCGTAATCGGTGAGTAGACGGACTTCTCGTAGTGTCGTTCGTCCGAAAGAATGGGGTCGGAGGGATTTGAACCCCCGATCGACTGATATCTCCGGTGTGTGCGCCTCGGAACTCCAGAGGGTCGTCGTCGCGGACCGATGATCAGTCGGCCGCTCGGTATATCAGCTGGAGTCTCGTCCCGGGCGCGTAGCCTCTGGAGTCAGTCGCCATCCCTGACTTGGCCACGACCCCGCAAGATTTCGTTGGTCCATTCACCGTAAAGGGGTTTCGATTTTTCTCAGTCGCGGTCGGTGTCGGCCCAGTCGCAGTCTTGGCATTTCCACCCCGTGACGAACTCCGTCACGCTCGGCATGTATCCGACTTCGAGTACGTCGCCCCCGCAGTCGGGACATTCGCGGTCGGTCTCCGAAATCGCTTCGGCGTCCATCACGTCCTCGCCTTCGATCATCTCCGCGAGGGCCGCGGGCGTCACCATGCGACCCTGCACGACGCGGTTGTCGGCCATGTCCGACCAAAGCAGGTCCGGGCGGGTAAGCTTTCTCGTCGCACGCTCGACCCCGAGGAGAGAGCGAACGAACGACACGCCAACCGCTATCGAAGCGAAAGCGAACCGAGAACCGACCGTAAAACCAGCGACCTACTCGCGTCTCACAGCCACGGTTCGCGCTCGTCGCCGTCCTCCTCGCCGGGGTAGCCGTAGCCCGCGTCGGAGTCCGGCCCGCCCGAGCCATCGGTGGCGACGGTCTGGGTGCCTTCGGGACTCGGGGCGGCGTCGCTTCCGCTCGTCTCCTCGGCGTGCATCGCTTCGGCGGCCGTGGCCGGGTCCTCGTCGGCGTCGGCCTCGTCTTGGTCCGCGTTGGGGTCGAACGCCAGCAGGCTGGTGACCGCCAGCACGGCCAGCGGCGCGTTGCCGGGCGCGTGCCCGAGGAGGCTCAACGGCAACACGCCCAGCGCGACTGCGCTTCCGAACCGGAAGCGGTCGATGTCCACGACCTCGCGGAGCCACGGCGAGGTCAGCGCGACGACGAGCGCGAACGCGACGCCCGTCGCCGCCGCGGCGGTGGCCCGCAGGACGAGTTCGTAATTCACGATTTCCACGTTGAATCCCGCGGGCTGGAAGGTGGCTATCATGCCGAGACCGACGATGACGCCCGGACCGGGCAGATACTCGCCGATGCGGGAACTCGCGGTCTTGGCAGCGATGGCCAGCATGACCAGCGCGGCGAACCGCTTGAACGTCTCGGTGTCGAGGACGCTCTCGATGGTCGGCGCGAACGCGGCTTCGACGGCCGCGAGCGCGACGATGCCGACGCCGACCGTCAGCACGGTCCCGGCCTGCTCGCGGGGCGTGCCGTCCATCTCGGCGAGGATGACCGCGACGGTGGCGCTCCCGCCGAAGACCAGCAGGCCGACCTGCAGGATGCCCGCGAGGCTGTCCACGCCGTCCGCGAGGACGAGCGCGGGGAAGATACCGTCGACGAGGGGAAGCCCCATGACCATCGCCAGTAACTTCGTCGCGCCGCCTACCTGTTGCTCTAGGCGAAGGGCGACTGGGTGTTGTGAGCTACTCATCGGACGTTAGCTGGCGTGGCCGTATCCATCGGCCGAACGGTGGTGATAGTCGCGGTACCGACGATGGCCGTCGAGTTGGAGGTTCCATCGGCGTCCCACGAAGAGATTGTCTACCAGTGTAAGGAATCCCATCGCAAAAATCGGTTTGCAGGAGCTGCCGGAGACAGCGGTCGTCTGGCCTGCAGTACGCGTGGCGATGGGACTGGTAGAGTCCATATTCGTAACAAAACGATTTTCGAGCATAAACGTTGCGTGAGAGAGAACCACATTCAAAAGAAAATTATAGATTCCCCCTGAATACTCAATCAATTACGGTTGGTTCGGACGGGTGTATTTCTACTATTCGTTTCCGGTCGTTCTCGGTTCGCTGACGAACCGGACTCCGACGAGGTTGCACATCCTTGCACATCGGCGACACGAACGTCCGGAGATGGTGCAGTATCTCGCAACGTTTTTGACGGGGGACTACCTTCGCCTTACATGGAGAGAGATTCTGAGCGGACGGGGCAGTTCACGGAGAAACTCCGCGTACCGGAAGCGTTGACCTTCGACGACGTACTTTTGCGACCGAAGGAGAGCCGCGTCGAACCCGACGAGGCCGACGTATCGACGCGCGTCTCGACCAACGTCGAGGTGAACGTCCCCATCCTGTCGGCGGCGATGGACACCGTGACCGAGAGCCAGATGGCTATCGCGATGGCCCGACAGGGCGGTCTCGGCGTCCTCCACCGGAATCTGGACGTGGACGAAGCGGTCGTGGAGGTCGAACGCGTCAAGCGCGCGGACGAACTCGTCATCCGGGACGTGGTGACCGCCGACCCCGAACAGACCGTCCGGGACGTGGACGCGATGATGGACCGCGAGGGCGTCTCGGGCGCGCCCGTGACCGACGACGACGGGACGGTTTTGGGTATCATCTCGGGGACCGACATCCGACCGTATCTGGAGGTCGGCGACCGCGACGAGGTCCGCGAGGCGATGACCGACGAGGTCGTCACGGCCAGCGAGGAGGTCACCGCCCGCGAAGCCCTCGAACTGATGTACGAACACAAGATAGAGCGCGTCCCCATCGTGGACGACGACGAGTGTCTCACGGGACTCGTCACGATGCAGGGCATCCTCCAGCGCCGCGAGTACGGCAACGCCGCCCGCGACGAGGGCGGCCACCTGCGCGTCGGCGTCGCGGTCGGCCCCTTCGAGACCGACCGTGCCGTCGCGGTTGACGAGGCCGGTGCCGACGTTCTCTTTATCGACTGCGCGCACGCGCACAATCTCAACGTCATCGACGGCGCGCGCGAAATCAAGGAGTCCGTCGAGGCCGACGTAGTGGTCGGCAACGTCGGCACCCGCGAGGCCGCCGAGGACGTGGTGGACTTCGCGGACGGGATCAAGGTCGGCATCGGGCCGGGTTCCATCTGCACGACGCGGGTCGTCTCCGGCGCTGGCATGCCCCAGATTACCGCGGTCGCCGAGGTCGCCGACGTGGCGGCCGACGAGGACGTGCCGGTCATCGCCGACGGCGGCATCCGGTACTCCGGCGACGCCATCAAGGCGGTCGCGGCGGGCGCGGACGCCGTAATGCTCGGGTCGTACTTCGCGGGTACCGACGAAGCGCCCGGCCGCGTGATTACGGTCGATGGCAAGAAGTACAAGCAGTACCGCGGCATGGGGTCGGTCGGCGCGATGCAGTCGGGCGACGGCGACCGCTATCTCAAAGACGAACCCGAGGAGGACGAGGAGTACGTTCCTGAGGGCGTCGAGGCCGCCGAACCCTACAAGGGGAGCCTCGAAAGCGAACTCCACCAGCTCGTCGGCGGGATGCAGTCGGGCATGGGCTACGTCGGCGCGGAGACCATCCCGGCGTTCAAAGAGCGCAGTGAGTTCGTCCGGGTCTCGTCGGCTGGCCAGACCGAGGGCCACCCCCACGACGTGATGATTACCGACGAAGCGCCGAACTACAGCCCCACCGAGTAACGAGTCGAAACGCGGCGGCGGTTCCGTTCACGCCGCCGTCTGACACTTCGGACTACAGTACGATTCGTCCGCGGCGTTCGCGCTCTCTTGGGCCTTGAACTCGTCGCCGCAGTTCTCGCAGGTGTAAGTCTCGAAGTCCGACATTGCGGTGGGCAGTTGGGTTCTCGCGCCGGAAGAATTTCACGGCCGGTACAGGTCGGCGGACGGTCCGAAACGCTCAGGGCGCTCCGACGGGAAGCCCGACCGATGACCGTCGAAGTCCGACGCGCCGAGACCGACGCCGAGCGAGCGGACGCGCTGGAAGTCCGTCGAGCGGTCTTCGTCGAGGAGCAGGGCGTTCCCGAAGACCTCGAAATGGACGGGAGAGACGGCGAGTCGATTCACTTCGTCGCGTACGACGCCGACGCCGCCGCGGGAGAATCGAGCGAGCGCGACGACGCCGACCCCGGACCCGACAACCGCCGACCAATCGGGGCGGGCCGACTCCGCGAGGTCGGCGAGGGCGTCGCCAAAGTCGAGCGCATCGCGGTCCTGCAACCTCATCGCGGCGAGGGCGTGGGCCGAGAGATTATGCGAACGCTCGAAGCGACCGCCACGGAGCGCGGCCTCTCGGAACTCGTCATGCACGCTCAGACCCCGGTCGAAGGCTTCTACCGCGACCTCGGCTACGAGACCACCAGCGACGAGTTCGAGGAGGCCGGAATTGCCCACGTCGAGATGGCGAAGTCGCTGGCGTAGGCTTTTGGGACTCCTCGGCGTCGAGTCGCCCGTGAAGCTCCTGCTCTGTGGCCCGCCGGGCGTCGGCAAGACGACCGTCGGCGAGGGACTCCTCGGCCGACTGCGCGAGGCGGGCCGCGACTTTCGGGTCCTGCACTCCGACGACTTCTCGCGGAACACCTACGGCCGGATGTACGAGCGCGTGACGGCCGACCTCGACGCCGACTGGCTCGTGGACGGGACCTTCTACCGGCGCGAGTGGCAGGACCGCTTTCGCGACCTTCCCGACGCGCACCTCGTGTCCCTCACCGCGAGTCTGGGCACTGCACTGGAGCGAAATCGGGAGCGCGAGAGTTCGATTTCCGAGCAGGGAGTTCGGGCGATGCACGGGAAGTTCGAGGAGCCACGCCATCCTGACCTGACGCTCGATACGGAGACGCTGTCGGTGAGAGAAGCGGTGGATGCGCTGGAACGATACGTCGAAACGTGGGCACCGTAGGGGCCGACTACGGCACGGCAATCTCCTCGGTTACG
Organism: Halorussus salinus; assembly: GCF_004765815.2. Taxonomy (NCBI): domain Archaea; kingdom Methanobacteriati; phylum Methanobacteriota; class Halobacteria; order Halobacteriales; family Haladaptataceae; genus Halorussus; species Halorussus salinus. The sequence continues at coordinate 1,544,901 of NZ_ML974127.1, read as the reverse complement.
AAAGCGTGAGGGAGGCCTCAAGGGCGGCCGAACAATCGCTCCCGAACCGACCGTCTCCGCGGCCGCTCCGCCAACAGCACGGTCGCGTCAAGGTCGTCGAGTACGGACAGCTTCAGCGACCCGCCGACGAGTCGGGACAGCAGGCCCCGCTCGGTCGCGCCGACGAGGACGAGCGACTTGTCGGCCGCCGCCTCTCCGATGGCGGTCTCCACGTCTCCCGTCTCGACCAGCATCTCGACCTCCTCCAGTTCGTGTTCCGCGACCCACTCTTCGAGGAACGCCTGCCCGGCCGCGGCGTCGTCGGCGACGTGCAGTACCGAGACGCGCGCGTCGAGCGTCTCCTGCAAGGTCCGCGCGACTTCGGCGGACAGGTCCGACGAGTGGCCGCCCGCGGTCGGGACGAGTACCTCGCTCGCGTCGAATCCGCGCTCGTCGAGGACGAGTACGTCACACGGCAGGTCGTGAGTCAACTCGTCGAGTTTGCCTTCGACTCGTCCTCCGGCGAGTTTCGTGCCGCTGTGGCCCATGACCAGCCTATCGACGCCGCGCTCGCGTGCCGCGTCGAACACCTCGGCCAGCCCCTCGTGGGAGAGAATCGTCTTCGTCTCGACCGACACGCCCAGCCGTTCGGCGTCGTCTCGCGCGTCGGCCACGAGCTGTTCGGATGTCTTCGAGATGCGGTCGCGTTGCTCGGCGGCGGCCTCCAGCGACGTTTGGTCGGGCACTTGGACGACGTGAGTCGCGAGTACGCGCCCGCCGTCGCGTTTCGCGAGCGTCGCCCCCAGCGTCACGAGCGACCGTTCGGTTCTGGGGTTCGAGAGCGCGACCATCGTCGTCGGCGCGTCGTCGCCGCGACCCGAACCGTCCGGCGCGACGGTCGCCGCCGCACCGACGACGGAGGGCGGCAGGTCGTCGTCTCGGTCGAGGACGTGGCGTCCGAGCAGTCCCTGTCTGGTCGCGTGCCTGCGCGCGTACAGGAAGTACCAGATTACCGCACCGACGACGAACAGCCCCGACAGGAGCAGTTCCTGTCCGCCGACGAACGCCAGCAGGCCGAGCGACAGCGCGATGCCGACGAGTGGCGTGAACGGATAGAACGGGACGGTGAACGCCGGGTCGTACTCGGGGTCGGTCTCCCGGAAGACGATGAGGGCGGCGTTCATCATCGCGTAGACGACGAGGTGGAGGACGCTCGCGGCCTTCGCCAGCACCTCGATGTCCCGGCCGAGCGCCGCGATGAAGACGACGATGACGGCCCCCGTGACGACGATGGAACGGTAGGGGGTCGCGTACTTCGGGTGAATCTCGTTGAGCCAGTTGGTGACGATTCGGTCGCGGCCCATCGCGAAGTTGATTCGAGCGGACGCCAGAATCGACGCGTTCGCGCTGGAGGCCGTCGCCAGCAACGCGCCGAGCGACACGATGGTGACCGCGAGTCCGGCGAGACCGCCGGGGAACGCGACCTGCGTGGCCTGCGTCAGCGGTGCGCTCTGGCTGAGTTCCGTCCACGGAACCACGCCGAGCATGATGCTCACGAGGAGCGCGTAGAGAACGGTCACGATGGCGACGCTCCCGATAATCGCCAGCGGGAGATTCCGACCGGGATTCTTCAACTCCTCGGCGACGGTCGCTATCTTCGCGTACCCGAGGAAGGAGACGAACACCAGTGCCGTCCCCGGCAGGATGGCACCGTATCCGAACGGTGCCGCGCCGCCGTCACCGAGGAGCGTTCCGAACTCGAACGACAGCCACCCCTGCACTGCGAACAGGGCGAGAATCGCCAGCAGGATGGTCACGATGACCGTCTGCAGGCCGCCGGTCTCCTTGGCTCCGATGTAGTTGACGCCGACGAAGACGCCACCGGCCACGAGCGCACCGACCTGAACCTCCGTGAGGAAGAAGATATCCGGCATCGGTAGCAAGGTGGCGAGATACTGGCCGAAGCCGATGCTGTAGAACGCGGAGGCGAACGCCAACCCCATCCAGTCGCCGAGACCCGCGATGGAACCGAACAGCGGGCCGAGGGCGCGATTGACGTAGTAGTAGCCACCGCCCGCTTTCGGCATCGCCGTTCCGAGTTCGGAGACGGACAGCGCGTTCACCAATGCGATGAGTCCGCCGACGACGAACGACACGACGACGATGGGACCGGCGGTGCTGGCGGCGACGCCGGGCAACACGAAGATGCCAGCCCCGACCATCGTCCCGATACCGATGGTCAGCGCCGACAGCAGTCCGAGGTCTTTCGCTAACTCCTCGTCGCTCATCCGCCGACCTCCCTGTCGGTCGCTCGCCCACGATTCTCAGGAGTCGAGTACGTCTCGTCCGACGTGCGGAGCGAGACGACTGGGAGTGTCGGCCGTCGCGAGGGCCGAACGAAGCGGCGGGATACCGCATCCGGTGTGTGCGTGCCGACCGAGTCGCGGTCGAGTGTCGTTCTGTCCATGTTCGCCCCGAAGATTGCAGATTATATAAAAGGTCGCATATTATTTTCTGATACAGAAAAATAGGCCACAGCTAATTTTTGATATCGAATTTACTGGGGGTCGAAGACGCCGATACGCGCTCGCCCGACTCGCGCCCTCGAAGTCGAACCGACGTTGCCGGGCGCGAGTGGTTCTACATCGAAAATCGAGCCGATTTCGACAAGCGTTATATAACTACGGCAGGTACCGTATTTCGGAAATCGAAATTTCGCCCCACCGAATATGTCTCACCGTAACACCGACCACCGGCTCGACGAAATCGACCGACGCATCCTCCACGCGCTCATGGACGATGCGCGAAACACCTCCGCCAGCACGCTCGGGGCGGAGGCTGGCGTCTCGGGGGCGACCATTCGAAATCGCATTCACAAGCTCGAAGACGCCGGAATCGTTCGCGGCTACACCACGCAGGTCGATTTCGAGCGGGCGGGCGGAAAACTCACCAACCTCTACCTCTGTGACGTGCCCGTGACCGAGCGCGAAGCACGTGCCCACGAAGCGCGGTCGATTCCGGGCGTCGTCAACGTCCGGACGCTGATGACCGGCCGCCGCAATCTCCACGTCCTCGCGGTCGGCGAAGACACGAGCGACCTCCGACGCGTCGCCCGACAACTCACCGACATGGGGATTCACATCGAGGACGAGGACCTCGTCGAGGAGGAACTGTTCGCCCCGTACGGGCCGTTCGACCCGGACGACGGTGACCGACCGCCCGAGCCGAACGACTTCATCAGCCTCACCGGCGACGCGAGCGTGGTCGAAGTCACCGTCCGGTCCGCGGCCCCCATCGCCGACCTCACCCTCGAAGAAGCCGCCGGACGGGAGATTTTGGACGAAGAGACGCTGGTCATCGCCATCGAACGCGACGACCGCGAACTTACTCCGCACGGCGACACGGTCGTCCGGCCGGACGACATCGTGACCGTTCTCTCCAGAGCCGGTGCGGACGCGGACTCGCTCTCGGCGTTCCGCGAGTCGCAGTCGGAGTGAAGCGGTTTCTGCTCGTAGTGTAGTTCGCTGGAGAATACGGGCCGGAAGGGATTTGAACCGGAGCAAGACGTTCCGGGATGCTCACTTCGTTGCGCTTCCGGGCCTGCGACTTGCAGGGTTCAAATCCTTCGGCGAGACGAATTTGCGCCTCACGGAAGATGCGAGCAGACAAGCTGCTCGCAGTGTAGTTCGGCGCAAAATGTAGCGGGCCGGAAGGGATTTGAACCACGCCGAGACGGTCCGGGCGTGTGGCCCTCCGGGCCATTCCGGGCGTGCGACTCGTCTACTTCAAATCCTTCCGGCTAGGCGAATTTGGCCTCACGGAAGATGCGAGCAGACAAGCTGCTCGCAGTGTAGTTCGGCGCAAAATGTAGCGGGCCGGAAGGGATTTGAACCCCTGACCGTCTGATTAAGAGTCAGACGCTCTCCCTAACTGAGCTACCGGCCCAACGCATTCGGTTCTTACCGGGTGCAACGTAAATACGTTTCCGTTTCCACCGAGGAGACCGCGTCTCCCGGTAATCGCTCACAAAAAACCGCCGCTGATTCCGGATGTCAGATTACCCGCCGCCGGTACAGAATCCGACGCAGCAACACGCGACTTCTTCGAGGCTCTTTTCGACTTTGTTCTGCTTCTCGAACCGGTTGACATTCACTTCCATGGTGTGATCCATCAAGGAGTAGTTGGGGTATATGAATAAGCTTTTTTATAATATATTAATAATTTTATTGTGGAATAATTATGTTCGCTATCGTGGTATATAGCTCAACGTGCGTATCTGCGGTCTCAGGCGTGAGGTGTATCCCGTGAAACCACCACTATCTCCCGCCGATAGTACGATCTGAGGTCTGCAACCCCGTGGCTTCGACCGCCAGCTATTCCTGTATGGTAATCAGTAACTTTCCGGTTCGTGATTGAATTTCCGCACCCATCGTATATGTTCGATTAATCTTCGAAAACATTGATATGATTCCGTTCGTGATGCATATTAACATGGACTTATCGACGGAAGGATACGAGAACGTCCGTGCCTTCCAAGTGCAGTCGTACGGCGACCGGGGCGTCGATTTCTGGCCAGATGAGAGCTACATCGACCGATTCCAGCGTCGAGAGTTCGAGCCGGGCGACGTGGCCGAGATATTCCACGAGAACACGAAAGGCGACCCGGTTCACGACCGACAGCAGACCCGGTCCACGCAGCGGTTGTCCGAGCCGGGGATGCACCACGTCCTCGCAAACGTCGATGCGGACTACACCGGCTCGGAGCTAATCAAACTCCCCTCCGCCGCCGAACTCGACGCCGACCTCGGGACCGTGTTGAACGAGCGGCGGTCCGTGCGCGAGTACGCCGACGAACCGCTCTCGAAGGGTGACCTTGCGACACTGCTCCGGTACGGCGTCGGCGTCTCGGCGACTCGCAGCGACGGTGCGGGCAACACCAAACGATTCCGAACGTACCCGTCCGCGGGCGGTCTCTACCCGGTCGAACTCTACCCGGTCGTCCTCGACGTGGACGGTCTCGACGCCGGACTCTACTACTACAGCACGACCGAACACGGGCTTCGACGCCTCCGGAGCGGCGACCACGAACTCGCGGACGACTTCGCGGACGCTCTCATCTCCAGCGACCAGTTGGACCTCGCGTCCGCCCCGGTCGTCTTCGTGCTGACCGGTGCGTTCCCGCGGAACAAGGCGAAATACGGCCCGCGAGGCTATCGGTACGTCCTCCAAGAGTCGGCCCACGCCGCACAAAACCTCCTGCTCGTCGCCGAGGCGCTCGGTCTCGGCAGCGTCCCGGCGGCGGCGTTCCGCGACCGAGCGATGAACGACTTCCTCGACGTGGACGGCGTCAACGAGGCGGTGGTCTACGCCGTTGGCACCGGTCACCCCTCCCCGGAGGTGGTCGCCCGATGACCGACTCGCTCCGAGAGGTGCTGGTCGAGTATCCGAAAGTCGATGCGTCGCTCGTTCCGGTGCGGCTCTCCCCCGACGACGTTCACTTCCGGTCGGGACCGTGGAGCGGGACCGTCTTCGACCTCTCGGACGACGATCGAGAGGGAACGCTAGCGGACCTCGTCGCCATGCTCGACGGCACGAACACCGTCGAGGAGATACTCGATTCGTTCGGCGACGACGCCGACGAGGTCGCGGAGGTCCTCTATCTCCTCCAAGACGAGGGCGTCGTCTACGGGGGCGAGGGCGCTATCGACCGCGAGGGCGTCCGGGGGTACCTCTCGGCGACCGACCAGTTCGCTGGCGGCGAGTTGGCGCGCCTCGACGCCGCGACGGTGACGCTCGTCGGGTCCGGCCGGACCGCGACCTACCTCGCGCGCGACGCGGTGGAGATGGGCGTCGGCGACGTGCGACTGCTCGGTCTCCACGGCGCGTCGATACCCGACGACCTCGCGGCCGCTCCCGAGGTCTCGACGCTGGACCGCGAGGAGCTACGCGACGCGCTCGTGGCGACCGACTGCGCCGTCTACGCCGCCGACCGGCCGGACCCGGACGCGACCGACCGGCTGAATCGACTCGTCCACGAGACCGAGACGCCGCTACTCCTCGGACAGGTGGCCGGGCTGGACGGGGTTGTCGGGCCGACGATACTTCCCGGCGAGACGGCCTGCTACGAGTGTTTCAGACAGCGCCGGTACGCGAACGTGGACGCGCCCGAGGGCTACCGCGCCTACGAGGAGGTCGTCGCCGACGCGCCCGGTGCGCCGGGACCGAACCTCCCCGGATTCGGCCGCATCGTCGCGGGGTGTCTCGGTCTCGAACTCGTGAACCAGTTGGTGAGCGGCGTCGGGTTCACGGTCGGTCGAGTCGTCCACTACGACTTCGCCGACCTCTCGGTCGGGGCCGACGACGTGTTGCGGATGCCTCGATGCCCGGTCTGCGGGAAGTCGAGCGACGACATCGACCACAGCCGACACGTCGGTATCGAGGACATGGTTCGGGACCGCAACGGGGGCGAGGGCCATTAGGCCGCGCGTCCGCAGTCGGTCCGAGACCGCGACTGTCGAGCGACTGGTGGGCGAGCGAACCGGCATCGTCTCCGAGGTCGAGTTCGACCACCCGCCCCGCGACGACGACTCGATACTCGGAGCCGATATCGCGACCGCCTCCGTGGGGCGACTCCTCCCGCAGGACACCGAGACCGACCCGGACCCCGAAGCGGGCGGTAAAGGGCACACTGTCGCCGAGGGCGTCCAGACCGCGGTCGGGGAGTTCACCGAACGCTACTGTGCGCTCTGGCCGAGCGCGGTCCACGACTACCGGACCGTCGAGGCGACCTACGAAGAGATGGCCGCCAGCGACGCGTCGGTCCCGGCGTTCGAGTGCGTCGCGCCGTTCGACCCCGAGACCGTCCGGGCGTTCGGCGCGGAGCCGTTCGACCGAGCGACCGAGGTCGAGTGGGCCGCCGGAACCGACTTACTGGGCGGCGGCGAGACGTTCGTGCCGGTGCCGCTGGTCTCGCTCGGTGAATCGACCGGCGGGGACCCGTACTTCTTCACGTCGTCTAGCGGTCTCGCCTGCGGTCCGGACCTCGCGTCCGCGCTGTGTGGGGCCATCTACGAGTACGTCGAACGCGACGCGGTGATGCGCTCGTGGTACCGTCAGGACCCGCCGACGCGGCTCTCGCTCGACGAGTGGCCCGCCCTCGAACGCGAGCGCCGACGACTCGGTAACGACTTCGGCGAGTACCGGCTGTACCGGTTCGAGACCGAGAGCGAGTTCCACACGCTCGGCGGCGTCTACGTGGACGAGCGCGACCGCGCGCCGAAGTTCCTCTTCGGGGCGTCCGCCGACCTCGACTTCGAGGAGGCGGTCCGCGACGCGCTGGTCGAGGCCACGCAGGGTCTCCGTTCGATGAAGACCTCGCTGGCGTACGAAGGTCCCCGAGACGTGCCGTCGCCGAACGTGTTGAATCTCGACGAGAACTTCAAGTACTACTCCCGGCCCGAGAACTTCGAGGAGGTCTCGCTGTTCTTCGAGGGGCCGGAGGCGGTCGCTCCCGACCACGGGTCGCGGGCGTTCCAAAGCCCGGAGCGCGAACTCGACGCGTGCCTCGACGCACTGGAGGCCATCGGCGCGACCCCCGTGGCGTACGACCTCACGACGACCGGCGTCGAATCGACCGGTCTCCGGGTCGTTCGCGTGGTCGTGCCCGAACTCGTGGCGCTGTGCCCGCCGGGTCTCCCGCCGGTCGCCCACCCGGTGTTCGTTGGCGACGACCTCGTCGAGCGAGGGCACCCCTTCCCCTGACGAGCGTCGGTTCCCCGTCGTCCGGGGGCGAACCCCCGGCGGACGGCGGATAGCGTCGCTCCGGGAACGTTAAGTGTGGTCCGAAGCAACGCCACAGTATCATGAGCGCCGGGATTACCATCTCCTCGATGTCCGACTACGCTATCTTGGGCTGTGGGAGCGTCGGGCACGCGGTCGCCGAGGAACTGGTGGAGCAGGGCAAAGACGTACTCATCATCGACCGGGACGCCGACCGCGTCGAGGCCCTGCGTGACCAAGACCTCAACGCCCAGACCGCCGACATCCGCGAGGAGGGCCTCTACGAAACCATCGCGGACAACGAAGTCGTTCTCATCATGTCCTCGGACGTGGAGGCCAACAAGCAGGCGGTCCGGACGATTCGGGAGAACGACGGCGAGCAGTTCGTCGTCGTGCGCGCGAGCGACCCCGTCTCCGAGGACGAACTCACCGAGTTGGGCGCGGACGTGGTCATCAACCCCTCGGAGGTCATCGCCGACTCGGCGCTCCGCGCGCTCGAAACCGGCGAACTGGAGTACAAGGCCCAACAGCTGGCCGACGTTATCGAGGAGACCGGCGACCGACTCGCCATCGTCACCCACGACAACCCGGACCCCGACTCCATCGCCAGCGCGGTCGCGCTCCAAGCCATCGCCGACACCCTCGGCGTCGAGGCCGACATCCTCTACATCGGCGACATCGGCCACCAAGAGAACCGCGCGTTCGTCAATCTGCTGGGCATCGAACTCCTGCCGTACGCGGACGCCGACGTGGACGACTACGACACGATGGCGCTGGTGGACCACGCCAAGGCGACCGAGACGACCTTCGACGAGCCTGTAGACATCCTCATCGACCACTTCGAACCGGACGAGGAGTACGAGGCCGAGTTCGTGGACATCCGTCCCTCGGTGAGTTCGACCTCGACCATCATGACGAAGTACATTCAGGAGTTCGACCTCAACGTCAGCGAGGAGGTCGCCACCGCGCTCCTGTACGGCATCCGCGCCGAGACGCTGGACTTCAAGCGCGACACGACGCCCGCGGACCTCACCGCCGCCGCCTACCTCTACCCCTTCGCCAACCACGACACGCTCGAACAGGTCGAGTCCCCCTCGATGTCGCCCGAGACGCTGGACGTGCTGGCGGAGGCCATCACCAACCGCGAGGTGCAGGGGAGCCACCTCGTGAGCAACGCGGGGTTCATCCGCGACCGCGACGCGCTCACGCAGGCCGCTTCCCACCTGCTGAATCTGGAGGGCATCACGACGACCGCGGTCTTCGGCATCGCCGAGGAGACCATCTACCTCGCGGCGCGCTCGAAGGACATCCGGATGAACATCGGCAAGGTGCTACAGGACGCCTTCTCGGACATCGGCGAGGCCGCGGGCCACTCGACGCAGGCCAGCGTCGAGATTCCGCTCGGCATCTTCACCGGCATCGAGACGACCGACGACAACCGCGACACCCTGCTGTCGCTGACCGAGGAGGCCGTCAAGCGCAAGCTCTTCGACGCGATGGGCGTCGAGAGCGGCGAGGGGAGTAACGGAAGCTGACCGGCCGATTTCGCCGTTTCCGGTGCAGTCGCCTCGACTTTCGCGAAAAGAACTCGGAACCGTCGCTCAGACCGCGGCTTCTTCGTCGTCGGTCTCGGGTTGCTGGAGTCGCTCGATGGTGTCGTTGATGAGGACCACGTCCCCGACCGCGCGTACCCACCGATACGGAATCATCACGCCGTTCTCGTTGCCGACGACATCGCCGAACAGGTCACGGTTGAGTTCGCCGAGGGCAATTCCGGTCACGGTGACGGCGTCCACGTCCAGACGCACGTCCTCGACTTCCCCGACGAAGACGCCGCTGTTGGAGTACACCTCCCGACCGACTAGATTCGTAATCTCCTGCGGAGTTCCGTCCATGTTGGCAGTAACTAGCGGGGGCAGTATTAACTTTTGGTAGACTGAGCCAAAATCATCTGTGAGGTGAACTGTCCGAATATCGGAGTCGAGTCGCTGGACCGTCGGTCGAGTTTCGCGGCCGAGTCGTCCGGCCGCCGGTCGAATCCCGGAGACGAACCCGGAGTCCAGTTACTCCGCGAGCGAGTCGAGGACGCCGCCGAGGAGGTCCAACCCGTCCCGAACGCGCTCGGGGCGCTGGCACGCGCCGACGCGGAACTGGTCGGGAGCGTCGAAGAACCGCCCCGGCACGACCAGCACGCCCTCGTCCCACGCCGCCTCGGCAACCACGTCGCCGTCGGCGTAGTCGTGGTCGAGAAGCGCGTACGGACAGCCCGGTTCGACGGTGCCCGAGAGGTCCGGCCGCGAGGTGACGAACTCCGCCAGCGCCCCGCGGTTGGTTCGGACGCGCTGGCGGGACTCGTCGGCGAGTCGGTCGGCGGCCGCGAGCGCCCGGCCAGCGAGTCGCCGACTCGGCTCCGCGACCGCAGGGACGTGGTGGGCGACCGAGCGCGCGCGCTCGACGAACGCGGCGTCCGCGATTAGCCAGCCGATTCGCAGGTCGCCGAAGCCGAAGAACTTGGTCAGCGAGTTGGTGACGACCGTGTTCGGGAGTCCCGCCGCGGTGGGACCGCCGAAGGGTCCATCGCCCGGTTCGGCGCGGAAGGGTGCGTACACCTCGTCCACGAGGAGTCGCGCGTCGTCGTCGCCGACGACCCGAGCGGTCTCGGCCAGCGTCTCGCGGTCGGTCGAGCGACCGCTCGGGTTGTGGCGGTTCGTCACCGTGACGAGCGCGGTGTCTTCGACGAGTGCGGCGTCCACGCGCTCGGGGTTCAGGGGATACTCGTCGTCGGGCGGCCGGAGGAATCGGTCAACCGTCGCGCCGACCGCTTCCGGGGTCGCTAGCAGGGGTTCGTAGCCGGGTTTCTCGACCAGCACGCGCGGCGTCGCAGTGGAGTCGCCGTCGCCGGACTCCTCGGTCGCTCGGGCCGCGACCTCCGCGTCGGTGACGGTCGCCGCGGCCGCGAGGAAGTTGGCGTGGGTCGCACCCGCGGTCACGAGGACGTTCTCGGGTTCGACGCCGTAGATTTCGGCGAGACGTTCGCGCAGGGTGGCCTCGCCGGAGACGACGCCAGCGAGCGCCGGGGGCACCACCTCGTCGGGTCCGGCGGGAGCGCGCCGGAGGTCCGACGACCCGAGGTCGTAGTCGGCGCTCTCGGGTCGTCCGGTAATCCAGTCGAGATACGCGATGTCGGGGAACACGTCTCGGTGTACGAGTACCGCGAAATTAACGTTCGGGATACCGTCCGGACGTTGACAGTCCAAGCAGTCGGTTTAAGCGTAGCTCCGCTGTATATAGCCACATGGTACCGTTCCAGAGGAGTAGTCGGAGACGACAGGTCGGCCGGACCCGGCAGTCCGTCCAGCGGCGACGAGCGACCCGGAGGTGGGCGTGAGGTGTCCGAGGAGCCGAGCGAGGAGGGCGCGACCCCACCGTCCGAGGAGCGCACGGTGCCGACCGTGAACGCCGCGCCGACCGCGGACCTGCGGACGGGCGAGGAGTCCTCCGAGAAACTCGACGCCGCGTTCGCGCTGTTGGCCGACCCGGTGCGCAGGGCCGCGCTCGCGACCCTCGCCGAGGGCGACGAGACCGTCTACGCCGTCGACTCGCTCGCCACCGCGGTCGCGTCGAAGCGGCAGGCCGCGAACGCGGGCGACCGGACCTTCGAGGACGCGACCCGAGCGCGGTCGCTGGCGGTCGAACTCCACCACAGGCACCTGCCGAAACTGGAGTCCCACGGCGTCGTGCGCTACGACCCGGCCGAGCGGTCGGTCGAGTATCTCGGCCGCGAGTGGTTGGACGAGTGGCTCGACCACGTGCGGCAGACCGAGTGACGCCGAGCGGTCGCCGTCGGCTTCGCGCTCAGGACCGACACGACGCACAGAAGTTCTCGACCAGTCGTTTCCCCGCGTCGGTCAGGATGCTCTCGGGGTGAAACTGCACGCCGACGTGGGGGCGCTCGCGGTGGCGGACCGCCATGACGACGCTTTCTCTCTCATCTCCCCCGCACTCGGCACCGACCGTCCGCGCCGCGACTTCGAGGTCGTCGGGAATCTCGGCGCGTTCGACCGCAAGCGAGTGGTATCGCCCGACCTCGAAGGGGTCGGGCAGGCCCGCGAACACGCCCGCGCCGTCGTGGGTCACCAGCGAGGGCTTGCCGTGGACCACCTCGGGCGCGTGGCCCACCGTCGCGCCCGCGGCGGCACAGAGCGCCTGATGGCCGAGACAAACCCCGAGAATCGGATAGGCGGTCTCCTCGAACAGCGGAATCGAGATACCGGCGTCGGCGGGCGTGCCGGGTCCGGGCGAGACGACGATGCCGTCCGGGTCGAGGTCCCGGATTTCGGGCAGGGTCACGGCGTCGTTGCGCCGGACCGTGACCTCGGGGTCGAACTCCCCGACGTACTGGACGAGGTTGTAGACGAACGAGTCGTAGTTGTCGATGACGAGGAGTGACATGGCGAGATGCGACCGAGTTACTCGGGAGTCGGTTGGCGCGCGGTCGGTTAATGGGCTTCGATGCGTCAGTTCGGTCACGCGTAGCGTGGCGACGACCGCGACGGTGCGTTCCGGAACAGCCTCCTTTTTGTCGCTCCCGTCCTCGGATTCGCACATGCAGAACGTCAACGCCGCGGGCTTGGGCATCGGCGACGACTACCCGCCCCGAATCATGGGCGTGCTGAACGTCAGCGAGGAGTCCCCCTACGACCCGAGCGTCTACGACGACCCCGGCGAGGCCGCCGCGTACGTCGATTCGGAACTCATCGGCGAGGGCGCGGACATCGTGGACGTGGGCCTCGAATCCGCGAACAAGCGGTTCGAGGTCCTCTCTGCCGAGCAGGAACTCGACCGCCTCGACACCGCCGTCGAGACCATCGAGAGCGTGTCGGGCGATGCGGTCTTCTCCATCGAGACCAGATACGCCGAGGTCGCCGAGGAGGCCATCTCGCGCGGATTCGACATGGTCAACGACATCTGCGGCTTCGCCGACCCGCGGATGCCCGACGTGTGCCGGGAGTACGACGTTGCGGTGGCGAAGATGGCGAGTCCGCCCGACCTCGAACGCCCCGGCGCGGTCGAGCGCGTGGACGACATCTACGACGCGCTGAAGCGCGAAGGGCTGACGGACAAGACCATCGTGGACCCCGCGTTTGGCGGCTGGTCGGAAGAGAAGACACTCGAAGACGACCGCGAGACGTTCGACCGCCTCCGGGAGTTCCGCGGTCTCGGTCAGCCGATTCTGGTCTCCATCAACCGGAAGAACTTCCTCCGTGACCTCGCGGGCCGTGACACCGACGAGGCCCTGCCCGTCTCGCTCGCCGCGACTTCGATGGCCGTCGAGCGCGGCGCGCACGTCGTCCGGACCCACGACGTGGCCGAGACGATGGACGCCGCCAAAATCGGCGACGCGTTCGCCCGCGACCGACTCCGCGACGACGAGTTGGGCGTCGAGGAGCTAGACGTGACGAGCGCCGGGGAAGCCGCCCGCCACCTCGAACGACTCGGAGCCGACCCCGAGGCGGCTGACGAGGCCGCGACGCGCGTGTTCGAGCTATCGGACCTCGCGGACGCCGAGCGCGAACGCCTCGCCGCGGCCGCGGTGGACGCTGGCGTCACCGTCGCGCCCGGACGCGGCGGCGTCCTGCTGGCGGGGACGCCCGGCGCGCTGGCCCGCCTGCGCTCGCGCGTGGCCGACGAATCCGAGGGCGACGGGGCCGCGAGCCAACTGGTCGAAACCCTCGATGCTGTCAGCGACCCGGAACAGTAAGAGAAAACTTATGGCGGGGGAGGAAGAAATCCGGCTTGGGAAGCCGGAAGGGCGCTCGCGGGTAGGGGTACTTGCTTGCGAACTTCCGGCTCGAGCGATTCTGACATGAACTACGAAACGTGGAGTCCCGTCTACGAGCGGATTCTGGCCGACTTCGGGTTCGACCGCGAGAGCGACGAACGCGCCCGCGACGCGCTGGCCGACCTGACCGAACCGTTCGACCTCGACCTCCTCGACGCGTCGGAAGAGACGGTCGCCGTCGCGGGTGCCGGGCCGTCGCTGACCGACCCGGACCACCCCGAGCGCCCGGCCGAACTCGACCGCGCGCGACGAGCAGACGCGGTGTTCGCCGCCTCGACCGCCGCCGACCACCTCCGGGACGCGGGCGTCGGCGTCGATTGCATGGTCACGGACTTGGACAAGAACCCCGAGACCGCCCGCGAGTTGACCGAGGAGGGAGTCCCCGTCGCGGCCCACGCCCACGGCGACAACGTCCCCGCGGTCCGCGAGTGGGTGCCCCGGTTCGACGCCGAGTGGGTCCTGCCGACGACGCAGGCCCGGCCGGTCGCCCACGTCCGGAACCCCGGCGGGTTCACCGACGGCGACCGGGCGGCGTTCCTCGCGGACTGTCTCGGGGCCGCCGAACTCCGGTTCGTCGGCTGGGACTTCGACGACCCGGACGTGGACCCGATGAAAGCGAAGAAGTTGGCGTGGGCCGAACGACTCCTCTACTGGCTGGAGCGACGCCGCGACGAGGAGTTCGCCGTGCTGGACGGGCGACGCGAGCGAATCGAACCGGTCTCCGCCGACGAGCGTTTATAGAAAGCGCCCGATAGCCGAGAAGAGCATCAATGAGCGTCTTGGCGGAGTTGACGGTTCCCGCAAACGAGTTCGTGCTTGCCGACACCCTGTCGAGCGCCCCCGGCATGCGAATCGAGATCAAACGCGTCGTCGCGGGCACCGAGCGCGTGACGCCGTACTTCTGGGCGTCGGACGGTGACTTCGAGGAGTTCGAGACGGCGCTTCGGGACGACGAGACGATAGCCGACATCCTGACGCTCGAAGAACAGGAGGGCGACGAGCGGTTCTATCGGGTCACGTGGCAATCGAACGTCGAGAGCCTGATGACGGGCATCTCCGACGCGAAGGCGACGATTCTGGAGGCCGTGAGCGACGACGGCGAGCAGTGGGAACTCAAGGTGCTGTTCCCGAATCGGGACGCGCTCTCGACGTTCCACGACTACTGTCTCGAACGGGAGTTCTCGTTTCGACTCGACCGCGTGTACGAGCCCGAGAACCCCGAGGAGCGCGGTTCGTACGGCGTGACCGAGGACCAGCGCGAGGCGCTGACCGCGGCCTACGACGGAGGCTACTTCGACGTGCCGCGGGAGACCGACCTCTCGGAACTGGCCGACGACCTCGGCATCTCGCGGAACGCGCTGTCGGCGCGGCTCCGGCGGGGACACCGGAACCTGTTGGGGAACACGCTTGTCCACGACGAGTGACCGGGCGCTCGTCGTCCGCGCGGCGGGCCCGGCGAGCGCGATGCGCCATCATATAAAAGAGTGGTAGCATTCACACAACGCGTCTTAGGAGAGGGCGTCACAACTATCGCTGTCGGTTCTCCAACGATGAACGTCGAAGAGCGCCCATCGCTTCGCACCGAGAACGCACAGAAGCCCGTCGTGACCCGCGAGGTCGGCGACGGCGAGTCAGTTACGAGCGCCGTCGTCGCGGCGGTACGTTCGACGGCCGACCGCGACCCGCGGGAGTTACCGCCGCTCTACGACGCTATCGACTCCGACGCGCTGGAAGACATCTTCGGGGCGATGCCGGACGGGACGGAGCGTCGGCTCGACGGTCGCGTCGTCTTCCAGTACGGGGACTACGAGGTCTGCGTCGAGAGCGGCGGCACCGTTCGGGTCTACCGATAGCGTCCGATGACCGAGTTCAGATTCGACTGCGACATCTGCGAGACGGTAGTCAGCGCGGCCACGAGTCGGACGCTGAAGGACCGAGCGACGACGCACCTCGACGCGGACCACCGCGACGGCCTCCGCGAAGACTTCACGGCGACTTACGGCGGAACCGCATGCAAGAACGACTGCGGGTACGTCTTCCCGACGACGGTGGCCGAGGTCGCGGGGTTCGACTGTCCGGGGTGTAGCCACGACCACTTCGACGCCTTCGCCCGGCAGTACGTCTACTGGCGAATCGAAACGAGCGGGTAGCTCAGGGGTTCAGGACGACTTTCCCGGTCGTCTCGCGGTTCTCGATGGCCTCGTGGGCCTCGGCGGCGTCTTCGAGCGGGAACCGCTCGCCGACCACGATTTCCAACTCGCCCGCCGCGAGGAGTCCCTGCAGTTCGGGCACCGACCGGAGGATGCGCTGTGGGTCCCGCTGGAGCGCGTTTCCGAGGTGGAACCCTTCGACCGACTTGTTCTCGAAGAGGAGTCGCGTCGTCTCGACCCGTCCGGGTTCGCCGCTGGCCGCGCCGTAGGCCACGATTCGCCCGAAGTGCGAGAGCGCGTCGAGGCTCCGGGCGAACGTCTCGCCGCCCACGCCGTCGAGGACCAAATCGACGCCCTCGCCGTCGGTTTCGTCCTCGACGACCTCGCGGAAGTCTTCCTCCTCGTAGTTGATGGGGTGGTCACAGCCCAACCGCTCGGCGAGTGCCAACTTCTCGTCGGTGCTGGCGGTGCCGAACACCTCCGCGCCTGCCGCGCTGGCCAACTGGACCGCCGCGGTGCCGACCCCGCCCGCCGCGGCGTGGACGAGGACGCGCTCGCCTTCTTCCAACTCGCCCCACTCGTGGAGGACCGCGTGGGCGGTCATGAACTGGACCGGGAAGCCCGCCGCCTCGTCGAAGGACATCTCCTCGGGCACCTCGAACACCGACTGGGCGTCGGCGACGACGTACTCGGCGTAGGCGTTCCGGCCGGTCATCGCGACGACGCGCTCGCCCTCCTCGCGCTCGACGCCCTCGCCCACCGCGTCGATGGTTCCCGCGGCCTCCATCCCCGGTACGTAGGTCGGTTCCGGGCCGCCGACGTAGTGACCGCGGCGTTGCATGATGTCGGCGAAGTTGACGCCCGCGGCCTCGACCGCGATGCGGACCTCGCCCGGTCCCGGTTCGGGCGTCTCCGCGTCGGTGACTTCCAGCGCGTCGCTACTGCCGAACTCCGTCACTTCGACTCGCTTCATGGTCCCGACTTCGGTCCGGTCCCGGATAAACTCTCAGGCCGTGGTGAGTTCTTCCGGGTCCGGTGAGAAACAGTTTTGAGCTGTTGGCGAGGTTACGGTTCCATGAACGGTCTCAAAGCGATGCTCATGGGCATCGCGTTTATCTGCTTCAGCGGCTTCTTCATCGTGGGGCAGGCCCTCGATATCGTCGGCGAGAGCATCGTCACGTGGGGGATGCTGTTCGGACTGCTGCTCTGTTTTCTCGGCCTGCTGGCGAGCGACGATTCCCGAGACAGCGGGCGACCCCGAGGAGGGCGTGCCGGAACGCCCGGACGCGGGATGGCCGGACTCGCGGAAGCACGGGCCGAAACCGACGAGACCGGCGACGCCGCCGACGAGGGCGACGACGCGGGCGACGCTCCCGACCGAACCGACTACTCCGCCAACCGCTTCCCGCCGATGTAGAGGCGGTCGGGGTCGGGCCGCTCGTCGGCGAACGACTCGCGGTACTCCATGAGTTGCCAGAGGACGCCCGTGGGATTGCGGGGCGAGACGAACGCCTCGCGCCACTCGTCGTAGTCGGTCCGGTCCACGACCCGAATTCCCTCGGCTTCCAGCGCCGCGATGGCGGCGTCCATCTCGGCGACTTCGAGCGTGACGTGGTGCATCCCCGGCCCGTTCTCAGCGAGGAAGTCGGTCAGAAAGGAGTCTTCGCCCTCGATTGGTTCGATAAGTTCGATTCGAGAGGCGTCGCCCAGCAGGTAGTAGGCCCACCGGAACGCGCCGGTCGGGTCCTCCTCGTGAACCAACTTCTCGGCCCCGAGGAGTTCCAACAGCGGTTCGGCGTCGGCGACCGAGCGGACCGCGATGCCGACGTGGTCCACGCGGATTTCGGGCGTTTCGGGGTCGGTCGCGTCGGTCATGCCTCACTCGTCGGGACCGACCGAAATAATCCTTCCGCGGGGTCGCCGGAGAAATCAGCATCGAAACCGCGGACCGGCGGGACGGGACGGAACGGGAGGGGACGGCTTCAGTCGTCTACGACAACGTCGGCGTCGGCCGCGTTGTTTTTCACGCTCTCGATTCCCTGCTCGGCCTTCTGCTTCGAGGCGTAGCCCTGTCCCGAGTCCGCGACGACGTTACGGTTGTCGTGAACGAGACGCCAGCGCCATTTTCCGCTCTTGTCCTCGTACAGTTCGAACGTGGCTTTGCTCATGATGCATACGGGAATCCTCAGTCCCGTGATAAAAACGTTCCGCGGGTAGCCCTCCGGAGCGGTACGGAGACGACCGGAGACGGTCGATCCCATCTCCCGGACGCGGTTCGACTCAGTTCTCGGGAGCCAGCGCGTCGATGGTCGCCGCCAACTCGTCCTGCTCGGCACCGCGGGGGAACGAGACCGCCACGCGGTCCACGCCGTCTATCTCCTCGAACTTGCGGACCTGCTCGCGGGCTTCGTCGGGGGTCCCGACCGCGCCGAGGTCGTCCAGTAGGTCGTCGCCGATGGCTTCGATTGCGCCGTCTTGGTCGCCGTTGCCCCACGCGGTGGCGACCTCCTCGGCGGTGTCTTCGTAACCCTGCCGCGAGAGGGCCTCCCGGTAGAAGGTGCCCATCGCACCGACGTAGAACGCGAGGTGCTGGCGCGCGAGGCGGCGGGCGCGCTCGCCGTCCTCCGAGACTGCGCAGGTCGTCGAGAGCGTGACCCGCACGTCGTCGGGGTCGCGGCCGCCCATCTCGGCCCCGCGTCGGAGGTCTTCGAGTCGGTCCCGAATCCCGTCGGGCGTGAGCATCAGGGCGTGCCACCCGTCGGCGAAGCGCCCGGCCAACTCGACGGACTTCGGTCCCATCCCGGCCGCGTCGATGGGGACTGTCTCGTCGGGCGGGTCGCTCCGCAGGCGGAATCCACCGACTGTGAAGATGTCGCCCGCGTAGTTGACCGTCTCGCCCGAGAGGACCTGCCGGACGATTTCGACGTACTCGCGGGTGCGCCGGAGCGGTCGCTCGAAGCTCTGGCCGTGCCAGCCTTCGATGACGGCGGGACCCGAGGGACCGATGCCGAGTCGGAGGCGGCCCTCCGAGAGTTCCTGTAGGGAGGCCGCGGTCTGGCCGACGAGCGCGGGCGACCGCGAGTAGACGTTCAGAATCGAGGGACCGATGCCGATGTCGTCGGTGCGCTCGGCGATGGCCGAGAGGACCGTCGCGGCGTCCCGGCCCCACGTCTCGGGGTGCCAGACGCGGCGGTAGCCGCACTCCTCGGCCTGCTGTGCGAGCGAGACGATGTCGCCGATGGACGGTCGGGCGGCGACCGGCAAGTGGATGGTGCGTGCTGTCATAGACGAGACGACGGAACCGGCCACCATAGTTCCCCCGTCAACCGTCGAAGTGAGAAACGTCGTTTATTCAAGGCCCGGTTTACGACGCCGAGACAGCCGCAGCACTTGTTGGCCATCAATCATTAAAAGCGAGGAGAAAATATATGTATCAGTCGTAACTTCGCGGGGATTCTCCCGACCAGTGAGAAAATTACGTTATTTATCTAACTAATTTTTGGGTAACAATGAACAGAGAAAACCCATCCAGCCGACGACAGTTCCTGAAGAGTGCAGGTCTCGTCACCGCGGGTCTCGCCGCAACAGTTCCAGCGAGCGCGCGGAAAGTGGCCGAATCGTCCGGAGACGTGTCCACCGAACTCTACGAAGGCCAGCGCGTCACGGACGGCAACGACGACGGCACCGTGGCGGTGTTCAACACCCCCGACGCCGACGACTTCGACCAGTTGGTGGAGGGCGGTGCCAACGACCCATACGGTACCACCCAGTCGGACGAAGTGTACGACCCCGGTTCCGACGAGTACTTCATCGAGGTCTCGTGGGACTACAGCGGCGTGACCGGATGGACGCCGGTTCCCGGTCTGGACCCGGTCAGCGTCCCGATTTAGCGACCGACGATCCTCATTTTTTCGGCGCGTATTCGGCTGGGGTCGCGCTCGTCGATTCGTCGCACCGTGCGGAGACGGCAGAAGATTGATACGATAGCCGTGCTACCCCCGAACCGATGAGCGACGACACGCCGCGGGATTCGGACGCTGACTCTTCCGAGGAGTCCCCCGACTCCTCTCCCGAGGGAGTCCGCGAGTGGCTGACGTGGCTCCGCCGCACCGACCACGGCGCGGTCGCGCTCGGCCGCGACGTGGCGAGCAGTGCGCTGACGGTCGCGCTCGTCGGTCTCGTGCTGTTCGCCGCGAGCGGCGTCTGGCCGCCGATGGTCGCCGTCGAGAGTGGGAGCATGGAACCGCACATGGAACGAGGAGACCTCGTGTTCGTGATGGACGAGGGACGGCTCGCGCCGGACGCCGCGACCGGCGACACCGGGGTCGTCACCCACCGCGTCGGGAAGGAACGGGGCTTCCGGAAGTCGGGGAGTTACGGCGACGTAATCGTCTACCGACCCGACGGCAGGGAGCGAGCGACGCCCATCATCCACCGGGCGCGATTCTGGGTGAACGACTCGGAGAACTGGTACGCGAAGGCGAACTCGGACTACCTCGCCGCTGACAGTTGCGCCGAGGTGACCAACTGCCCGGCCCCGAACGCGGGGTTCGTCACCTTGGGCGACGCCAACGACTACTACGACCAAGCGGTCGGGCGAACCCGGCCAGTCAGGCCGTCGTGGGTCCGCGGGACCGCAGAGTTGACGATTCCGGAACTCGGGCACGTCCGCCTCGCGCTCTCCGGCAACTGACTCGGCCGACCCCCCGATTCTCGCCGCCGCTGGCCGACCGCGAGCGGGGGACTTCGAAAACGTCGTTGTGACGATTCCCGCAGTGACTTCGACATCGGGCACGCCTCACGACCAGCGAATAACCGACGAATCAAGATACGCACAGGACTACGCTACAGACCGCTCGATTCGACGGGCAGAAAACCTAAATCCTCGGCGTTTGAACCGGTCGGTCGTGACAGATTCCGAAGCCGACCGGCGGACGACCATCGACCACGAGACGGTCCGGCGGTGGGTCGAGCGCCGGGGTGGCCACCCCGCGGCCGTCGCGCCCGACGCGCCCGAGGAGGCCGGTCTCCTGCGAATCCTGTTCCCCGGCGAGGACGACGAATACGTCGAGCGCCTCGACTGGGAGACGTTCTTCGAGCGGTTCGAGGACCAAGAACTCGCGTTAGTCTACCGCGAGGAGGTCGGTCTCGGCGACGCGGACGCCGCCGACGCGGACTCGGCGGACACCGCGGCCGAGAACGCCACCGACGACGACGCTCCGGACCCGAGCCACTGGTACCAACTGGAAGACCGCGTGTTCGTCGGCGAGTTCTGACCGTCGGGCGGGACGACCGCTCTCACACGTCGGGTGACTCCATCACGTCGGGGACGCCCGCGGCGGTGACGGTCTCGCCGACGACGAACGAGGCGGCGTCGCTGGCGAGGAACCGGGCCACGTCGGCTATCTCCTCGCTGACGCCGACGCGGCGCTCGACGGACTCGCGGTCGATTTCGTCGGCCGAGATGCCCATCTGGCTGGCGAGTCCGGGCGTGGCGACGAACCCCGGCGCGATGCAGTTGACCCTGACTCCATCGCCCGCCCACTCGAAGGCGAGCGTCGAGGTGAGGTTGACCACCGCGGCCTTGGCCGCGCCGTAGTGGCTCATGTAGGGCGCGCCCTGTTGGCCCGCCACGCTGGCGACGTTTATCACCGCCCCGCCGCCGTCTTTCAGGTACTCCTCGGCGGCCTGCGCGCAGTTGTAGGTCCCGCCCAAGTTGATGTCGAGAATCTTCTGCCAGCCGTTGGGGCTGATGTCCTCGAAGTTCGCCATGAAGCTCGCTCCGGCGTTGTTGACGAGTACGTCGAGACCGCCGAACTCCTCGACGGTGGCCTCCACGAGCGCCTCGACGGCGTCGCGGTCGGTCACGTCGCACTCGACCGCGAGCGCGTCGCCGCCCGCGTCGGCGGTCGCGTCGCGGATGTCCTCGGCCACGGGGTCTACGTTCTCCTGCTCGCGCGAGCAGACGACGACGTTCGCGCCGTCAGCGGCGAACAGTTCGGCGATTTCCCGCCCGATGCCGGAACTCGCGCCGGTAATGACGGCGGTCTTCCCGCCGACCGAGAAGCGCTCGCGGTGGTCGGTCATCGTTGGCTCCTCGCTCGCGCATCGGTAGCTCTCCGCCGGTCGGCAGTGTGTTGGTGTCGGGTGGCAGTGGGTCGGCGTCGCGTGGCAGTAGGTCGGTGTCGCGTGACAGTGCGTGTCATCGTCGTGGGCTACAGGGCGGCGCTTTGTAAGGATACGTTGAACCGGCGACGACGGACAAGGAGTTGTTCGCCTCCGACCGGCGGGTAACTGGATACAGTTACGAAGTCAGCTATTCTCCCCGATTTCAGTTTCACAGTAAACCTAAGTTCGTTACCTCCGACTGCTTTCACGATGGAGTTCTCGACCGCCGACCTCCGGGAGCGCACGCCGACGCTGGCGGCGGGCGACGTGACCGGCGCGGTCGGCGACTCGGTGACGGTCCTGCCGGTCGTGGTCGCCGTCTCGGCGCTCACGGAGCTTCGACTCCCGATTCTGTTGCTCTGGTTCGGCGCGTTTCAGGTGGTTTGGGGGCTTCGCTACGGCGCGCCGGTCTCGGTCGAACCGATGAAGGCGCTCGCCGCGCTGGTCATCGCGGGGTCGCTGTCGGTGCCGGAATTGGCGGTCGCGGGGACGTTGGCGGGGGGCGTTCTCCTCGGACTCGGGGCGGTCGGCGCGCTCGGTGCGCTCGCCGACCGCATCGACCCGGCGGTGATTCGGGGCGTCCAGTTGGCGGTGGCGCTCGTCCTCGCGCGGACCGGCCTCGAACTCGGTGTCGGGAGTCCGACGACGGCGCTCGCGGCCGCGGCGGTCGGCGGCGCGGTCGTCGCGCTCGGCTACCGGCGCGCGGCCGCACTGGCCGTCCTCGGGGTGGGTCTCGGTCTCGCGGTGGCCGAGACCGGCGCACCGAGCGTCGTCGTGCCAGACTTCGAGGCCGCCGTCTCGCCCGGTGGCGTCGCGGTCGGCGCTCCGGCGACGACCGGCGAGGAGTTCGCGCTCACGACCGACGCGCTCGCGGCGACGGGCGCGCAACTGGCGATGACGGTGGGCAACGCCGCGGTGGCGACTTCGCTGCTCCTCGGGGACCTGTTCGACGCCGAGGTCTCGCCCGACGAACTGGCGACGAGCATGGGCGCGATGAATCTGGCGGCGGTGCCGCTCGGCGCGCTCCCGATGTGCCACGGGAGCGGCGGCGTCGCCGGCAAGCACGCCTTCGGCGCGCGGACCGCGGGCGCGAACCTGCTACTGGGCGTCCTCTACGCCGTCGCGGCGCTCGGCGCGGCCGGGGTGGTCGCGGCGTTCCCGATGGCCGCGCTCGGAGTCCTCCTCGTCCTCGTCGCCGTCGAGTTGGGACGGGCCAGCCTCGACACCGACTCGCTCGCGTTGACTGTGGGGGTGGGTCTCCTCGGGGTGGCGACGAACGTCGGCGCGGCGTTCGTCGCCGGAATCGCGGCGTCGGCGGTGCTGGCCCGCGTCCGAGGGTCCGAGTAGGGACGGACGACGGCTCGAAAATCTATAGCGTGTTATAAAAACGGAATAGATATCTTTGGCACAGCTATAGCGTTCTCTGTCCTCCACGAACTCGGCGTTCTCGGGGTACGATATCACCGCACTGGAGGCCGGTCGTCAGTGAACGACGTTTTACTGGCCGAGTTCCGACGGGCGAATATGGACGAGGAGTACGACTTCGTCGTCGTCGGCGCTGGCCCGTCGGGACTCCAGTTCGCGCGAGCGGTCTCGTCGCGGTCGGACCACTCGGTCGTGGTGTTGGAGCGCAACGACGCGCTCGCGGACAACGACAAGTCCACCGGCGGGACGTTCCCGGAGGTCGTCGAGGGTTACGACCTGCCGGACGAAGTGGTGATGAGCGAAGCGTCGTCGGTGACGTTCGAGAGTCCCAGCGAGCAGAGCCGCCACGAGTTCGAGAGCTACGTCCTCGATTTCCCCCGGCTCCTCGAAGTGCTGGGCGAGGAGACCTCCTCGCAGGGCGTCGAGATTCGGACCGGGGCGCGGGTCACCGAGCCAGTCGTGGAAGACGGTCGCGTCCGCGGCGTGCGCTACCGTGGGACGGGTAGTCGGAGCGAAACCGAAGTTCGGGGGCGGGTCACGGTGGACGCCAGCGGGCCGAGCGCGGTCCTCACGTCCCAGCTCGGCCTGTTCGACACCGACGACGCGCGCCACGGCGTCGGACTGGAAATCGAGGCCGAAGGGGAGTACGACACCGACGACACCCTGCTGTTCCGGTTCGACCACGAGTTCGCGCCGGGCGGGTACGCGTGGACGTTCCCCGCCGGGGAGAACGCCTTCAAGGCGGGCGTCTGCTGGATGGACGCCCACCACGAGACCCGCGCCGGGGCCGACTCCATCCACGAGCGCGTCGAGCGGTGGGTCGAGACCGACCCGCGCTGGACCGTCGAGCGCGTCCGGGCGCGCCACGCTGGCGAGGGCGTCTGGAACGACTCGCTCAACCGGCGCGCGACCGACGGCTTTCTGGCGGTCGGCGACGCGATTTCGAGCATCAACCCCCTGTTCGGCGAGGGCATCCGGCCGGGGATGGAGTCGGCCGACCTCGCCGCCGAGGTGGCCGTTCGGGCCGTGGCCGACGGCGACTGTTCGAGAGCGCGACTCCGGGAGTACGAACGCCGCTGGAACGACGCGAAGGGGTGGTCGTGGAAGCTCCAACGCGTCGTGAGCGAACTCCTCTACGACTTCGATGCCGACCAGCAGGACGAGTTCGTCCGCCGGGTGGACGGCCTCTCGCGGTCGGCCGCCGAGCGACTGCGCCGCTACGACTTGGACCCCCTCTCGCTGGCGCGCCTCTACCCCTTCAAGCGCAAGGACCTCTCGAAGCTCCCGCGCGTCGTGAGCTACCTCGGAGTGTAGTTCGACGGTCGGCCACTCGACCACTGGCGAACGCTCGGTGACCCAATCCACCGACGAACGCTCGACTGCCGACCGAATCGTCTGGGTGGACTGGAAGGGGCCGCCCGCTCGCGTTTACTTTGGTCGTCTCTGCGGGCCAGTATTCGGAGCGCCGAGCGAAGCGAGACGCGAGAATATCCCGCAGAGCGACCGCGAGCGGGCGGGGGCTTTCTCCGACTCCGACTCCGACTCCGGAGAAGACGACAGTACCGACGACGCCAACCCACGTCAAGTTATAACACCCCGCCGGACGACGGACCACGCATGGACGACCCTTCCGAGGCCTACGGCCCGAATCGCCAGCGCGAGGTCTACGCCAGCGGGATGCTCGCCGACCAGCGCCCCGAGATGCCCGTCTCGCCCGACGAACTGGAGGAGGCCGCGATGGAAGCCCTCTCCGAGGAGGCCCGCGCCTACGTCGCGGGGAGCGCGGGCGGCGAGGACACCGCCGACCGGAACCGCGAGGCGTTCCGGCACTGGCGCATCGTCCCCCGGATGCTCCGGGACGTGGCCGACCGGGACCTCTCCGTGACGGTCTGCGGGCAGGAGTTTTCGGTGCCGGTTCTGCTGGCACCCATCGGCGTCCAGTCCATCATCCACAAGGAGGGCGAACTCGCCAGCGCGCGGGCCGCCGACTCCCTCGGCGTGCCCTTCGTCTCCAGTTCCGCGGCGTCGGCGACGATGGAGGAGGTCGCCGACCAACTGGACGACGCGCCGGGGTGGTTCCAACTCTACCCGAGTGCGGACCCCGACGTGACCGAGAGCTTCGTCCGGCGGGCGGAGGAGGCGGGCTACGAGGCCATCGTGATAACGCTCGACACGCCGACGATGGGGTGGCGCGAGCGCGACGTGGCCAACGCCTACCTCCCGTTCCTCGACGGCGAGGGCGTGGCGAACTACCTCTCGGACCCCGCGTTCCGCGACTCGCTCGACGCGCCGCCCGAGGAGGACGAGCAGGCCGCACTCTGGCGGTTCATCGAGCAGTTCGGCGACCTCTCGATGGACTGGGAGACCGTCGAGCGCGTGCAGGCGACCACCGACCTGCCCGTCCTCCTGAAGGGCATCCTCCACCCCGAGGACGCCCGCGAAGCGGTCCGCAGGGGCGTGGACGGCGTGGTCGTCTCGAACCACGGCGGACGACAGGTGGACGGCGCGATTTCGGCCGTCGAGGCGCTCCCCGGCGTCGTGAAAGCCGTCGAGGGCACCCTCTCGGCCGCGGAAGCGCAGTCGGCGGCGGACGCCCAGTCGGCGAGCGACGCGGGAGACACGACGAATGGGGAAAGCGACGACGAGTTCGCGGTGCTGTTCGACAGCGGGATTCGCCGCGGCGCGGACGCCATCAAGGCGCTCGCGCTCGGTGCGGACGCGGTGTTGCTGGGGCGTCCCTACGTCTACGGACTGGCCATCGACGGCGAGGAGGGCGTCCGCGAAGTCGTCCGGAACTTCCTCGCGGACTTCGACCTGACGATGGCGTTGAGCGGCCGAGACGCCGCCTCGGAACTCGACTCGTCGGTCCTCGTGCGGCCGGACGAGTGAGGGCCGTCGAAGGGAGGTTCCGAATCGGGCCGACCGACGCGAGGACGGACCGATGCGAGGAGCGACCGGCGAAACCGACCCGAGACGGGCGACTCGACGGGACTCGGAGGTCCGAACAGTTCTCGTTCTATAATCTATTCGAGTATCACTCTTCGAGTGAAAACGGGGTTCGGATGCCGATTCGAATTTCGAATACCGTAGCGACTGTCAATTTATAATTCCGAGAACGATGCCGAGTTTAGCAACTGTTTTATGGTCCGAATCGAAACCTAAATCGTATGCAAAAGCGCACTACTGCGCTGTACGTGGCGTTCTTTTTCCTCGTAGCGACGGCAGCGTTCACGGCCCTGTCGGTCACAGAGCAACCGACCGCGTCCGTCGAGAACCCCGACTACGAACTCGGGACTGGCGACGAGTTCACGGTTGACGGCCGAACCTACAACGTCAGCGACGTGTCCGCCCGGATGTCCGAGGGGAGCGTCGTCCGCTCCGCGTCGGCGACGTGGGTGAACGAGTCGGCGCGCTACACCGAGACGTGGACGAACAACTCGACGGTGACGTATCAGAGCGACGAGTACCGCGTCCTGATACCGAACGTCTCGAACCCCTCGGAGGCGACGCTCCGGGAGGTCCAACCGCTCGGAAACAACACGACGACAATCCAGCAGAACGACCGGACCTTCGTCGTCGAGGAGCGGAACGGTACCCGGACGCTCGTCCCGGTCTCCGAATACAAGCGCCAGCAGTTCGGCGAGCCGAACACCGAGCGACTCACCGCCGGAGGCACGCTCCAGTACGCGAACAACAGCACAACGGTCTCGAATATCACCGCGAGCGCGGTGAAGCTGACGTGGACCGCGCCGCGGACCAACACCATCGAGTTCGGGGAAACCACGCCGATTCGGACGACCCTCGTCCGCGGCGGCACCCCGGCGAAGATGGCGTTCGCCGCGGGGGGCAACAACGTGACGCTGAACGGCCAGACGTACACGACTCATTACCCCGACAACGGGACGCTCGTCCTCTCTAGCCAGCCCGCTGAGTACCACGCGCAACTCGACAGCGTTCGCCACCAGAACGAACGCTTCGCGGGTCTCTGGGGCGTCTTCATCCTCAGCGTCCTCGCGGCGTTCACGATGGTCGCGCTGGCGTACCTGCCGAACAAGTAACGGGACCCACTTCTCTCCGGACCCCATCGTTTGACGGTCCATCGGTCCTACGCTCCGAGTATGAACGTCCACTGGCACCGACGCGACCTCCGCCTCTCGGACAACCGTGCGCTCGCCGAGGCGGCCGCCGACGGGCCGGTCCTCCCGGTCTTCGTCTTCGACCCCGAGATTCTGGCACACGCCTCGCCTCCTCGCGTCGCGTTCATGCTCGACGCGCTCGAATCGCTCCGCGCCGACTACCGCAAACTGGGCGGCGACCTGCTGGTCGTCCGCGGGGACCCCCGCGAGGAGCTACCCCGAATCGCCGACGCCTACGACGCCGAAGCCGTCTTCTGGAACCGCGACTACTCCGGGCTGGCCCGCGAACGCGACAGCGAGGTCCGCCTCGCGCTGGACGACGCCGCCATCTCGCGGGCGGCCTACCACGACGCGGTCCACCACGAACCCGGCTCCATCCGGACCAACAAGGGCGAACACTACTCCGTCTACACTTACTTCTGGAAGAAGTGGCGCGACCGGGAGAAAGACGCGCCCTACGACGCGCCCAGCGAGGGCGAGATAGCCGCTCCGGACGACGCGCCGGACGTACCGGGAACGACCGCGCTCCCGACGCTCGCGGACCTCGGCTTCGACGAGCCGGAGGCCGACGTACCGCCCGCTGGAACCGAAGTCGCGCGCGACCTCCTCGCCGACTTCTGCGAGGAGGCCATCTTCCGGTACGCCGACGAGCGCGACTACCCCGCGGAAGACGGGACCTCGCGGCTCTCGGCGCAACTCAAGTGGGGCACCATCGGAATTCGGGAGGTCTGGGCCGCCACCGAGGAGGCCATGTCGCGCACCGAAGGCGTCCCGGACGACGAGGGCGCGGAACCCGAGGAGGGGACCGAGGCCGCATCGGTCCGGGAGTTCCAGAGCCAACTCGCGTGGCGGGAGTTCTACGCTCACGTCCTGTCTGCTCGCCCCGACGTGGTGTCTCGCAACTACAAGTCCTACGAGAACGACATCGAGTGGCGCGAGGACCCCGAAGCGTTGGCGGCGTGGAAAGAGGGGAAGACGGGCTACCCCATCGTGGACGCCGCGATGCGCCAACTCCGCGAGGAGGCCTACATGCACAACCGCCTCCGGATGGTGGTCGCCTCCTTCCTCACGAAGGACCTCCTGCTGGACTGGCGCGAGGGCTACGACTGGTTCCGCGAGAAGTTGGCCGACCACGACACCGGAAACGACACCGGCGGGTGGCAGTGGGCCGCCTCGACCGGCACCGACGCCCAGCCGTACTTCCGCATCTTCAACCCGATGACGCAGGGCGAACGCTACGACCCGGACTGCGAGTTCATCAAGCAGTACGTCCCGGAACTCGAAGACGCCTACCCCGAGGACGTTCACGGCTGGCACGAACTGAGCGACGCCGAGCGCGAGCGCATCGCGCCCGACTACCCCGCGCCAATCGTGGACCACGCAAAGCGCCGCGAGGAGGCCATCGCGATGTTCGAGGACGCGCGCGGCGACGACTGACGGTCGCGCCCCGGCCTCGCCCGACTACTCGCCGAAGGGGTCCTCGAAGTCGTTGCGCAGGAAGTACCGGACCCAGTTGCCGTACGTCCGGTCGGTCAAGTCGTCGGCGACCTGCTCGTATCGGACCACGCCGTCGCCGTCCACGACGTAGGTTCCGGCGACGCCCGTCACGCCGTGGCTGGTCTCCTCGGTGCCGCTGTACCGGTCGGCGACCTCGCCGTTGGGGTCCGCGAGGAGTTGGAAGTCGTAGTCGAAGCGGTCGCGCATCTCGACCAGTTTCGGGACCTCGCTGGTCACGACCGGGAGGACGCTCACGCCCTCGTTGAAGTGGAGGTCCTCGTAGACCCTGCTGAAGGTCGCCAACTGTTCGGCGCAGAAGCTACACCAGTGGCCGCGGTTGACGAGGACGACGGTCGGGCCGGACTCCAGCGTTTCTTCGAGCGATACTTGCCCGCCGGACGTGCTTTCGAGGCTGAAATCGGGTGCCTCGGAGCCTTCGAGCGTCACGGGTCTACCGTGGCGACCGAAGTCAAAGCCGGTTGCGGCGGCGGCCGAACTGACCGCGGTCTCGGTCGCCGAGGAGTCCGACCTCTCGGCACGCCAGCGACCGATTCGCGCGGTCGGCGCTCTCTGCACCGACCGCGTCACTCTCCCGAGGAGAGGACGAGCCGAAGCCCAACCGAAACGAAGACGACCGCGGCTTTGAGAACGAGGAGAACGACGAGGACGACCGCGACCGCCGAGAGGACCGACTCGACGCGGTGCCACGCCTGCCCGCCCGCGACGGCGACGAACGACAGGCCGAGCAGACAGGCCACGAGCGCCGCCAATCCCGTGCGAACTGCCGCGCGACGATTTCGGAGGACGCCGCTCATATCCGTCGGTTCGCAACCGAGCGTAAAAATTGTTGGGTAGGTTACCGCTCGTCGGAGCGACCCGACGCAAGCGCGCCGTCGCGGGCCTCCGACGCGCCTGTCCGTCAGCCTGCATATCGCCGACGCGACCACTGGCTTAACACTTAACCGCGTGGCCGTTGCCCCGGACGACGGGGGAGAGACCAATGGCTACTTACGAACTACCGGAACTACCGTACGACTACGACGCACTCGAACCGGCCATCGACCAGCGCATCATGGAACTGCACCACGACAAGCACCATCAGGGCTACGTGGACGGCGCGAACGCCGCCCTCGACAAACTCGAAGAGATGCGCGGGTCCGGCGACTTCGGCGACGTGCGCTCGGTCAAGCGGAGCCTCGCGTTCAACCTCTCGGGACACGTCAACCACACCGTCTTCTGGAGCAACATGCACCCCGACGGCGGCGGCGAACCGGGCGGGGAACTCTCCGATGCGCTCGACGACCACTTCGGCGGCTACGACGGGTTCAAGCAGGACTTCTCGGAGGCCGCGAAAGGCGTCGAAGGCTCCGGGTGGGGCATGCTGGTCTACGACCACATCGCCGACAAGCCCATCGTCGCCGCCGCGGAGAATCACCAGAACCAGCACCCGCAGGGAGCCACGCCACTCCTCGTCTGTGACGTGTGGGAACACGCCTACTACCTCCAGTACGAGAACAACCGAGGAGAGTACGTGGACAACTTCTGGAACGTCGTAAACTGGGACGACGTGGAAGCGCGCTTCCAGCAGGCCAAGCAGGCCGACGCGATTCCGACCCACACCGGCTCGCACTGAGCCGGAGTAGTCGGTAGCGACGAGAAGACGACAGACGAGAGGACACGGAGAAGACGAGAGACGGGCAGAAATGAGAGAAGAGGAACGGTAAAGAAAGAGAGAACGAGGGAAGACGAGGAGACCCGAACGGGTCGAATAGGCCGGTCCGAGACCGAATACATAAAATATCTTACTTTAAGCGGTTTCACCAGCGGGGACCGAAACAGCGTCGAGAGCGCCCGAAAACCGGGTTCGGCTCGCACCTAGAGGCGTGTTACCAGTCGACTTCTCAAAGTTTAAGACCGAAAAGGGTCTATATAGGAGCGAGGTTCAATTATGTCCGAGCGATCCAACCCCGAACTACCGCCGCTTCCGTACGACTACGACGCGCTCGAGCCGCACATCAGCGAACAGGTGCTCACGTGGCACCACGACACCCACCATCAGGGCTACGTCAACGGGCTCGACAGCGCCGAGGAGACGCTGGCCGAGAACCGCGAGAGCGGGGACTTCGGCTCCAGTGCGGGCGCGCTCGGCGACGTGACCCACAACGGCTCGGGTCACTACCTGCACACGCTGTTCTGGGACAACATGGACCCGAACGGCGGCGGCGAACCCGAGGGCGACCTCCTCGACCGCATCGAGGAGGACTTCGGCTCCTACGAGGGCTGGAAGGGCGAGTTCGAGGCCGCAGCGAGCGCCGCCGGTGGCTGGGCGCTGCTGGTCTACGACCCGGTCGCCAAGCAGCTCCGTAACCTCGCCGTCGACAAGCACGACCAAGGCGCGCTCTGGGGCGCACACCCCATCCTCGCCCTCGACGTGTGGGAGCACTCGTACTACTACGACTACGGTCCGGACCGCGGCGACTTCGTGGAGAACTTCTTCGAGGTCGTCGATTGGGACCACGTCGCCGAACAGTACGAGAAGACCGTCGGCAACCACGAGTAGTCCGAATCACTCGCTTTCTTTCGGTCGCTACGCCCGACCAGCGGCGCGTGGCGCGTCCGGTCGGCGAAGGTCCCGTATCCGACACGTCCGGCTCTCGATAGCTATGCTTGCGAATAGTTCACAAACCGGTCCGTTCCATCGTGAAACGGTGGCAATGGAGAGCAATATATAGATATCGAGAAAATATATATTTCCTTCGGAGGGTTTATCAGATAGTCGCGGCTTCTCTCAGGCGATGACAGGGAAATCGACTCGTCGCAAGTTCTTGACCGCCGCAGGAGCATCCGGTGCGCTGGCGCTCGCGGGGTGCGTCGGCGGCACCGGTGGCGGCACGAACCAGAGCGGCAATCAGAACGACGGCGACTCGGAGGGGCAGTCGTCCGAGCCGTCGCAACTGAAGGCCGGTGGCTCGTCTACGGTCTACCCGATTACGAGTACCGCGGGGTCGGTCTGGTCGTCGAACCCGCCCGCCAGCGACGAGGAGTACTGGGGACCGAGCAACTACGACATCGACACCGAGAAACGACTCGCGGACTACTGGGCCGGTCTCTACGGCTTCGAGGCGACCGGGGACGCCGCGCCGCCGTTCGACGTGTCGGTCGGGCTGAGCCACTCCGGGACCGGACTGGAGAAACTCAAGAACGACCTCGTGGACATCGGCAACGCCAGCGCGCCGGTCGCCGCGGAGTTCCCGGACGCCAGCGACGAGGAGTTGAACGAGTACACGGACCACGTGGTCGGCGTGGACGCCCAACCTATCGTCGTCAGCAAGGAGGTCTACGAGGCTGGCGTCGAGGAACTCACAGCCGAACAGGTCCGGAAAATCTACACGGGCGACATCACGAACTGGTCGCAAATCGACTCGTACGACGGCGAGGAGAAAGAGATTCAGGCAGTCGGCCGCGCCGAAGGCTCCGGTACCGACACCGCCTTCCGGTCGAACCTGCTGGGCGACCCGGACGCGAAGATGCCCGGCGTGGACGTGCGCAAGGGCCAGAACCAACAGGTCAAGACGCTCGTCTCCAAGTCCGACAACGTCGTCGCGTACATGGCGCTGGCGTTCGTCGGTTCGGACGTTCCCGCCATCTCGCTGT
Organism: Halorussus salinus; assembly: GCF_004765815.2. Taxonomy (NCBI): domain Archaea; kingdom Methanobacteriati; phylum Methanobacteriota; class Halobacteria; order Halobacteriales; family Haladaptataceae; genus Halorussus; species Halorussus salinus. The sequence continues at coordinate 1,512,271 of NZ_ML974127.1, read as the reverse complement.
CGTTCGACGGCACGACCTACAAACCCGGCGAGAACCTCGCCGACGAGGACTACCCCCTCTCGCGCGACCTCCATTGCTACACCTACGAGGGCACCTCCAAGAAGGAAGCCGCGTACCTCCGGATGATAATCAGCGAGTTCGGGCAGGACAACTACGTGAAGACGCAGGGCTACGCCGCGCTCACCGACGAGCGCCGGACGACGCAACTCGACAAGCTTCCCGACCCCGACAACTGATTCTCCCCGACCCCAACAACTGACTCGCCGCGTCACTCCGGCACGAAGGCCTCGAAGGAGTAGTCCGCCACCACGGCGGCGAGTTCGTCGTTCAACGCGCCGAAGTCGTACCCGCCCTCCCGTCGGTCGAAACTCCCGAACACACCGACCCGCCGGTCCTCCTCGGACAGGAACGTCCGGAACTGCTCGAACCCGTCGAACCCCCGGACGGTGTAGTTGTAGTCGGCGTAGTAGAGGTCGCTGTAGGTGTCGCGCGTGACGTAGCCGTACCGCTCGTTGTCCACGAACCGGGGCACGTCGAGGTCGGTGACCTTCTCGGCAACGTCGTCGCGGACGTAGAGTCGCTCGTGAGTCCGCTGGTCGAACAGCCACACGTCTCGGAGCGCGTCGCTCCCGAACGTCGAGAACGCCTCGACGAGCGCCCGCTTCGCCTCTCGGCGGTCGTCCTCCTCGTCTCCCATGATACTTGCCCTGCGTCGTGACGAGATATAAAAATTAGGCCCGAGCAGTTCCTCGAAAGGTCGAAGCGACGAGATTCGGAGCGCGAGGCCCGACACTGCGACGCTCTCGGCGAAAATACCCTAACGACTCCGCGACGACGAGACGAACCATTTACCCCGCGTTCGGTCGTACGCTCGGCCATGCCCCGACCGAAATCGGAGTTCGAACAGCTCCACCCCTGCGACTTCTACACCGCCGAGGAGCTACTGAAGACCGACCAGATGTACACCGTCTACGAAATCGCGCGTCTCCTGCAGGGACTCGACCCCGACGCCGAGTTGGAGGCCGAGACCGAGGACATCCTGCTCGACTGGGCGATTCCGTGGGTCATGAACAACGCCGACGACTTGGTCATCGCCGAACCCGAGGCCGACGACGAACCGGGCTACTACGGCCTGAAGTCCGACGACAGATGAGGCTCCTCGTCGCTGGCGGCGACCGGGTGGACGCCGGGAAGACGACGTTCACGACCGGTCTCGTCGCCCTCCTCGGCGCGGTCGGATTCAAGCCCCGCGCGGGCAACGACTACTGGTTCGACCACGACGACTACCGGCGCGCGGTCGAGGAGGGCCGCCTCTACGGGAAGGACGCCAAGCGCCTCGCCGCGGCGAGCAGTGACGCCTGCGGGACCGACTTCGACCCCGAAGACCTGAACCCGGTCCACCGCCTCTGGCGACCCTCGCCCGGCCCGGACACCGGACTCGTCGGCCAGTCCCACCGCGAGTTCGTGCTGGACCGCGTGGGCGAGTCGTTCGTCGTGAACGCCCGCGCCGACGTGCCCGACTCGGCCCGGCGGAACCTCCCCATCGCCGACGCGCCCGAAGTCGAGTCAGTCGAGCGACTGGACGAGATAACGAGACGGCTCCACCTCCCGATGTTCGAGGGGTTCGCCGAGCGCGTCCGGGACCTCCAAGACGAGACCGGCGGGACCGCGGTCGTGGAGTCGTACGGCGACGTGGCGCTCCCGATTCGCGGCCTCGACTTCGACGCAGTGGCCGTGGTCGAACCGGGCCGAATGCGAGCCTACGACGGCGACCGCTTCCTGAAGGCCTGCGAGGTCGCCGGCGGGAGCGCCCGCGAGGGCCGACTGGAGGTCCACACCGGCGACGTGACGGACCTCGCCGACCCGAAGGCGACCGCCGCGCTCCCGGCGCTCCCCGGCGAGGACCGCCGGGACCCCGCCGCGGTCGCGCGAGCGTACGACGAGGCGTTCGGGGAACTGGTCGCGGTGGGAGAGTCGTAGTTCGACGCCGACCCCGACTGCGCCCACTACCCGGACCCGGACCTTGACCCGAACTTCGACCCTGACCCCGACCGAAGCTCAAAACCCGATGTGGGAGGTCGAACTCGGCATGTCGTCGTCATCGTCGTCGTCCGCGTTCTCCGGGTCGTCCGTCGCCGCATTCGACTTCTCGTCGTCCCCTTCGTCGCCGCCGTCCTCGATGCTCCCCTCGTGGACGAACTCGTAGTCCTCGTCGGTCAGGTAGACCGCGCCCTCCTCGACGGCGACTTCGACGCCAACCAGCGTCGTGTTCGCGGCGTCGCCGTTGTCGCAGTACCCCGAGCAGGCGTCGAACATCGACCCGTGTTTCGGACAGATTACCTGCCCGTCGCGCATCGCCGCGCCGAACCCCCGGTCGAGTCGCTGGGCCTCGTGGGTGCATCGGTTGACCCACGCCTCGACGCCGGACGTGTCAGTCTCCCTCTCGGCCGGTCCCTCCTCGCAGGGCACCAGAATCACTTCGTCCAGTTCGTCGTGGCGGTCCCTGACCGTGAACAGCCACGACCGCTCGTCGCGGACCGTCTCGGCCGTCGTCAGTCGCGTTTGCTCGGTCACGACACGAGGAACGAACTCGCGGAAAATAAAACTGACCGAGGGGTCGTCCTGCCGGAGCTTATCGCATCCGGGCCGCGCGACCGGCCAGTTCGATGTCTTGGTACGGGTCCGTCGTGACGCTCGGTCCGTGGCCGACGTACATCTCCGAGAGATGTTCGTCCACGCGCTCACGCACCCGGTCGATGCTCTCGATGAGTCGGTCGCGGTCGCCTTCTTCGAGGTCGGTCCGACCGAAGCTCCCGTTCTGGAATATCAGGTCGCCCGCGAACAGGACGCTCGCGGCCGACGAGTAGAAGCAGAGGTGGTCGTTCTTGTGCCCCGGCGTGTGGAGCGCGGTGTAACTGTGGTCGCCGAGTCGGACGGACTCCTCGTCTGCGACGGCGTTGTCCACCTCGGGCTGGTCGGTGTCGAAGCCCCACGTCTCGACGCCGAAGGCGTCTCTCACGGCGTCGAGGTTCCCGAGGTGGTCGTGGTGGGTGTGGGTGAGGAGTACGGCGTCGAGGTCCGTGGTTCGCTCCTCGATTCGCGCCACCGCGTCGAAGTTCGACCCGGTATCGACCAGCACGGTCCGGTCGCCCTCCACGAGGAAGGCGTTGCTCGTGAACGCCTGCACGCCGCGCGCGAGGTTCGTAATCATGCGTCGGGGTAGGAGCGGGGAGGGTTTGTGGGTGTCGTTGTCGGCGAATCGGAAATTGTCTCCGACGAAAGTGAGAAACAAAAAAGGCGAAACACCGAAGGTGGCTCTGTGGGATATGCCGATAACCGAGAGCCTACTATGGAAGTCAAACTGCTGAACGCGACTGAGAACCCGGAAGAGGCGATCTGCACCGCGGCGCGCAACGACTACATGAACGAGTGGGTCGGCGAGAAGTCCTTCGAAGAAGTCATGGAATCCATCGAGGGCGAAGACCTGAAGACGAAACAGGAGACGCTCATCGGCCACCTTCTGAGTCACGGTCACTTCGGTCCTTTCGAACACCCACAAGCCGTCTTCGCCGTGAAGGGCATCAGTCGCTCTTGTATGGCACAGATCACTCGTCACAGACACGTCAGTTTCGACGTGCAGTCGATGCGCTACGTCTCCTTCGACGACATCGACCCGGACGAGGTCGGCGACGGTGAGATGGTCGTGATGCCGCCCTCGATAGACGACCCCGACTGGATCGGACGAAATCAGAAAGGCGGGGCCGTAGACGACGAAACCGTCGAAAAGCGCAAAGAAGTGTTCGAGTCCTCGATCACGGAATCGGTCGAGGCGTATCAGGAACTGCTGGACCTCGGTGTTCCGCCAGAGGACGCCCGGTTCGTTCTCCCGATCGGCACGAAGGTCAACATGGTCATGTCGATGAATCCGCGAATGCTGATGCACGTCGCCGATATGCGTGCCGCGGCCGACGCCCAGTGGGAAGTCAGAGAAATGACAGAGAAGGTCCTCGACTTGGCGAAGGAGTGGTGCCCCATCACCTTCGAGTACTACGAGGAGAACATGAAGAACCGGAAGAACCGACTCGCGCCTTAATTCCTCGTCGCGGTTCTGGTCCGGGTCTCTCCGCTACTCGTCGGCGAGTTCTTCGACCAGCGTCTCTAAACTGTAACTCTCCAGCGGGTTGTCCGTATCGCGGAGCGACGAGATAACGAACGTCGAGTTGGTGCGCTCGACGCCGTCGATGGCCTCGAAGTCGCTGATGAGGCGTTCGACCGCGTCGCTGTCGGGGAGGCGAGCGAGGAGGATGAAGTCGGTCTCGCCCATCGCGAAGTAGGCTTGGGTGACGCCCTCGACGGCGAGCAACTTCTCGCCGAACTCCTCGTAGGAGTCGCTGTAGTCGGCCAGCACCTCCACGAGGACGGTGACGCCCAGCCCCGCCTTTTCGAGGTCGATGTCGTAGAGGTCGTTCTCGATGACGCCCTCCTCGCGCAGGTTGTTCAGTCGGTAGTGGATGGTCGAGACCGGGATGTCGGTCTCCTCGCTCAACTTCTCGGGACTGCCGGTGCCCAAATCCGCGATGGCCTTGAGGATGGTCACGTCGCGCTCGTCCATTTTCCTCCACCTTGCGTCGCCGACTACTTAACCTCGGGTCTGTCGGTGTCGCGGTGTCCGACAGAAGAGGGACGCAACACTAGCTCGACAGAACTGAATCGGCTATAGGACTAAATATTGGTGAAGAATACTGGATTTACTCCTATTTTCGCTCTCAATTCTATTCTACTGCAATCTATTGTAGAAGCGTTTAAGTCGTTCGAGGACAGACGATTGTAACAGAATCATGATTTCGGACGATATTGGGAGTAGAATCCCACCTTCTCCCGTGATGTTCGTTTTGCTCGCTACGCTGTGGGGTGGTTCGTTCGTCGCCATCGAAATCGGCCTGCACTACTTCCCGCCGCTGACGTTCGCCGGACTCCGGTACGCGGTGGCTGGCGCGGTGTTGCTCGGCTACGCCGCAGTAGCGACCGACCGCTGGCGGCCCCGCGAGCGCGAGGAGTACCTCGTAATCGCGGTCGTCGGCGCGTTCGTCGTCGCGGGCTATCACGGCTTGCTCTATCTGGGCGAACTGCGCGTCTCGGGCGCGGTCGCGTCGGTCGTCGTCAGCCTCTCGCCGGTCCTGACCGCCGGGTTCGCGGCCGTCGTGCTGGACGAGCGCCTGACCGTGCCGAAGGCGGTTGGCTTCGCACTCGGCATCGTCGGCGTGGCCGTCGTCGCGGGGCTGAACCCGACCAGCGCGGCCTCGACGAGCCTCCTCGGAGTCGGTCTCGTCGTCGCCGGTATCGCGTGCTTCGCGCTCGGCGGGGTCCTGACCCGACCGCTCAGCAACGACCTGCCGATAGCGACGATGGAGGGGTGGGCGATGCTCGGCGGGTCGGGGCTGCTGTTCGTCGTCGGCACGGCGCGCGGCGAGTCGCTCGCCGCGATTCGGCCCACGCCGACCGCGCTGGCGTCGTTCGCGTACTTGACGCTGTTCTCCGGCGTCGTGGCGTACCTGCTGTACTTTCACCTGCTGGACGAACTCGGCCCGACGCGGCTCAACCTCGTGGGCTACCTCGAACCCGTGGTGGCGACGCTGACGAGTTGGGCCGTGCTGGGCGAGCTAGTCGGTCCCTCCACGCTCGTCGGTTTCGCCGCCATCTTCGCCGGGTTCGCGGTGCTGAACCGCCATGTCGTTCGGTCGCTCGTCGTGTCGGCACGCGAGTCGCTGGCAGGCGACGGCGAATCGCTGACGCACAACGGCGAGTCGGCGTCCGACGAGACCCCCATCGGAGGCGGAACGGCGTGGTCCGAGTCGGCGGGTCCCGCCGACGACTGACGACGGTCGCTCGTTCGGAACGTCCCCCTGTCTGTGGATTCACAACCCATTGGAAATTTTAATTAGTTCAAAACAAATATGCTCTAATACATGTAAAGCGTTAAGTACGTGTCGGACTCTATTCTCGACTGAGGGATTATTATCGGAATTGAAATACTACCATCTCGGTGGCGAGAACACGAGCGCGGACAGGTGGGTATCGGGACGCTCATCGTGTTCATCGCGATGGTGTTGGTGGCGGCGATGGCCGCGGCCGTTCTTCTCAACACCTCCGGAATGCTGGCCGAGAAGGCCGAGGAGACGAGCTTCGACTCCACGAACCGGGTCTCGAATCGGCTCATGGTCGTCAGTTCGTACGGCCACGTCACGGACGACGTGTACAACTCCGCGCCGAAGGCCACGCAGGACATCATGCCCAACGAGAGCGTCGATACCGTCGAGTTGACGGTGAAGTTGTCGCCGGGGTCGGGCACGGTGAACCTCTCGGAAGCGACCCTCTCGTGGGTCGGCCCGGAGACCGCGACGACGCTCGTTCACGGTGACGAAGTCGCCCACGCGCCCGGCGTCGAAGACGAGGAGAACGCTGGGACGTTCGGCCTGCAACCGGACGACGGCGGTACCAGAGGCGGCGGTCCGAGCGGCGACAGCAATCCCCACGAGACGTTCAACACCTACGCGCTCGACGCTGACGACCACGCCGTCCTCGGCGGACAGGGCCAGCGCATCAAAATCTATCTCAACGCCGGTCTCATCGAAGCCCAGTCCCGCGACGCGGTGACGCCGCCGTACTCCGAACCACTCTCGAACGGCGAGGAGGTCCGACTCAAACTCACGACGCCTTCGGGCGCGACGACCGTCTACCGACTCACGGTGCCCTCGTCGCTGGCCGGGAGCGAGTTCGTCTCGCTCTGACCGGCGTTCGTTTCTCCGGCGTTCGTTCCTCCGGCGTTCGCTGTCTCCCGGTTTGCGCCCGCTCAGAATCCGCTGAACTTGTCGCGCCGGTAGATGTCGAGTTCGCTCACGGTCGAGTGTTCCTGTTTGGCCGCGAACGCGATGGCGTCGGCGACCTCCTCGGGTTCGGTGACTTCGCCTTCCCCGAACCGCTCGGCGAACGACTCGCCGTAGGCCGACCCGAACTCGGTCCGGACCTCCGAGGGGTTGACCACGGTGACGGCGACGCCCTCCTCGCCGACGTTCCCCTCGATGCTGTGGGCGAATCCGCGGACCCACCACTTGCTCGCGGCGTAGATGGGGTTAAACGGCCGGGGGTACTGCCCGGCGAAGCTCCCGACGAAGACGAGGTTGCCCGCCGTCTCCGTCAGGTGCGGAATCGCGGCCCGCGTCGCGTAGAACACGCCGTCCACGTTGGTCTCCATCATCCGGCGGTACTCGTCGGTGCCCAGCGACTCGACCGACTCCCCGCAGGCCATCCCCGCGTTGTTGACCAACACGTCGAGACCGCCGAACTCGGCGACGGTCGTCTCGACCATCTCCTCGACGGAGTCCTCGTTGCGGACGTTGGTCTGGACGACGAGCGTCTCGGCGTCCCACTCGCTCTCTATCTTCTTCACGATGTCGTTCAGCACCTTCTGGCGGCGGGCCGCGAGCGCGACGCGAGCGCCGTCACGGGCGAGCGCGTGGGCCGTCGCCTCGCCGATGCCGGAACTGGCACCCGTGACCAACGCCGCCTTCCCGTCGAGTGGGTCGTCTGCCATACCGTGCAGTGGGACGACGAGGAGATTGGCTCTTTCGGTGGAAGGGTTCTCCGTTCCGCGGGACAGCGGTGCCGCAACCACGAAACTTAGGATGGTGCGTGCTAACGAGGAGATATGTTCGTACTTCGAGGCGGGACGGTCGTGGACGCGGACGGGACCCGAGAGGCCGACGTAGCGGTCGAAGATGGACGAATCGCCGCGGTCGGCGACGTGCCCGACGACCCCGACGACGAAATCGACGCGAGCGGACAGTTCGTCGCGCCGGGACTCGTGGACGCCCACGTCCACGTGATGATGGACGGGCGGCCCGACCCGAGCGAGATCGACGGCGACAGCGACGCGACGCTGGCCTACCGGACGACGGCCAACCTCCGGGACGCGCTCGACGCGGGCGTCACGACGGTCCGGGACCTCGGGTCGGCGGGCACGCTCGCGCTCGACGCCAGAGACGCCATCGAGGAGGGCGTCCTCGACGGCCCACAGGTCTGCGCCTGCGGCCAGAGCGTCGTGATGACCGGCGGGCACGGCCACTGGTTCGGCCGGGAGGCCGACGGCGTGCCCGAGGTCAAGAAGGCGGTCCGCGAGCAACTCAAGCGGGACGCCGACGTGGTGAAGTGCATGGCGACCGGCGGCGTCCTCACCGAGGGCGCGCTGACGGGGATGCCGGAACTGGACGAGGAGGAACTCGAAACTATCGTGGAGTCCGCCAGCGCAAAGCGCGTACCGACCGCGGCCCACGCTCACGGCACCGCGGGCATCAAGAACGCGGTCCGGGCGGGCATCTCCAGCGTCGAACACGGCACGTTCATGGACCGCGAGGCGGCCGAACTGATGGCCGACCGGGGCACCTACTGGGTGCCGACCGCGAAGGCGCTCTACGGCATCGTGGAGGCCGGGACCGAGGCCGGAATCCCCGAGTTCGCCGTCGAGAAGGCCGAGGAGGCCAAGGAGGCATGGGCCGACGCCTTCGAGTACGCCCTCGACGCTGGCGTCCCCATCGCGATGGGGACCGACGCCGGGACGCCGTTCAACTTCTTCGCCGACATCCCCGAAGAACTGGAACTGATGGTCGAACACGGTCTCACGGAGACACAGGCGCTGGAGGCCGCAACGGTCAACGCCGCCGACTTGCTGGGACTGGACGACGTAGGGACGGTCGCGGAGGGCGCTCGCGCGGACCTCGTGGTGCTGGACGAGAATCCGCTGGACGAGGTAGCGGCGTGGCAATCGCCAACGCGTGTCGTGTGTCGTGGAACCACTGTCCGGTGACAAGGCTACGTCAAAAGGTCTTTTATACCGGGCAATGGAGGATTACAGTACATGAGACGGCTGCTGGCTGTCGGCCTCGTAGTCGTGCTACTCGTCGGGACGGTGCCCGTAGCGCCGGTACTGGGCGTCCTCCCTGCGCGTGACGCGACGCCGGTCTCGACGATGTCCTCCACGGAGGTCCGAGACGGCCCTTCGACGGAACTCTCGCGAACGCCCGAGACGCTCGGCGTCGCGGACAACTTCGACACCGTGGAGTTCCACATCACGGTCCACGAGAACGGGACCGCCGAGTGGACGTTCACCTATCAGCGCACGCTGAACAACGAGACCGAACGCCAGCAGTTCGAGCGGTTCGCCAGCGAGTTCGACAACAACTCCACGCAACTGTACGAGAACTTCAAAGGGCAGGCCCGGCAACTGGCCAGCGCCGGACAGAACGCGACCGGCCGCGCGATGAAGGCTCAACACTTCAAGAAGGAAGCCTACGTCGGCGGCCTCGTCAACGAGAACCGCGGCATCGTCAAGATGTCGTTCCAGTGGACGAGCTTCGCGACTGCCGAGGGCGAGACGGTCGTCATCGGCGACGTGTTCGAGGGCGGCCTCTACATCGGCCCGAACCAGTCGCTGGTCGTCCACACCGGGACCGGACTCCAGTTCGAGTCGGCACAGCCCGCCGCCTCCGCCCAACCCTCTGGCGATTCGCTGGCCAGTAGCGAGTCGGTGACGTGGCAGGGCGAGCGCGACTTCATCGACCAGCGTCCCCGCGTCAAGTTCGAGCCGATGAAGGGGACGACGACCACGACGACCGACGAGACCACCAACTCCGGCGGCGAGAACGCGACGGTCACGACGAACCCGGCCGGACAACCGCCGTCTGACGGCGGGAACTGGTCGCTGTTGATGATGTTCATCGGAGCCGTCGTCGTTCTCCTCGGTCTCGCGGCCGCGTTCGCCTACCGGCAGGGCGACTTCGGGTCGTTCGCCGGGAGTACCGACGCGCCCGACGGCGGCGACGGCGGCGGGGGTTCGGCCGCGGCGGGCAACGGCGGCACGACGACCTCCGAACCGTCGGTCAGCGACGAGGAGTTGCTCACCGACGAGGCCCGCGTCAAGAAACTGCTGGACGACAACGGCGGCCGGATGAAGCAAGTCAACATCGTCGAGGAGACCGGGTGGTCGAAGTCGAAAGTCAGCATGCTCCTCTCGGAGATGGAAGAGGAGGGCGACATCAGCAAACTTCGCGTCGGCCGCGAGAACATCATCAGCCTCGAAGGTCACGAACCCGACGCCGCTGGCTCGCCGCTCGAAGGCGAGTAATCGTTCACGTTCGTTTTTGCTGGCCGATACTCCGGAGTGTTCGAAATGAGACGCGTAGAAACCCGAGGTTTCGCTCGCGTGAACTGTTTCCAATAGTTTCGCTGATATGGGGAACCGGGGCACAGCGCCGTGAAAGCGCAACTGTTAAACAGTCCGTGCCACTACGAAAGAGTGCAGACGCGAGGGACGCTCCGTTGGTGTAGTCCGGCCAATCATCTTGCCCTCTCACGGCAAGGACTAGGGTTCAAATCCCTAACGGAGCACTCCCATCCTTACGCCGTCTCCCGGTTTTGAGCTGTGGCACAGGAGAATCACCATGCCACCACAGGGCAATCACGAAACTCGGAACATCCGATTAGCCCGCAGTCTGGCGATCTACGCTCGTTGTCCGGCACGTCGACTCGCCGGATTCAACACCCCCTCGCGTTCCGTCCAGCAATGGCCTCGAAGAGGGCAGTGCATACATGCACTTGGATATTCGGAAAGGGTCGATCAGATCAAGAATCTAGATAGGACATCCAGTAACAGTTTGCAACATAGGGCGTCAAGAGTTGAGTTGCTGTACCAGGCCGATTGTTTGGTTGGCGATTGTTGGTTGTTGGGTGGTTGGTCTCGCCGGGGGGCAGATCTACAGTCGGGGTGCACCTATGAGTGAGTTGGAAGAGATAACGTTGGTCACACAACCGTCGCAAGAACAATTGAATGAGCGCCAACGAGTGGACTACGAGTCCCAACGGACGGACTGTCTACAGTGGTTACTGCACTTCGGGAAGAAACCAGATCAAGCCGAGGGATACGCGTTTGAAACGGTGCGTGCGCGAGCGAGTCGGATGGACATGTTCTACCGATGGGTGTGGAAGCAAGAGAGTGGGTATGTCGCGGATGTCACGCACAACCACGCCGACGAGTACATGAAATACGTGGCGTATCGCGATACCAGTAATGTCGATAAGGCTAATCACCAGAAAGCGGTGAAGATGCTATTCAAGTGGCGAGAGCATGAACACGGGATGAATCCGTGGGAGCCTTCGATTACCTTTTCGACAGCGAACGGGGCGAGCCAGCCGCGGGACTATTTGACGCTCGCAGAACGTCGCAAGCTCCGCGAAGCGGCCCTCGAGTACGGAAGTATTCCCAGCTACAATGACCTCTCCCCTGAGGAGCGTGACCGATGGCGTGCTCACCTTGCTCAACGGTTCGAGAAGCCGAAGGAGGATGTGACGCCAGAAGACTGGGATCGCGCGAACGGGTGGAAGATTCCATCTCTTGTGGCCACGAGTCTGGATGCTGGCCTTCGACCAATTGAGGTTGCGCGGGCCCGAGTGCAGTGGGTTGATGCAGCAAACGACGTTTTGCGTGTCCCCAAGGAAGAGAGCTCGAAAAATCGGGAAAACTGGGTCGTGAGTCTGCAATCCCGTACGTCCCAGATGCTATCGCGGTGGGTCGAAGAACGTCAAGCGTATACCGACTACGAAGAGACGGATCAGCTCTGGCTGACGCGCGAGCAGAACCCGTACAGTTCGCATTCGCTTAGTTACCTGCTTGACCGTCTCTGCGATGTTGCGGACATCGATACGTCGAACCGCAAGCTAAGTTGGTACGCTATCAGGCATTCGGTAGGGACATACATGACTCGAGAGGAGGGGTTGGCTGCCGCTCAAAGCCAACTCCGACACAAGAGCGAAATGACGACGATGAAGTACGACCAAGCACCTGTCGAAGATCGTCGCGACGCACTAGACCGGATGGGGTAACAAATTCGGTTGAAGCGACTCTGTTGAAACCCTTCTCTCTGGACAGTAGCTGACATGAGCAATACGTGGTGCAAATTGCTCAGTCTTGGTGTGGGTCTTGGTCGACGTACCGGAACTCAAACCGGGCACCACCGTTCGCACTCTCTGTCACCGTACACGTCCACTCATAGACGGTGGCTAATTCGTTGACGAACGCCAGCCCTAATCCATGTCCCCCTTGTTCAGCTGCCGAGGTATAACCTTGCTCGAACACCGTGTCCCGCTTGTCGGGCGGTATCCCAACTCCGTCGTCCGCCACGTAAAATCCCGTCGGGAGATCACTGACGGTAATCGTTACATCCCTGCCACCGTGTTCGACGGCATTCTCGAACAGATTCCGGAACAGATGCCGCAGGTACGTCTCATTTGCCTGAATAGTCCAGTCACTTGTCAGCTCAAGTGTAGCCTCCGGCGCATCCACATCTCTCCACGCCGCCTGTGCCGTTTCTGCCAGTTCGACTGAACTCGTCTCACCGGCCGTCTCGCGCCCTCGCATTAACACCAACATCACGTCGATGATATCTTCGAGGCGGTCGAATGCTTCCGTCACGTAGTCAACCGCTTGTGGGGCGGCCTCCGTTGGCAGTTGCTGACTGTAGAGTTGGCCGATCGTCACCGGATTCCGGAGTTCGTGCGCGAGCATGCTAGCAAAGTTTTCGAATCGCTCGTTCTGGCGTTCAAGCCGCTGTTCGTGTTCCTTTCGGTCGGTAATATCGTCGAACAGGGTCGCGACTTGCTGGCTTTTGGGCTCTCCAAACGGAAAGGCGTACACACTATACCACCGATCTAATGCTTCTGCCTCTGCTTCGAAGCTGACTGGTTCACCTGTCTTGGCGACGTCCCCGTAGCGGTCGAACCAGTATTGCTCGTGATCCGGTCGCAGGTCGCGCATCCGTTCGCCCTCTGCGTCTGTCAGTCCAGTCTGTTCCTCGAATGCCGGATTCGTCTCCAGAAAGCGATAATCCACGGGGTCACCGTCCTGGTCGAACAGCATCTCGATGATGCAAAAGCCCTCGTTGATGGATTCGAATAACGTCCGGTACTTCCGCTCGCTTTCACGCACTCGGTCGTAGGCTTCCTCTTTGGCCTGTTGGAGTTCCTGTCCACGCTGAAGGATATCTGCCGTAAGTTGTAACTCGCCGTAGTCGAACCGTTGGAGCGGCTCCTCCGCACCGTCGATATGTAGTTGTCGGATGATTGGCGTCACGTCCTTGACGCGATGGACGATGTACTCGATAGTGCCGTCTGCATTGAGAATGGGCGTGTTGATCGGACTCCACCAGCGGTCTTCGAATCCCCCTCCTTCGGACTCAGGGAGGGGAATCGGGGAGTGGGTTACCGGCATCACGTCCTCCTGCCGTTCGGCTGTCACTCGTTTGAGCGATGCCTGTAACGCGTGGACACCCTCGGCATCCGTTTGGGGATCGTCGGGGAACACGTCGAAGAGGGATTCGCCCAAAATCTCCGTCCGCTCGGTCATCGTCGCCTCCAAGTAGGCATCAGTCACCGCGACGATCTCGTAGTCATCCGGCTTCAGAATGAGATACGCTCCGGGTACGTTCTCGAACAGTTGGCGGAAAGTCGATTCAGTGGTTTCAGCTTGCAGTCGTTTGTGTTCGGTGACATCCTGGAAAACGCTTAGACCGGCAACAATCTCACCGTCGCTGTCGCAAAGTGGTGTCACCCATACCCGCCAGTCGCGCCCGCCGAACGTGACCTCGCTGGTCTTCGTCGCCCCGTCTTCAATAGCCGTCCGTAGTAATGAATTGAAACCATCACCGAGATCGTCGGCGAAGATCTCCGCGAACGTCTGGCCTTCGAGTTGCTCGCGACTGGGCAACGTGGTACCCACCACGGCCCCTTCGACGAGTTCGTATTGGAGATTGTGGTCGTAGACGGCGACGGCTCCGTTCGGGAACTGCGCGGCGAGGGTACGATAGAGGTGTTCAGACTCCTCACCGTTGGTGGGGTCGGGATGTCCAGGTGAAGAGTCAGCCGGGTACCACCAGACACGCGCCCGGGCGCCGACCTTCTTCGTGCGTAGTGCGGCCTGATCGTGAAGTTTCTCGAGTTTGTCGTAGGCGGTGTGCCGAGTACAGCCGAGTGCGTCAGCGATTTCGCTGGCCGTGACGGGGTCATGGACTGCCCCTGTACTCTTGACCGCAGTGAGCGTCTCGGTGTCCGTCACCCGGTCAGAACCCATGATAGTATTCCATAGACGGATGCCAACAAAAAGTCTCCGTTGATAGAACGAGCGGGGCTGGTAGTTGAAATAGGGTAATGACGGTAGTTCTCTTTTGAGTGCTCAATTCACGCTCTGTACATAGCAAACTGTTGAGGCACATTGAATAGAGAGAGTTACTATATGCTATGTGTCGTAAGGATACTATGGGCGTCCCCCTGACCGGTGACAAGGCCGACGGCACGAATCGCCATGTGGCCGAGAGTGTCTACCGATTCGGCACGCGCCGGATTAACTGGTACATTCTCGAAGCGGACGAGGGATTGACAATCATTGACGCGGGTCTTCCTGCCCATTGGCCGCAGCTCGACAACTGGCTCGACGAGAATGGCTACGAATTCAACGACGTTGCTGCGGTCGTGCTAACCCATGCGGACGTAGACCACGTCGGCTTCACCAGAATCTTGGCCGATCGAGGAGTTCCCGTTTACTGTCATCCGGACGACTTGCCTCTGCTGCGCAACCACCCACAGAGACCTCCCAGATGGTTCCTGCGGAACCTTTGGCGGCCACGATTCTTCGCCTACGCGCTTGAGATGATCCGCGACGGTGTCGGGTCTGTTGAGCCCATTGCCGATGCTAAACCGCTCACCGACGCGGATGTTCTCCCCGTGCCGGGTGAACCGCGTGTGATCTTCGCGCCCGGTCACACCCCCGGGTCGTGTGCGTTGTTCGTCGAAGACCGCGATGTTCTCTTCTGTGGCGATGTCCTCGCCACGCGGAATATCTTCACCCAACGGGAGGGCGACCCGCAACTGCTGGGTGCAGCCGACGAAGATCACGATGAGGCCAACGCGTCGCTCGCTCACCTCGAAGGACTGGGGTCGGTGACGCTTCTGCCCGGACACGGTAACCCTTGGTGCGGAGACATTGACACGGCACTTGCCCTCACAGGCTAACACCGAATCTCAATTGCTCCAATGTCAAACCTATTCGCCTCTCGTAGTGGGGGACTCGCTCCCTCTATTCAGCACGCAGTTTCTACTAGCCATGAGGTAGGTCAATAGTGGAAGTGATACATTCACTCTCTGTATTCGCCTTCACTTACTTTCTGTTATTCTCCAGAAGACATATCGCTCCAAGAGTGATGCAAAGTTATCGTGACCACACTCTGGGCACTCCACCCCTGCGACACTCTCAACACCGATCGGGACAGTGTATCCACACTCGTCTTGGCATGAAACCTGTGTGTACTGGTCTTTGAGATCAGTTATCACGTCTTGGGTGTGATTCTCTTTAAGATGCGTCTTTGCATTTCCTTTCACCTGCTCCACGGCTTCTCCTTCGACCATCATGTCGCAATGGTCACAATCAAGCTGATACATTTACTCCGCACCACTCCCTTTCACAAGTACCTCCCCATCATGCGTGACTCGGATGTCACACCCGCTGTACGTGAATGTGACCATTCCGTTCCCCATCCGTTGGTCGCCGCTCACCTGTGATGAAAACAGTGTATTGAGCGCATCAGTTTCGACGACCGAATAGAGTGGTTCAATGTCCGTTAGATGAGATCCTTTTTCAGTATTGACTGCTCGGACGACAGCTTCGGTCACTGATTCATCTTCCTGAACAGAGTACGTCGTTCCGTCTGTTTTCTCGGTAGTGTGCGACGCAGTTGAAGCAGTTTCGGTAGGGCGTGTCACTATTGGGCTCCTATTCTACTGTAAGCCCTTGATTCTGTTGAGCCTCAAGGCAGTATATTCAGCCCATTTAAAATGGGGGCGGATAAATCACGTTACATCAAGTGTTTCCCCGATGAGGCTATTTGTCCCTCGTCGGAGTCGGTCAGAGAACGACTGGTGAGTTATTCCGAGTTCCTCCGCAAGTTCACCTAGGTTTGTTTCTGGCGGCGCCTCATAGTAGCCACTTCGGTAGGCTAGTAACACGGCTTCTCGCTGTTCCGGCGTAAGACCGTACGCTCCTTCGCCGGTTCGCGCTCCGACCGAATGGATGCGTCCGATCGTAATGTCAATGCCTTGGTCAGCACAATATCGTTGAAACTCCGCGATTCGGTCGGAATCTTCGGCCCGAAACTTGAACTCCCATTCGTCTTCGGTGCCGGTCGCGGAGAGCACCGTCAATTGCGCATTGGTAATCCCGGTGAGGATACCTTCAGCATCTGGGTTCCACTCGGCACGGAACAAGCCTTGGTCGCCAAGGTCGTCGACAAGCGTGTACGACTTGAGTACCCCTTCTGCTTCGAGGGCCTGTTGAACGTTTCCAACGGGTTCCTCCCGCACCCAAAAATAGGGGAGAATCGCGTTCTTTGTCGGGACGACTTGTTCGATCTCGATCGTAATCTCGGGAAAGGACTCAAAGATGTGTCCAAGTGGGAAGGCGTCCGCAGGCACAGTAAACGTCGCAATCGTAGACATAGAGTCTACAAGTTCTCTCAGAACATAACTGCATCGCCCAAAATAGGCACTCGATCCGGTCGCCTCTCATGAGATACATCGATTACCGCCCGGTTAAATTCATATCTATACTAATGAATAATACTCACTAACGGAGATAAATTGAGGGTCGATGCCAAACTATTTCACTTATTCTTGCAGACACCCGATAAGACGAGTATGGCGGACGACGACATTCTCGTGGCTTCCCTTCCCCCACCACCGGCAGGGTGCTATCACCAACCGTGCGAGTCTGGAGACACTCGACCATACTGTGACCCTACCCAGGAATACAACCGTATCTCGCGTGAACTGGCGCAATCGCTTGAGTTACGTCTCTGTCGGCGATGCGCCCAACAGGAATCAACAGGCTACAACACTAACACCGACACCACGTGTCCGTTTTGTGGAACCACGGTACAGAAGTCCCTATTCCCCGAACACTTACAGACCTGTCCTGAGCGCCCATAGTATTCTCCCCCATCTAGTGAAACCGTGGCACAACCACGTCACGGAGGCCAAAAGACGAAGTAGAATACGCATATCCCAGAAGACCCAATGCTTTTCATGATTAACCGTGGTAGTTCACGAGGCTATGATACCACTACAAGGATTGCCACTCGATCCCCAACAGTACCAACCAGCGATTGTCAGCGCGATCACGACCGTCGTGTTATTTATTGTCGTCTTTGCCATCATATACTGGCTCGGGAAATACTTCATGACCCGAGCCGTACGACGAAGCCTCGAACACCGCAATTTTGACGAACTACTCATCAACCTTGCTGTAACCACTACTGCCGCGGTTACTGCGGTCGTGGCGGTTGCGCTAGCCGCAACGGTCGCAGGCTTCGGGGTCGTCCTCGCCGCGTTCGCCACCTTGGCCGGGGCACTCGCACTCGCCGTCGGCTTTGCCGCCCAAGATCTTCTCTCCAACTTCGTCGCGGGCATCTTCATCATTCAAGACGAACCATTCACTACTGGCGATTGGATCGAATGGAGTGGGAACAGCGGTGTAGTTCGGGAAGTGAATCTTCGAACGACGAAGTTAGACACGTTCGACAACGAACTGGTGACGGTGCCCAACAGCGACCTCGCTAGTGCGGCAGTCCTGAACAACGTGGCCAACGATGAACGTCGAGTGGCCTATGATTTCGGTATCGGGTACGATGACGACATCGAGCGGGCACGGGAAGCCATCGTCGACGAAGCGGCGCGCATCGAGGGCGTTCTCGACGACCCCGAACCATCGGCCCCCGTCACGGAGTTGGGTGACTCGGCGGTCGTGCTGTCGGGGCGTCTCTGGATCGATCCGGACGACAGTAGTTATGGAGCGGTACGCGCCCGGTTCGTGGAGGCCGTCAAAGAGCGATTCGACGCCGAAGGTCTTGACATGCCCTATCCCAACACCGAACTCTCCGGTGGACTCGAAGTCACAAACGCTAGTGAAATCGAAGCCACCTCAGACGACTGACTACGAGATTCCGTCCGGTTGAGGAATCATTTCTTTCCAACTCGTTCGTGTTGTCTGATACGGACGTCCGCAACCGGAGGAAGAGGAGTGTGGTGAGAACCTGGCCTGATGAATACACGCTCTGAATCGCACAGTTTGTGATGCAGATCGCGCACTAGCCGAAAGTCTTTGTTGAATGTTAACGTGAATTGGCCATGGACAATAAACTGAGAAGAAGGATTACAGAATGCTTGAATGAGGCATTAGAGGCTGACGACCAGACTGAGACGAAATATCACATCCGACAAGCGCTCCAACTCATCCATACGGATGGAGAAATAAAGAATGGAAACACAGAGGATAACAACGGATAGGGTGATACTCTATCTCAGACAGTACACGCACTAAATTATTTGATTTAAAGTTCGTATCTATTATTCTGGCAAAAATAAGCGTAGGTTGCACATAAGTCGGGATTTCACCACAATCACTATATGGTGGGAGAGTCATATTATAGATTATAGTTGATAGACAATGTCTGGCAATAAGAAAGAAGATGCAGAGACGAACTCTACGGAACCCGCGCTTGAGGAGATCCCACTCTCATTGGATGCGAGGCTAGACATTTTGGCCAATCACGCTCGGCGTGAGCTTCTTATACTCTTGCGAGACCAACCTGAGGAGACTGTTGAGTTAGAGGAAGCGGCCAGATATATCCTCAAACAGGTGTCGCAAGAACGGGGACGCCAACCAAATTACGATGACGTGCAAGTCGAACTCCAGCACCACCACTTGCCGAAGTTAGCGGACGCTGGCATCATCGAGTATGACATCCGAAGCCAAACAATTCGGTATCGACCGAACAAACAGCTTGAGGAACTGCATGACCGAGTCCAAGGCTTCCGAGAGGACTAGCCCACCTACACTCCCAGCGTATCAAGAGACCAGAAATCTATCTTTCCCCTATTAAATATTTAACTAGAGTCAGAAAATTTTCGTGGCTGTAACCACCTTCACACGTCATAGGAGAAGGTTCGATACAGGCCACCGAAACCTTAATTACATTCGATTCAATAACTAACACGTTCCAATTCCACCATGGCTAGTGGGGTGACGAGTCAATTCTACTGCCAGTATACGTGTTGCGTCAATCACCAACACACCACCGACATAATGTTCAGGCCGATTGGCCCCGATACACTCAGCTGACTTTTCCACTATCCCCTTTGAGGCTCTGGTCGTGACAATAGATGAGTCTTAAATACTAAACCTGGATGTAGATCATTGTGCTACTTTATCCGATCAATTACGATAAATGCGGTACACATGGGTCTGTCGAAAGAAGACCCAAAACCGTTATCGATAGTACCTCATAAACCGCAATAATAGTTAACGTCTAGCACGATGAAGAAGATAGTATGCATCTACCGACCAAAATCATCAACCCGATAACCAATGAACAAATTGTGTTCGACGAGACTGCTTCGAACAATGAGCGGTTAGTTTGGGACGAACTAAAACCGCCAGACATTGAGCCACCACCGGTACACTACCATCCCGCTACCGAGGAACGGTTCGAGGTGTTTGAGGGGCTGCTCGTAGTCGAAGTTGACGGAGAGAAACACGAGGTCAAAGCCGGTGAGGAGATCGTTGTTCTACCAGCGACACCACACGTGTCATATACCGAGGCTGAATCGGCACAGTTCAGACGCGAAGTGACGCCACCTGGTCAGTGGCGAGAGGCTCTGACCGCTCGATTTGCCACTGTCCACGCAGTCGGTGATCCATCGGGTGTAATCGGTCTTCTTCAGACCGTACTCTTGGCTCGGACATATCCGGATGTGGTTGTTCCCGAGCGGCCACCACGGGCCGTCCAGCGCACTCTGTTTCCCGTTCTCGCTCTAGTTGCTCGAATTTTCGGATTGAAATCCGATTATCCGTACCCGCGAACTGCCACAGATACGAGCGAAGAGCGCTCCTCTGAAAAGGTTACTTAATTGATCGACATGCTGAATACAGAGCGTGTACTTACCATAGGTCGTTTGGCAATTGCGTACCGGAAACGTGGCGCAATTTGTATCGGAAACGGAATGTTACGCATCAGCCACGGCTTTCAATTGAGGGACTAAATCTACTGTATCCCTTATTACGACGGGTGGACGATAGAAACACTCCATATGTTATTTGCTAACAGGTAACGATACGAATGTGGGTGTAGAATACAGACATGACACAGCAGAATACTATCTCACGCCGCAGTGTCCTTCGGAAGGGAGCGATCGCCACAGGAGCGGTCGTCAGCGGTGGCACGACAGCCGTCGGGAATGCAGTCGCGCAAGATGAGCAAACGGGGCTCGCGGCCAAGATTGAGAGCCACGGTCACTACGCGTGGTTCCCAATGGGCCCTGAGTCGTGGGGGCGGTCAACGATCCCGTACGATACACGAAACGGAAACAGCCGGTGGATGGCAGAGCCTCAATCGGATGGGAGTGTGCGTATTCTCGCGGAGAATCTGGGGACAGAGCCGCCAAATCGGAATACTGGGTTTGACGTGCATCTCGGACAGCTCGGGACGATTGAGACCGTGACCGTCGCGTCACGCACACTCCAAACGCCGCGCACAACGGGCCCCTCTGTCCTGTTTCTCGGGCTGTATCTCAACAGGGATGGGAATGCGGATTTCTTCGAGTGGGAAACCACAAATGGAATCGATAGGTGGGTGGGGTTCGGTGGGGATGCAGAAGGGCTCTTGGCGTCCGCTGCAAGTGGAGAGGTGACTATCGACGGCGACACGATGTTCACCGTTGTCCCTGCCGAAACACAGGCGACACTCGCCGAGTTGCAGGACGGAGCCGTCGAGGGCATTGCTGGGGAGACGACTGCCGCCCTCTATGTTGGCGTCGCCAACGGCGGTGAGGGAACAGACGAAGTTGTTGTTGAAGACGTGCGCGTCCAGCGGTCGTAGATAACTTGTCTCTCCTCTTCGGTATTTTCTCCTGTCCATCGGCGACCATGAACTGACCGTAGAGACGTACGTGTTGTAACGACCGAACGATAGAACCTGCTTGAGGATGACGACAGGCGTAACGAACTTTATCAAGATCGACGAGGTCAGGCAAGAGATTGACTCCACGTATCCCAACCCCGGACACAATTCTAAGGGTAAATTGGAGGTTGCAAACAACGGCTACGGTCACCGGCTCATCGGGGACGCATTCGAGTTTCTCTGTAAGGTATTACTGTATCGGCGATGCAGCGAAGTCATCATCCCTTGGCGACGCACATTCGGTGACTCCCAGCGCCGCTTTACAACCGACGAAACACCGCCTATTGGCGTTCAGAAATTCGACGGATGGAAGTGGGAAGATGACTATGTAGGCGTCTCTAGCCGAGATGAATGGGAGGAGATGATGGATAACGAGCCAGAATGGTATCGGAGAAGTCCGGTCAAGTGGACGGAGGACGAGGAGTTGACGAAGCTCGCCGACCAGTACGTCAAAACGGGTATGAACACCGAAGGTGTGGTAAAAGCCGCACTCGTCAATGCCGGCTGGAAGCCCAACGACACCGTCCACTCGTGGATCAACCGTGAGGCCTTCGAGGAAGATGTCCTCGAGGAGATGGAAGCGTTGTTCAGACTGTTGCGTGAGAACGAGTGGACTGACGACGAGACCGTATTTGAGCGACCCGCCTTCGGGGGTCACCGCCACATCCTTCCCGGGGAGGGAGATTTCATCGTGGACGATCTACTTGTCGACATCAAGACGACCGAGGATAGGTCGTTCACGAATGCCTTCTGGCGGCAACTGTTGATGTACTACGTGCTGAGCGACGTGCAACGCGTCCTGCACGATGTGGATGGCAGGACGTACGGCAAGGAGTCCTTTGAGGGGAAGTACCCCGAGATCAACCGGGTGGGAATCTATTACGCCCGATATGGGGAACTCCAGACAGTCGACATCAAGGAGGTAATCGACGATCGAGGTCGGTACAAGGAGTTCCGGGCGTGGATCGTCGACCGGGCCATTGAGGAGAACAGGCACGCCCAACACGACTATTCGGCAATTCGGGCTGCACTCACGGAACCGTACGACTACAAGAAACAGCGAACGCTCTTCGATGACTACTAGCCGCGAGTCTCAACCACCCTTATCGGATCACTTGGATGTGACTTCTGTCAGTCTTCCCTGGCCTCGATTGAATGCCGTCGAAGTGTCGGGCTGATGTTTTTCTCCACGTACGCCAACTCCGACTCGTACGCCCCCGTCAAGTCGGCATACCATTCAGCCATCCGCCCGGCCAGATCCGTCTCCTCGGTCGCCCGATATGACTCCAGAAGTGATCCGCGAGCCCCCTCGTTGATTACCGTCCGCGACTCGCCTTCGATGAAGACCGTCAGAACGTCTTGCATCACGTAATCCTCAATGTCGTACGCGTCCTCGTCATCAAGCACCGGTTCGAATAGACCCCCGGCGAAATGCGGAGGACTGCTGAACTCGTCCTCCTCGCGCTTGCCCTTTGGCTCCGACAGCACGTCGTAGAACAGAGGTTTAAGCTGTGTATCGTAGAACGAACCTTGGAACCGGTTCAGACCCTTGTTGTGGTGACTCCACTCCTCGTGCAGTTCGATCTCCAACACGCCGCGGTCGCGCATCAGCCGGACGAAGGCCAGCCGATCAAGCAGCAAGGCTGCGAACGCTGTCTTCTCGGCCTCGCCCGCGTCGGCTGGCGCGTCAACGGCTTCGACAAGCGACGTCTCGATACCGTCGTGGTCGTAATCGCCCTCACCGACCAACGTCTCCGCGTACAGGTCGTGGAAGTCCGACAGGCCGCCGGTGGCCCGACGGACATGGTGATGGCCGAGATTCTGGAAGAAGGTGGCGAGCGGGCCGTCCGGTTCGGGGAGCCCGTTCAGGTCGGCGTAAGGCACCATCCGCTCCTCGCGGGCAAAGTACTGGATGACCTGCTTCAGGCTCTGGGGTTCGACAACGGGTTCGAGCACGAGGCTGCGCCTGTCCGTTTCGGCAATCTCGTAGACGCCCCATCGAAAGCCGTCAGTCGCGATGCCGTACTCGTAGCGGGTGTTGTCTAGATAGTCGAGCAGTTCGGTTTTGGCAGTCTCGATGTCGTTGACTGACTTGTTCTCGCCGATGACTTGGGCCGGGAGATTGTCCACGCGGAAGTCCGGGTATTCCTCTCGGCTCTGACCCGGAGAGTCCGGTCGCGGCGTGACCGCGTACCCGAGGACGTCAAGTACCGGCCAGATCAGGTGATCCTCCACGAACCTCTCGGGGAACTGGCGGAGGTCGGCGCCTTCGAACTCGGCGTTGCCCTCGACGATTTCGCCGAGTCGGTCTGCCGAGAGGTTGCGGTCGGCCAGTTCATCGAGAAAGTCCTCGACCACAGTTCCGAGATCGGAGACGGCGGCGTCGACAGTCGCGGAATCCATCTGTTTGGATTCTGAGCCAGCTTTACATATCAACATTCGCCATTCGCGACGATATTATATACTGACGAATACAGATAGAAGGATTGGCAGTTTCAGAGCTTCTTCTCAGTGACGTCTTTCGAGGAGACAAAGTGGCGGACGAATTCTCCGAGTCCCACGTTCGATGTACGTCGGCGAGGTTGTTCAGGCAGACCGGGCGTAAGTCGCCCTCGGAGTAGTCTGCGGCGGCGCTCCCCGAGTCGTCTAACGGGTTCTCCGAAATGTCGTAAAGCGAAACGGTAGTGACTGTACTAGCAGAGGTCTTTGTCCAGTAACACTGGTCGGCAACAACATGTATATAGAACCCTCTTGATGTGGTACGGGAGAGGTGACTTGATACGCACGATCGCTATGGAAAACACTAACGGAACCCGGTTTTCCAGGCCTTGGTTCCGTCAGTGTGTACGCGTGTACGCCCTTAGGGACGCACAACTTCTGGTGGAGTTCCCGTGAGCGGGTACTCCATCTTGGTTTTGTGCTTCACAGCATAAATAGCGACGGGTCAGTGTTGGCCCTGAGGGTGAGGAATCAAAGATAACCACCAGTACTTACCAAGAGAATGAACAACGAATCGGAATTTGAAACGCAGCGTACGAACATTAGTAAACAAAATGGCGGGGACAAACGCAGTGTGGAGACGACTTACTCAATCCAGTTGGTTCCGGATTTCTTCCGAGAAGAGTATTCCCACCGCCAAGTGGTCGATTTGGAGGATCACTACCATGGATATGTGGTGTGGCTAAGGGAACAGGGGAAAAATCCGGACGAAGATGAAGGAATTGCCTCAAGTAATGTCCCGATCGTCTTCAGTCGAACCGTCCAATTCCATCGACGAGTCTGGGAACAACTTGGTAAGTACACGACGCGGTTTACGCACGAACACGCTGACGAATACGAACAAGATCTGAAGGACGACAACGTAACGAAGGAGTCCGGGGAGCCGTATGTAGAGAGTAGTAAGCGGAAACTACAAGAAGCCGTCGTGAAATATTTCCTCTGGGTTTCCTGGACGAAAGGTGGTGAACCGTGGAAGCCGAGCCTGACGTTTTCGCAATCGGACTTTCAACAGTCGGACTACTTCACGCTAGAAGAGCGAGAAGCACTTTACGAAGCCGCACTCACATATGACGACCTCGGACGGTACAGTGACCTCTCACCTGAGGCTCGGGAGCGTCAGAAGGGCTACCTAGCTCAGAAGCTGGGGAAACCAAAATCAGACGTCACTCCAGACGACTTCGAACAATGCAGGCGGAGTTGGGAAATCCCGTCGCTGATTAGCGCAAGTCTCGATCTTGGCCCGCGCCCAAAATTGATAGAACGTTGTCTTCTTAAGTGGTACAAACCTGCGAAGGGTGAGTTTCAGATTCCAAAAGAAGGGGCGGTCAAGAACGACCAATACTGGAACAATCCCGTGAGTAGCCGAACTCTTCGGCTATTGGATCGCTGGGAGAAACAACGGTCGTCTCTGCACAAGTATGACGAGTCCGAACATCTGTGGTTGAATCGTGAAGGGAATCCGTACAGTTCGAAGACGTTGAATTATCTATTGGATAATCTCTTGGAAGAAGCCGGGATTGGCCAGGCCAATAGGCGGCTCACGTGGACGTCGATCCGGAGGTCGACAGGAACATACTTGGCCTATGTTGAGGGTCTCCATCATGCTAAATGTCAACTTAGGCATATGTCAATGCAAGCAACACTCGTCTACGTGGAGATCCCAGTGGAAGCGTACCGTGACGCGCTTGATCAATTGACAGTACTTAGTGAGACTAACTCAGCGGATGGTCACCCACTCTCTGGTGATTCTTCTGTTCCCATGGAGGTGCTCCAGAACCAATGAACTGGAATATCACATCGAAGGGGATGAGTAGTTGTTGTTGTGTGTTGGCGTGCGGTCAAAGTTTTCAGACCACTATCCGTAGTTTGGAGGTTGGTAGAGTTGGATGTCAGAACGAGAGGGTGTTGGAGGGGCTTACGCAGTTGGCCAACATACATATAATGCGTAGGAGTCGCTCAGCCATCGCAGACCGTCTCATACATTACATAAACAATCCTGTCCAGTACTTAAATAAGGCACCAAAAGAGCCGGTTGTTGGTGATTTGGTTCAGGGCCAACTGGTTGGAGCTTGTACCGCCGCAATGTCAAAAATATCACCTTCTTGGTTGGGGGTTGGTCAGAGTTGGCTCGTAAGCGACGAGGAGTCTTTCAACGGTGGAGATGAGAATGATGGATGAAGAATGTGTTGGCGGAGTCATCTACGCGAGGGTGAGTAGTAACAAACAGGCGGAGGAAGGGAGAAGCCTAGAAGCACAGGTTGACCAATTGAAGAAAGAGGCAGAGAGACGAGAGGTCGGACTTGTCCGAGACCCGATTCGCGATGAGGGCGAAACTGGGACAGACTTCAACCGGAGTGGTATCAGAACGGTCTTTCGGCTTGCAAAGAACGGTACAATCTCCCATCTCTTTGTGGATTCGATTGACCGATTAGGTCGTAGTCACGTTCAGACATTGTACTTCATCCATGAACTTGAGGTTGAGCTAGATGTTCAAATCATCACTCTCGATGGTGATTTAGATTTTGATAGCTTCTCTGGGAAGATAAACACAACAATGCAGACACTTTTCGCAGAGTTGGACGTTCAAAAGCAGGGGTCGAAGGCCTTGCGGGCAAAGGCACGCTCCTTCCTCGAAGACAAGAACTGGGATGCTTGGTACAACAGCGTACCCATAGGGTATGTCCTGACCTCTAGATGGCCCACACCAAAAGAACAATCCCGTAACCTCGCCCGTTCGATGTACAATCACTTCCTCATGACAGAATCGTACGCAAAAACCACGAATCTACTTAATTGTACAAAGTGGAAGTATCTCGAGTCAGAACTCACGGAAGGCGAAGTGAAAAGATGTTTGAAAAACCCGATATATATAGGCCAACCGTCGATTCCCATCGAACGTGTTGACGGATATGACCACAAGGGCTGGATTGACGAACCAAATCTCCAACTCGTCGATGAAGACCTCTGGGAGGAGGCTCAACAGACAATTCGTAAAATCTCCAGGGAAAACTCACAGGAGAACAGTGCGAAAGACGTTGATGATTTTGTTGACGAGTATGGGGTGTTTATTGTTCTCGAAACAAGTCCCGTTACTGAAATCCACTGCCCATGTTGCCGATCGCTAATGGTGGAAAACGGCCCACGGTCATTGCATGATTCCACTGATCGGTATCTGTATAAATGCTCGAATAAAGAATGTGAACAGCAACGGGTTTGGCCCCGAGAGGACGAATTGGACGCGATGAAGCTTCTCGAACTTCTCCGCTCATCACCAGAGATTCGTGATCAGCTTCTTGACGAATAACTGGAAGTCCTATGTACACCCCCTCCTGTCAATGAATTTTGGAGCTGTTTGGGATAGCTCCGGGAACCATCATCTATTAACAAAATCCTTGTACTTTTCGAGAATAGCGTCTACGTTTTTGCTTTTCCTTTGCGCACCCATTTCTGGGCGTTGAGAAGTTGATTCTGAATTGAACCGGTGACGGACAGAGATGGCTTCTTTAAAAAGATTCTTTGATATAATTCTGTATTCGGGGACATAGTCTTTCACGCCCGCCACCGCATACACCCCAATATAGAGATCATTCGTCAGTACATCTCGAACCGCTCTGTGCGTCCACTCACCGTCAGTCTTGGTCGACAATCCATTGTTGTTCAGTTCATGCGCGACTTCTGGCATTGATTGCCTGTCTAAGTACATCTCAAATATTTCCTCGACGAGATTCGCTTCGGTGTCATCAACTTCCAATGTTCCGTCTGAGGTTCTTCGATATCCCAACGGAGGATGATCATTGGGCCAACGGTACTCTGAGGCAAGTGCCTTCAACCCCATTTGAGAGCGTTCACTGATCATTTCCCGTTCGAATTCAGCCGCATTCGCGATGTTCCGGAAATTGAATCGTCCAGCCGAAGTTGTGGTATCAATTTGCTCAGTAACGCTATGGAGGGCGACTCCACACTCCCGGAGTGTCTTTTCGAGCTGAACTGCATGCAGGAGACTCCTTGAAAACCGATCCAGCTTCCAGAAAACAACGACATCAAAGCAACCCGTTTTTGCCGCCTGCATCATTCGTTGGAACATCGGTCGTTCGGTATCTTTTCCACTCTCTGCTCGATCACGGAAAATATAGACAATGTCCCAACCAAGAAATTCACAACGTTTTGTGCACTGTCGTACTTGCTCCTCAATTGAGTATCCATATTGTTGATTCCCCGATGAAGTCCTGACATATATTGCTGCCCGACTCAACTCCTGTTCCGACGTTACTTGCCCGAGGCCTGCGTGGGATTCAATCATCAACCAACCCTCCATCCCGAAATTCTTTGAGTCGTAACCGAATCGTTTCCTTTGATACCCCCACTGTTGCTGCCATCTCTTGCTGAGTTTCGGATTTATCCCCTACCAAGTAGAGTACTGCACCGGCTACACCGACTGGACTTTTCCCGTTCGTCAACCCTGATTCTTCGGCTTTGGCACAAAGAGTGCGTGCCTCATCTTCGACACTCTCCTCGTAACCAAGCTCCTCGCAAAGGTAGGGAAGGTAATCTTTGGGAGTACAACTTTTAAATTCGAAAGCCAATTCTGAACGGAGTGATCGGGAAAGTCGGTCGATTTTGTTCGGTTCCGTGTCAACTTCTTCAGCAATTCGTGCGAGCGGTCGAGGACGCTTAACTTGTCGTGCCGCAAAATAGAGAGTAGTGGCGACTACTACCTCCGTAGATCGTCCGTCAACCAAGTTTTTCTTCGCCAATGTCGCAAACATTGATGCTGCTCGCTTTCGGGCATCATTCGACAAATGCAGTGCGTCACCGATTTCTTCAAGAGATTCGAATGCAGATGCGATTCGTTGTTCGGTACTGTTAGTTACTGTATGGTGGTCTTCCCATCGTGTCGTCTGTTCGGTTCCAGTACCCTGTCGATTCCCTCGATTTTGTGAGGTCAAGTGGCTGTCGGGGTTTTCATAGCTATGAATAACAAACCCACAAGTAGAACACACTGCGTCAATGTCCTCCCATTCTTCATCAAGGTTTGTTGATCCACAGTTCGGACACTGTGTTTTGAAGGACTCCAGTGAATCCGTCATTGGAACGCCTCCCTTTCAAAAGCCGACTCCGTTGGTGCTGGCCCACTGAGTGGTGCAGGAATCCCATCCTTTTCGCACTGTGGACATAAGGGTGGACGGTCAACATTCCCATTCCAGTCAACGGAATCCCACTGCTGCGTAGTTTCACAGGCCTCACACTGCCAATCATCTACCTCGAACCGATTGGCTAAGTCCGGATAGTGGTGAGCCAACGTTGGCGTCAGTTTCGCACCTACGTCTGAATATACTTCGAGGTACTCCTCTACCTTGTCGCGGGGATACTCTGCGAACAACGGTAAAAATCCACGAACCCCTCCATTTTCGTAATTCGTGTTACCCTCCCCACATCGGTGTTTGTAATCACAGTATTCGCACTCCCATTCTAATTCGGGATCAGCTGGGGGAAGGATCTCGTCCTGTCGATATTGAGTCTGTGTTTCCGCCCACTCAACAACCGTGTTGCGCCAAAACTCAGAATCAAACTCAACCTCAAAGGGGGTGAAGCTAAACGTTTTCCGGTGGGTATACAAGAGCACAGCCGCCGTAAACTCTCGATCGTACTCTTGCGACAACCCATAGAGGTACGCGTGTACCTGTGCAAGATGGCGTTTTTTCGGCTTAGTCAGATTATCGACTTCTGTCGTCTTCACTTCCGTCGGGAGGTAAGGTACGCCGTCTTTGTCGACAACAACGGGGTCAGTCTCGCCTCGGAACCGCAGGTTGTCCGTTTCGGTTTCGATCGTGAAGTCAAGCCAAATCGAATTGCGAACATACCTATGAGGCTTGACGGTGTCTTCGAGGTACTCCATCGCGAGTTCTTCCTCGAATTTCGTTCCAAACCAGAAGAGGCCCTCCGGTTCTGGTTGCTCTTCAGGAGCGTTGAGTCGGTCGTAGTAGATTTTTCTGTGACACTGGTTCAGTTTGTTCGGGGTGTGGTATCTTGGGTCGCGACAAGGGCTTGGCCCGTTGAAATAGGGTTGGCCCTCTCGAATATTTTGCACGAACTGCCGTTCTCGATACCACGTGTCGAAGTCCGTCGTGCAGATTTTCTCAATTAAGGTGGCTACTGGGTCGTGAGTTTCTGTGTTACCGTCGCTCGTCCCGTTTTCGTCACGTGGTTCCGACTCAGTCATTGTCTTCGCTCCTCTGGTTATTTTGTGTCTGTTCAACCCAAGGATGGCGAAAACCCTCGCTAAACGCCTCTAACTCTGCGTGACCTTGATGTCCTCGTAGATCGGTTGCTAACATGGGTCGATCAGCCTATGTTGTGAGACTCAGTCCGGGTGACTGGGCACCCGGACTTTTCGCGCACCTCAGTCGTAATGGACGGACTGAGCCTAATTGGTTCCTACATGGGTACTAAATAAGAGTATTTGGCGATTTCCAAACTTGTTGTTGACAGTATTGGTTCCTACGTGGGTACAATTTCTTTTTAAACCTATAGCTCCCTCGAAGGAACAAATGGGCGACGATAAGCCTGGGCGAAAGCCCCAGGTAAGTGACGACGAAATTCTCACCATTTTCCAAGAGTCAGAAGATCCAGTACTCGTCGCATCTGAAGTCGCCGATCAACTACCAATCAGTCGTCGGGGAGTGTATAAACGGCTAAAGAAACTCCGCGACCAAGGCCAAATAAAGTCCAAGAAAGCTGGAGGGCGGAGTATGGTTTGGTGGTATCCTGGACACACAAGTACTCCTAGTGAACATCAAACTGAAAATGATGAATTCGAGTAGTCGAGTTCATTCCCAGTAGCTACCCTTTTTGGAACATATTAATTTACACCACAAACACCCTATTTTACAGTAATCTGCGTGAAGTGGTTGAGGAACTATATCACTCACCACCCTCTACTGAACATGAATCTGAGGCTCTCCGAGAGTTCCTGCTTGAAGTTGGTGTTGTAAAAGAGGCTATTCCCTCTACGGAAAACCAACCCCTCGACTCTTTCGATAACTAATCTACTCCTGCAAGAATCTACTAAGATTTCTGTGCGCGAGGGTGAGGTGTGTTTATTTGTCAGGCGTGAATAGACTCCCTCAAAGTCAGCACCATCTCAAATCCAGAACCATGCTCTCTCTTGACCCCCTCATCGACAACACCGAGACCACGCTCGAAGAGACATACAAGAAGGTCATTCCTGAAAGCGAAGAAATCCGTATTGCAACGGGCTATTTCTACCTTTCAGGGTTCAACCTCTTCAAAGACGATCTCACCAACCTACGCGACCCAGACACCCTAAATAATGCACCGTTCCGCATTCTGATGGGACGCCAGACGAACACCGAAACCGCCGAAGAAATCGAATCTGGCCAAACGCTCCGTGGCCAATTCCGGCAGGAAGTCAAAGACGACATCGCTGAACTCAACAACGCACAACTCGACCGTCTCGACCGCCTCCGCGACTTCATCGCCAACGACAAAGTCAACATCCGAGTACAGGTGCCAGAAAACGGGTACTTCCACGCCAAAGGCGCCTGTTTCCGCGGCACCCCCAACAGTCCAGACGACCGCGAAGGCGATACTGACCGCCGCCCTGCCGTCACTATCGTCGGGTCATCGAATTTCTCCGCCAGCGGCCACCAACGAAACGTCGAGCTGAACCTCACCAGTCAGGAACGCGGCGACGCGGAAGCCTTCGAAGATTGGTTCGACAACCAATGGGCCAATGCCGAAGACTTCAGCGACGACCTCGTCAACATCATTGAAAACAGCAGCAGATACCAAGACTGGAAAGACCAAGAGAAGCACACTGATGACGATGAAACCGAGGAGTTCGGCACCTACCTCGAACCATTCGAGATGTACAAACTTCTCGCCTATGACGAACTCGATGGTAACGTAACCTCTCGAGACAGCCCCCTCTACCACTTCCAGTCACTCGGCTACGAGAGCGCGAAAACAAAGTTGTCACAGTACGATGGGTGTATAATCTCTGACTCTGTCGGGTTGGGAAAGTCGTTCATCGGAAGCGAACTCCTCTACGACTACCGGGAACAAGGGGATCGGTGCCTCCTCGTCGTTCCGGCCAACCTGACCGATCAGTGGCGAGAGCTCCTCGAAGACGCGACTGACGAGGACGGTGAGCCGTACTTCGGTCTCGAAGTGGACGGAAAACACATTCAGGTCATGAGCATCAGCCAGTTCCAGAACCTCACACACGAGGAAGTAAACGACCTGGACGATCAATTCGATGTGGTGCTCATCGACGAAGCACATCGATTCCGAAACCACGGGAAGTGGCGACCAAACCCGGATCACAACGATGATTACAAAGGAACTCGGCGGCACGCGAACCTTCGTCTCCTCCGCGACAACACAATGGTAATGTTGACCGCGACGCCGATCAACAACTCAGCTACTGACCTCAAGAACCTCATCGGGTTGTTCACCGACGAAAACGAGTTGATGAACAAGGCGTCGCTGAAGTTCAGTGCCTTCGACGAGTACATCGACCTTGCCGAGGAGCGCAAGCGAGTGGCCGCCGGTAAAGACGAAGCCACCGAGGAAGAGCAGCGCCAGATGACAGAGCAACTGAAGCGCCACTCCGAGGAAATCTCCGAGATTCTTAATGAAGTGATGGTGCTCCGCACTCGAAAGCACGTCAAAGAGACGCTGACCGGCCAAGACGACTTCGAGATGAGCTTCAAACCACCGGAGCTCCACAAAGAACAGTACTCACTGCCGCCTGCCTACCAGCCAATCTATCGAATGCTCCCGGACGTGATGGATGCACTGCACCTCCCACACATCTCCATCAAGAACCCCCAGGCCGGTGGGACACTGAAAGCACTCTACAAACTCAATCTGCTGAAACGCCTCGAATCATCCACCTACGCCTTCGTCCAATCGATACAGACGTTACACGAGAGTGAACGGGCACTCCTTGGCTTCCTCGACGGACTACCGGAAGACGAAGACATCGATGTCCTCCGCACCATCAAGGACGACGACGCAGACACGACAATCGGTGATTTTGTGGAGGGTTCAGACGCCGCTGAAGACCTGGAGCAAACCCTTGAGGAATTCGGGTTCGACAGTGGTGCCCTTCAAGCAAACGAGGACGACACAGACAACGAACTGACGGAAGTCACAGTAAGCGAGGTGAAAACATACATCCGCGAAGACTTGACGCTCCTCGCGTACTTCCTCTCCCGATTCATCGGTCGCGTTGCCAAAGACTCCGGGACGATTGCGGACATGGAAGTCGAACTGGAACAATGGCTCGCCAACCACGGTGCAGCAGTGCTTCCGGACATACCCGAAGATGACCCGAACCCCGTCCTCTATCCCCAACAAGATTTGAGTGACGCCGACAGTGCCACCCGGGACTTCTACGAAGGCGTGTTCGCCCTCCGCGAGTTCCGTGACCCCAAAATCAATCGCCTCTCCAATGTCCTGAATGAGTACGACCAGAAGGTACTCATCTTCACCCAATACCGCGCAACTGCCGACTACGTCCATCGCACACTCGTCAACGACGAGAACTCACCCATGACGACGGAAAATAGTGCCGTCGTAAAAGGGGGTGACGAAAACAAACAAAACATCATCAAACGATTCGCCCCAGAGGCGTCAGGGTACCAGCAGACGCTAGCCGAGAGTAATGAAACAGAATTGCAGTACGTGGTTGCGACAGACACCCTGAGCGAGGGTGTGAACCTTCAGGACATCTCAGTTGTCGTCAACTACGACCTTCCGTGGAACCCCATGCGAATCGTCCAGCGTGTTGGCCGCATCGACCGCATCGGCTCGACAGCAGACAAGTACGTCCACAACTTCTACCCCGATGGCGACATCGAAGCTGCGATCAAGCTCCTTGAGCGCTTGCAGGCGAAGATCAACGACATCGCGCTCATCGTCGGCAAGGAGAACAATATTCTCGACCCAAACGAGGATGCAGTGCTGGAGAAAGCGGGGGTTGAGACTGAGAAAACCATTGGTGAACTGGAGATTGAGGAAATTGAGTCTTCTATCCGAGGGTCTCGGAAGGTAGACGACTACAACGAGTTGGACGACACCTCGAAGAATCCATTACTGCGGAATGCTGGTAGTGACGAGAACGCGGCATTCGAACGTGTGCTCCTCAAAGAAGAGCTGAACGAGGACTATGGACTCTCATCCGACGATTTTGAATTTGCGGAAGGGTACTTCAGTGAGCCGACCGATGACCGGGATTTTCTCTACACGAACGCCACCGACCACGATAGTGGCCCACGTCCTGGTGTGTTCGGGCTCGTCCATCTGTGGTTCGAGAACAAGGATACTGGCGAACCCGAAGAGGCACCGCTTGGGCGTGTACGGCGAGCATTGTACTACAAACCGTTTAGTGGTGACATCAAGGAGCGCCCAGTCGGGTCACTCAGTATTGCACCAGACACTGAAGGGGAACACCTGTCAGGGAACACTGACAGGATTCTTGCGAACCGGGAGGCGATAGAAGAGCAACTCTCCGAACGGTTGGAAGCGGTTCGAGAGGGGCAGGTTGAGGAAGTGTTCAGTGGCGGTGGTCAGTCAGCAACCCAGGAAATGGTGTTGGATATGATGCAGATGCGAATCCAGCCACAGTACGGTGATGAACCTGCACCGGTGGACAGGTATGATACGGTCGGAGAGTGGACGGATGCGCTATTTGATCAGTTCGATCGGGTGAGTCTCAAGAATACGGACGAAGACCGAATATTGCGGGAGACCTTCCGGGAACACCCTGACTACACGTCGCTCGGTGACTGGCCGGTTAAGGAGTTCTTGAACGAACTGGAGGCTTTCATCGAGGACAACATCGAAGCGTCCCAAGAATACCAGACCACACTTGTTGGAGAGAGTGCTGTCCAGGCCCGACTCATCTGTTGGGGAGTTATCGGCTCATAACCACTTTTCTTTGACGTTGGTTTTACCAGCGCGGTCTTGCACATACCTTTATTAAGTGGTCGCGAAATGAAAGAGGTGTGCCAACCTGCTAT
This sequence comes from Halorussus salinus, assembly GCF_004765815.2. Taxonomy (NCBI): domain Archaea; kingdom Methanobacteriati; phylum Methanobacteriota; class Halobacteria; order Halobacteriales; family Haladaptataceae; genus Halorussus; species Halorussus salinus. The sequence continues at coordinate 1,477,617 of NZ_ML974127.1, read as the reverse complement.
TTGATTAAGTCGGGTCACCAGGAATACTTCCCTTATTGGGATCAAGAAGACATCGTATCTGTTGGGTGGGAGAAAGCTTCAAAACAAGTTGTGGAGGAGGTACCGGATAGTGACATTATTGATAGTATTGAGGGCCAGTATGACCAATCTCCCGGATATATCCTTAGTGTCGTGAAGTGCTTTGCAGGCCACGAGCACAAGGATAGAACCCCCATGGAAGAGGGGGACATCGTCATTATAGTCGGTCAACGTAAAATCCGCGGCAAGAGTGTAATTCGAGGAGTCGCAGAGGTCGGGGACATTGACTGGGAAGACGAAAGAATTCACGAGGATTTCCCACACCAACTCCATCGAGACGTTGCTGAATGGAAATACAACGGCGGGCCAGTAGTACGAGACGAGCTATCAACGAAGTTCCAGCCTAAGGAGAGATCATCGACGCATCTCCCGAACACTCTCCAGCAATGGAATCCTGCGGAGAAAGACAGTCTAGAAGTATTGGTTGAGGAGCTACAATCTGCACCGAAAATCCAGCCAAAGTCGTATGATTTTGAGTTTGACGAAAGCGTCATTCAAGCCCATTTACGGGATAATCCAGAGAAGTTCCAAGACAACGCAAATATCGTTTCCGAGGATATAAAGAGGGAGTACCAGACAGAGAATGAACAGTTCGCGGATTTCGTCTTTCTGTCGAGTGAGTCAGTAACAACGGTAGTGGAGACTAAGGTAGGGGCCGCGGGCCCCAGCGCTGTCCGACAACTCAAACAATACCTCCAAGATATCAGGTCGGAAAGGGAGGAACTGGTGCAGGGGGTTCTGGTGGCTGAAGACTTCTATGACTATGAAGGAATAGAATCGGAGCTTGAGGAAGCCAATATAACCCTACAGCGATACGGAGTTACACTGGAATATGACCAAGTTCCAGTGGAATAGGCGTATCTTCGTTCCAAAAATACTTCTCAGGGGGAGTGCCTCAATTGGTGTCCCCTAGTTCAACACGTTCACCAGTCAATATCGCCAACCTTCGACCGTCTGAGTTCGGAGAGACTTATGTCATGCTCTATGTGTAGCCAGTACGGGTAGCCATTGACATTGAATTCGCGATCCGTCGCTTGTTCGAGTACCTCCTGGGCGAGGGCAGTGAACGAGTATTCTGCACCGTTCTCCAACCACTCGACGTTGTCACTCCGTCCTGTTTTCCCGGTGATTCGGCCTCACCAGAAGTCGTCCTCTGAATCATATTCTCTCTCAGCGTCGTCTGGAAGGCTTTCACCATCGAACAGGACGATGTCCCCTTCCTCGACGAGTCCCGCCTCAAGTAGGACAGTGATCGCCCTCTCGGCTCGACTCGACGACCGACTCTGTTGTCGCTCCTTCTGACGTCGCTTGGCCATGTACTCTTCGGCCTCGGGAATCGGGAGTACCTGTCGAGCACTAACAAACACCTCTTCGTCCCGTTGGTGTACATCCAGTTCGATGCAGGTGATGTCCATTCCGTACTCGCGTTCGAGCCAGACAACGGGTGTGGTAATCTCCGGGCCGAAGCCCCCCGCTGCTAACAAGATCCGTGGCCGGTCGTCCAGCACGAAATCGGCGTAGCCGTCTTCTGTCAAGACGATGTCCTCACCAAGGAATTCAGTGAACCGCTCGCCCACTTTCTCAGGCGTCAGCTGGTCGTCTTCATCGCGGCGCTTATTCCAGAACGCCCGATAATCCTGCTGAAGCTCTTCGGCGCTGATAGTTGAACAGTAGCTCGCGTATTTGATGGCTTGGAGATCAGTCGTCTTGTCTGCGCGGTCTCGCTTCACCTCAATTACCACGAGCTTCCCGTCCGGATCGAGAGCCAAGACGTCGGGGCGCTCCGCTGCCCGGTCGAACTTTGCGTACTGTGACGCGACTACGAGTAGGTCTTCACCAAGTATCGAGGGTGTCTCGATAATCCACTCCTCAATGTCCGCTTCCGTCAGGTCAAGAGAGTCGAAGCTTGTTGGGTCAAGTGCTGTAACCCTCTTCCCGTCAACGTGATAAACCATTTGTAGTGGACGATATCGTTGATGATCTTACTTGAAGGGGCCTTCTTCCTCTAACAGGTCGAATTTCTCGAATACCATATCGAAGTAGTTCTCCGTCATCATTCGTGGATTTGTTACCCGATGGAAGTCATCAAGAATGAACTGGACTTCCCGCCGTTCTAACCCGTATGCATGGAACGCAGCAGCATCAATCTCAGCCTGTATCTCTTGGCGCTCCTGAGTGTTAGTCGCGGGCTCTATACCACCAAGTCGTTCGCGCATTTCTGCAAACTCCTCACCGTAGCAGCTCAGTCGGGCAGCACGCTCAGAAATGTAGTGGAACCAGTTGTCACCATCGGTGAGGTCGGGCATTTGGGACTCTTTGAATTTGTACATCACAATCCCCGTATCGACCTTTGTCCTGAGTAGATAATCCAACGGAATGGAGTTGAGCAATCCCAGTTTGGCGAACAGTTCATCGCCAGTGAACATACTCTCGTAGAAGTTGTGGAGGGGTTCTTCCGACAGTCCCTCCTCGTAGGGGGTTATCAGGTAGCTGGGGATAGTCAATAACGTATTATGGCAGACAATGCCTTTCGGCAATACCGTGGCGATGAGTGTCCGTTCGTCGGTTGAACGAGCTATCCGGCGAAGTCCAATCCGGTACTCTGTAGAATCAAGGAGAACGTCGCTTTCTGAGAGAGGTTTACCACGGTGTTGTTCTAGTAGGTCATTGACAAACCCCTTCTGAGATCCCGTGCCCTCAAACGCATCATAGATGGCGGACTTGAGGTCACGTACGGTTTTCTCTCGCATCCGTTGTTTGGCACTGCGAGAGGGATCAGTTTCTTCCTCAACGCTCCAGAACTCCGGTTCCTGCACGTCACTGATGAATTCGGGAGTGTATGAATATTGGTAGATGTTCTTCCCGCCGTATACGGGATACTCTGCCTCAGACTTATCGACGAAACGATCAGAGTCACTTGTCCGGCGGAGTCCTTGATACGGTTCCATGTACCCGTTTGGAGCGTCATCCGGAGCGATAGCCGGGTTCTGGATAATGGATTTGAGCACCTCTAATTTGCGTTCAGATTCGATGTGGGGGAAGATGCGCGCTTTTGGTGAATAGAGTTCAAGGACATCCCGGGGGATTCGGATTGCTCTTTCGCCGAAGTTATCAAAGATAGAGAGGTCGCCTGCCTGGTATCTTCCAGAGACATAATCTGTAGAGCCTTCATTCTTGAAAACCACCACACCAAACATATACCGGTCATCAACCCCGTCAAAGATGCCGTGGTTCTCAAACAGGTTCAGTACATCTAGTTGCGTGTTGTTCAGCAGATGTGTTCTTAGATCTTTGCCCGACGCGCCATTGAAAATTGCGCCTGGAAGAATTTGCGCGACGCGAGAATCGTCTCCTGCCAAACTGAACACACGCTCAAAGAACAACGATGAAAGGTCATTCGTGCTAGGGTTGATTCGTCCGTCAATCTCAGGCCGTTGTAGATCGTACGCTGGTGTGTTCTTGAAATACTCAGCACGTAGTTCTATCTCGTCTTGGTACTCCTGCCATTCCTGCGCAATCTCTTCGTCAGAGAGCAGTTCCTCTTGGACACTATCTTTGTCGTCTGGAAGACGTGTACGGAATGTCTCATCATATTTGGAGAAGAAATCATCCCGCAGTGGTTTAATCCGATCCCATGGGGGATTCCCAATCACCACGTCGAAACCACCAGCCTCATAGACCGGAGCAAATTCGAGAACCCAGTGGAACGGATTGAAATCTTTAATAGAGTCCTGATCAACTGACTCTAACCCGGCTGCGTGGAACTGTTCAATCACCTTTTCGTCAAGTTCTCCGCTATGTGAGGAGATTTTTGACTCCGCCACGCGCCGTGCATTTGCCGCATCTTGGGCACTCGTAGCACTACGGTGGCGCTCAATCGCTTCGATAACGTCTTCGTAGAGCTCTTTGACTCCAGTCCCTGCACCAGCGCCCCAATTATTGAGTGAGGCATCTCCATCGTCTGTAAGTTCGACTATATCAGTAAAGCCGATTAGTGAGTTCCCCTGACGGATATTGAAGTCGATATTTGGTAATGGCTCGACTTCACTCGGTTCATCTTCGATATCCGCCACCATAGAGAGCCACAATCTAAGCTTACAGATTTCAACGGCACCATCGTCAATGTCCACGCCATACAGGTTGTTGAGAATGATTGTCCGCTTCGCATATAAGGAAGCGCTTCCACGACCCTCATTGATACGCTCCAGTTCCTCAACAGTGCGTTCCTCCAGTTCCCACGTTTTCCCCTCGTCATCCATCTGCTGAAAGAACTCGATACATTGCATATAGATGTCCAGCAGGACTTCCTGAGCCGCAAGTAGGAATGCGCCGCTGCCCACCGCAGGGTCAACAACGCGAGTATCCTTTAGGAAGTCGTGATACAGCGTCTCCACGTGCCGTGTCTCGACGTTCTCGGTTGGGATTTGTTCCGTGACTACCCCACCATCGGCGAGCGCCTCCACGCCACTCTCAGCGTCCGGAGCAGGGAACCCGAACACGTCGTCAATCTCATCGTATTTGGCACCCACTTCTTCGTTGAGCTGGTCAAGGAGGTACGGATGAATCGTCCGCCGGGACATGAACCCGGTAATCTCTTCGGGCGTGTAGTACGCCCCCATCTCCTTCTGGTTGACCGTCTGCTCGAAGATGTGACCAAGGACGGCTGGTGAGAGGTTCTTGGGGTCGACGATGTCGAGTCGCTCGTCAACGTTCCAGTTCCAGTCTGAAAGGAAGTCAAGAATGTCTCCAAACAGTTCGTTGGTGTGCTCGGGTGTATCGCCGAGTCGGGCGTCTTCGAATTCTTCTTCGATGGGGTTCTTCGAGAACAGGCCACCATTGAGGTACGGAAGGGAGCCGAAGTCGAGGTTTTGCTTACCTTCTGCGAGCATCTCGAAGAAGAGCGGCTCATAGAATGACTCATAGGTGTCTTTACCGTTTTTTGCCCGTTGTTCGTGGTGTTCGTGGAGATAGTTCGGGTTGCGGTCGAGAAGGCGTTTCTCTTGGATGAAGTAAAGGAAGATCATCCGGTCGAGGGTGATCTGGACATAGCGTTGCTTCGCGTCACCACGGTCGTCCGGGATGCCAGTAACTTCCTGCACGAGATAGGTGCGGAGTTCCTCAAATTCTTGGTAGAACTCCCTGACGACTTGCTTGGTGTCGTAGAGATCGTCGGAGATTGCTGCTGGTGAGTCGTATTCGAGACTGTTGAGTTTCTGGAGGATGGTGTTCTTTTCGCCACCCTTGCTGGTCATTTGCTCTTTCGTGAACGAGAGCTTCTGGTGTTTGATACGCCCGTGTTGTTGTCCGTCAAGTGCCCGGGTGCGAGTAAGGAACGTGAATTCCTCGTAGTCGTTGGTGGCGACAAGGTTCGTTCGACGTCTGCGGTCGTCTGGCTTGAAATCTGAGGCCGATTCACCGGGGCCTGCTTCGACGAGAACGATAAACTCACGATCGGAAACCTGGAGGACAAGCTCGTTGTCGTCGCCGAGATCCGGTTTCGGCTTCAGTCCGCGCTTCTCAAAAGAGGTGGCAATGGCGTCAAGAGAGTCCCAGTCAGCGATATCGTCTGTCGTAATCTGCTGGAGAGTCATACAGGAACCAGTCAGGGTATCCGTAAAAAAGTACCTCAGTTATCGTTTGGTGTTTGTGGCCTGGCTGGGTACCGGAAGTAGTGGAATTCCCTCTCTTCCACTTAATACATTTATCAGTAGTTAGTAGTACGGTTTCTTTATTCAGAATTGCCTGTGTAACCGTCGCGAAATGCAGAGCGTGTATTTATCACTACCATCGACGCCTTGACCTACAGTTGTCAGAAATAGCGTGCTGAATAGACGGCACATATTCAACACGCGTCAAGAGAGTCAGGAGAAGAGTGGCAATCGCTCAGTGCAGTGATTGAATCCAGCGCCGGGTTGGAAGTCGGAGAATTCTATACTATCCCTTTCTGAAATATAGTCTAGAGGCTGGCTTTGTCCCAATCAATCTCGAACGAATCGTTTTCAGCCGATATTCCACCATGCTTGAGCGCTTGGTGGTACTCCCTATCATAATCCTCTAGATCTCGTGCGAGGTATCCCGCTTGAGCGCAATTGAGTATGCGCCCCAACTCATACTCGTATTCAGAGAGTGTCCGGTCAAAGCGAGACGGGATTGGAATGTCGTCGCTCCCCCCGTCAACTGACACAATATATACGTTATCCAAGCGACGGCCTCGATGGGTTACTTCGAGTTGTCGTTTGTACGCTGTGTCATTCATATAGTTCTCTACCCACTCTTCGTGAAAGTCTTCGCGCTCACTATATGGTTGGAATTTCAGCACTATGTCTCTGTTATTCTTGTAAATAAATTGAGTTCGGCTTTCCTCTTCTATTTCTTGATACTCCCATTCGTCGGGTTCAGTAGATTTAATCAGGTATTCCACATCACGGGGATACCAGTATTCGGGTTGAGTGAACGAGAAAATTGCCAGCGAAATTGATAATATCGCTAGTGTGAGGCTCACAAGAGAAAGTACAGAGGATGGGAAGAATGCGAAGATAGCGGTCAAAGTTAGAATCAATACGCCGCCCGTTCCAAGGTATACGAGTAGTCTACGGTAGTGTCGTTGTTTCCGTGGGCCGATTTTGTTCAAGCCAGCACGTTCCCGTCCCTGATTATAGCGCTCCACAAGACCGCGAGCCGCGCGAGATACAATCTCACTACCCATTGTGCCAATATCCTCGATAGACCTTATTCAATCCCCTCAATTACCGTCATCCGCGTATAGTCGTGTCTACCAAGAGGGATTATCTGTGTTCAGAACGTGTCGCCTCTCATGAACCATGTTGACCGCTTCCGTACCCGCGTCGCTGAAGCCTTCGGTGCGATGATTCTAACTCTGCTGGCGACCGTTGGGGGCGTTATGATTCGCTCCGCCCGAGAAGCCACATCGGCAACTGAACCCGCCACGTTACTGTCTATTGACCTAACTGTCGGACTCATCACTTCGCTTCCGGGCCTCGTTTCTCTTGCCGGTATTATTGGCGCGACAATTGTCGCAGGGCCAGTCGGACTTCTCGGTGTGCTACTCGAAACAGCAGGGGCGACACAGTTGCTCTACCATCAAAGCGAGGCGGGCTTTTGGATGATTGTCTTTGGAGCCGGTCTGGTGACGGTCGGTGCGCCAATCCCTTGGGGGAAGGTATTGGAAGCGTTCCTTGAATCGGGTGGTCGATACTAACCAGACCGACGCCGACAGCGAGGTGGTCGAGGTCTACCTGCGCGTGTTCTGGTTCGGTAGGTGGGCAGATCCACTGAACAACTGGTTCGCTGACTTCAGCGTGAAAGAAATGAGTGTGCCGTGCTGAATTCACGCTCTGGATTCAGCACGCACCTCGCAATACCACACTTAATTGATAGGGATTCCCATGCTCAATCTACACCACGCATTGAGCAAAACCCCCGAGTCGGTTACGAATGACAGATTGAATAAGAAACCGTATTATCAACTACTGTTATCGTTTCCTACAACATTCATAGTTGCTGGTACACGCGTTCTCACCCCGGAATTTATCCCAAGCGACGTCGTCCACTCTCCCTTCGACACCCTCTACCGCGTCCTTGAAGGCATGTTAGCAGAATATCAGCTAGATGTACACCATCATTACTAATACGCCGCTAAGGGACTTCGACCGAACCATAGTATTATGGCCGGGACATTGGATAAAAGAATCCGGTGAGTCGAGGTTGCCTAGGTGGCAATGAACAGGTGATTTATAAGGTGCGACGTTGAGAATCGGGGTGTCATCAGTTCAGACCGGGGATTGGTGTGAGGGGTTCCGGTAAGTTGGTCGGTTTGATGTGGCGAGTTGGGTTGGCCTCTCACGGCAAGGACTAGGGTTCAAATCCCTAACGGAGCACTTCTCTGCCGAACCAAACGCCCAGTAGTGACGTTTGTTTTCTCGAATCACTGCCCTCGAATCTTCGAGAGACCGGCCGTCTAATCACGGTATTACTGAAAAGTATAGACGAACACTGAGGTATGTTCTAATGGCTATGGAACATATTTAGGGATTCGTCCCGTCTGTTCGATTATGGCCGTAAGTGATGGACCACCGATAGGTATTCGGCATCCGACGGTGAACCCGACTCCGGACGCCGCGATAGCACAGAGTCGGTCGGGGGCCTGCGAGTGTGTCGATTGTGGGTACGTCGTCGGAACGGACGACGACTTGCCGCCGAAATGCCCCGACTGCGGCGGGGCGCTGACGTTCGTGCGGTCGTAGCTCGGTGTCGTACCGAGGAGAACGCCTTTTCCGAGAAGCCACAGTCCCCACTCGGTCGGTCTCGACGGACCGCACGCGCGTCGCGGACGCCGACCGCGAGTGGTGACGAACCGGATGTCAACGACGGGCACGACACATAAATACGAGCAACTGCTGTAGTAATTATATGCCGTCCCTCACCGAGGAGCAACGAGCGGCGCTGGCGGGACGCGCCCGGACGCTCCACGAGCGCCTCGACGCGCCCGCCGAGACCCGACCGGGCGGGACCGTAGACGACGTAGACGCGGTACTGGACGCGTGGCGCGACCAGTTGGCCGACGGCGACCCCGACCGGTTCCGAGCGCGACTGGACGCGCTCGGACTGTCGCGAGACGACTGCCGCGAGCGCCTACAGTCGAACGCGTGGCCGGACGACGAACCGCTTCCCGACTGGGTGGCGACCGTCGAGGAGGTGTCGTCGTTCGTCGCGGAAGTCGCGCCCTCCTCGGTCGAGAGTCCCGACTCGGAGCGCGAACTCCCGTTCGAGGAGGTCGTCGGGGCAATCGTCGCCGCCGCTCGCTCGCGGTTGGACGACGAGGCTGTCGAGGAGACGCTGACCGACGCGGCGCTCGCGGACTTCGAGGTCGCGCTGGCCGAGCGAGTCGAACACGTCGTCGCCCATCCGCTGTTCGTGGAGTTCAAGACGTTCGTCGCCCACCACGACCGGGAGTTGGCGCTGGCCGACGACCCGCCGGAGCCGGACGACCCCCGCAACTACTACGAGGCGTTCGTCGCGGGCGCGCTGGACGACGGCCTCCGGGAGTTCTTCGTGGAGTACGCGTTTCTGTCGCGACTGCTGGCGTCGATACTCGACCAGTGGGTCGCGACCGTCGAGGAGTTCTGCGGACGACTCGCCCGTGACGCCCCCGAACTCGCCGAGCGGTTCGGGGACGACGGCGAAGGCTCGGGCGACGACGAGCGGTTGGGCGGCGACGAGGGGTTGGGCGACGTGACCCGAATCGACGTGGTGGGCGACTACCACGAGGGCGGCCGGGCCTCGCTCCGCGTCGGGTTCTCCTCCGGGGTCACGCTCGCGTACAAACCCCGAGAGATGCGGGTCACGAGCGCGTTCTACGACCTTCTCGCGTGGGTGAACGACCAGTCGAGAACAGAACAGTCGAGCGCGAACTCGTCGGGCCTCCCCGAACTCCGGACGCTCGACTGTCTCGCCCGCGAGGAGTACGGCTGGCTGGAGTGGGCCGAAACCGACGAGTGTGCGACCGCCGAGGAGGTCGAGCGGTTCTACCGGCGGGCGGGCGTGCTGATAGCGATGCTGTACGCGCTCCGGTTCGGCGACGGCCACGCCGACAACGTGGTCGCGGCGGGCGACCAGCCGGTCGTCGTGGACGCCGAGACGCTGGCGGAACCCGAGATACCGCCCGAGCGAGCGCCCCACATGGACCGGGCCGTCAAGCGGGTCGCCGACGAGTCGGTCGTCGGGACGGGGCTGATACCGACCACCGACGCCGCCGGGGCCGGTGAGGCAGGCGGGGACGGTGCAGCAAGCGGGGGCGGCTCGGCAGGCGGCGATGGCGGAACGAGCGGCGACGATGGCGCGACCGGCGACGAGAGTGACGCGACGGGCGACGGCGGCCCGACGAACGTCGGCACCGGCGCGTTCGCGGTCGTGGACGACGAGACCGGCGGTGTCCGGGAGCCGGTGTTCAGCGAGGTGAACACCGACCTGATGGAGATGGACTACCGGCGCGTCGCCGAGGGGAGCGTCTCGAACCTCCCCGAACTCCGGGGCGACGAGACCCGCCCGGCCGACCACGCCGACCGAATCGCGGCGGGGTTCGAGGAGGGGTATCGGCTCCTCGAATCCCGGCGCGACGACCTGCTGGCCGACGACGGCCCGCTCTCGGCGTTCGAGGACTGCGAGGTCCGGGTCGTCTACCGCGAGACGGCCAAGTACGCGGCGGTGTTGGAGTCGCTCCGGACGCCCGAGTACCTCCGGACCGGACTCCAGTTCGGCTGTAAGTCCGAAGCCCTCCTGACGCTGTTCGCGGACGCCGACACCGGATTCGACTACGAACCGCTCTACCGGGCCGAACTCGACGCGCTGGCCCGCCTCGACGTGCCGCGGTTCGGGGCGTCCACCGACGACACCGCCCTCTACTGGGACGGCGAGCGGTGCGTCGAGGAGTTGTTCGACCGAACGCCATACGAGTCGATGCGGGAACGAATCCGTGGACTGGGCGACGAGGACTTGGCCGAACAGCGCGAGTACGTCCGCTACGCCTTCGACCCGGAGACGCGCTCGCACGGCGGGCGTGCCACGGAACCGACCCCGGACGAGACCGCACTGGACCCCGACGACGCGACGTTCGAGCGCGCGGCGAGAGACTGCTACGACCGACTCGTGGACGCCGCGGTCGAGGGCCGAGACGGCGACCCGACGTGGCTCGTCCGGGAGAACCGACCCGAGGGCGTCTCGGTCGATACGCTCCCCGACGACCTCTACCGGGGGCGACTCGGCGTCGCGCTGTTCGCCGCCGCGCTGGCCCGCACCGCCGACGAACCGCGATTCGCCGAGTTCGCCGAGGAGGTCGCCGACCCGGTGGCCGACGCCGTCTCCGCGGAGAGCGTCGCCGACCTCCCGCTGGGCGTCACGGGAATCGGCTCGGTCGTCTACGGGTTCACCAAACTCGGGGACCTCCTCGACGCCGACGAGTACGTCCGGGTCGCCGAGACGGCCGCGAGCGCGCTCACGCCCGAGAAGATTCGCTCGGACGGGGCGTACGACCTGCTCGGCGGGAGCGCGGGCGCGATTCTCGGTCTCCTCGCGCTCCACGACGAGACGGGGAGCGCGGAGGTCGTGGAGCGCGCGACGACCGCGGGCGACCACCTGCTGGCCGAGCGCGCGGACGCCGACGGCGTTCCCGCGTGGCACTCCGCGGTGGACGGCCAACCGCTGACGGGTCTCTCACACGGCGTCTCGGGTATCGCGCTCGCGCTGGTCCGGCTCGGAGCGGTCTCGGACGACCGGTTCGCCGAGGCGGGCGTCGAGAGTCTGGCGTTCGAGCGCCGCCACTACTCGCCCGACGAGCGAAACTGGCGGGACCTCCGCCCGGCGTTCGACGGCGAGTTCGGCGACGCGTGGTGCAACGGCCGGAGCGGCATCGGTCTCGCTCGCCTCGGGATGGCCGCGGACGGTCGCGGCGGGAGTCTCGACGCCGAGGAGCGCCGCGACCTCCGCGACGAGGCCCGCGACGCGCTGGCGGGCGTCGAGGCCGAGACGTTGCAGGGCAACGACCACCTCTGCTGTGGCAACTTCGGGCGCGTGGCGTTCCTGAACCGGGCGGGGACCGACCTCGGCGACGCCGAGTATCGCCGTGACGCGCGCCGACTGGCGGCCGCGAGCGTCGCGCGCGCCGACCGCGAGAGGCAGTTCCGGGCGCGCTGGCAGACCGACCACTGGCACAACCCGTCGCTGTTCGGCGGCGAGGCCGGAATCGGCTACGAACTGCTCCGACTGGTGGACCCGAGTCTCCCCTGCGTGCTGTTGCTGGAGTAGTTCGGGGACGTTCGTCGGCCTACAGCTCCCCGACCGTGAGCAGGGTGCCCCACTCCCGGAGCGTCCGGCGCATGTCCTCGCTGGTCTCCCAGCCGTCGGTCGGGAACGCCTCCTCGGGCGGTATCTCTATCGCGGTGTTGGGTACGGTGTCTTGGGAGACTCCTCGGAAGCCAGCCGCCGCGAAGGCGTCGGCGTACTCGTCGGCCGAGTGGAGCGTCATCCCGAGACCGCCGCGGGCCTCCTCGCGCTGGAACCGGGCGGCCTCGGCGTAGTAGTTGACACAGCAGTGGAACGCGCCGTCGGGCGCGAGGACGCGGGCGACCTCGCCGAGCGGCGTCGAGAGGTCCCGCGAGTAGGGAAGCACGTCCATCGAGAACGCGAGGTCGATGCTGTCGTCGGCTATCGGTACGTCGTGCATGTCCGCGACGGCGAAGTCGAGGAGTCCGTCGTCGGTCGTCTCGGTCTCGCCGGTCGTCGCCGACTCGTCGGCCGCTTCGGACTCGCCGGGCGCTTCCTCCTCGTCGGACGCCTCGCGCGCGACCCGAACCATCTCGCCGGACACGTCCACGCCGACGACGGTAGCCCCCTCCGAGGCGAAGTATCTCGCGGCGTAGCCGTTGCCGGTCCCGAGGTCCAAGACGGTGGTCGAGGCATCGACGGCTATCTCCTCGACGACCTGTTCGACGACCGGCCAGTAGGACGCTTCCATCCGGTCGGCGTGGCCCTCGCTCGCTACGGCGTCGTACTTGGCGGCGACATCGGAAATCATGAGTTCGGTGTGGTCGTTCGGTGGTCAGTAGTGGCCGAGGACGCCCAACCGCCGGGCGCGTCGCTGTGCGAACTGGAAGACGAGGTAGCCCGCGAGGAGATACCCGATTCCCGTGGCCAGCAGGATACCGAGGTCCGTCGCCGGGAACTCCCAGAGGCGGGTCCCGTCGGTCATCGCGCGCTGGAGGAGCGCGCTCCCCTGCGCGAGCGGGAGAAGCCTCGCCCACCCGAGGTCGAGCGTGGGCGCGGCGACCAGCGCGATGAAGCCGAACTGGAGGAGCGCCGCCCAGTTACCGATTTGCTTGTACAGGAGCGTCAGTCCGCCCATCGCGAACCCGAGGCCGAACACCGACGCGAGCGTCGCGACGAGAATCGGGACGACCGTCAGCACGTCGAGTCGAAGTTCGACGCCGGTCAACAGGAGCATGACGACGAGCAACGCGACGGCCATCACCGCCTCGCGCAGGAGTTTGGCGACCGACTTGCTCGCCAGCACGACGCCGAACCCGAACGGCGTCATCAGGTGGCGTTCGAGCGTGCCCCACTTGGCGTCCTTGCCGATGTCTTGGGAGATGTCCACGTAGGAGGCCGTCGCCAGCGTCCAGAGGAAGAAGCCGACGACGATGCCCTCGATGGAACTGGACAGCGCCGGGGCGGCGAACGCCCGCCCGCCGAGGAAGATGACCAGAAACATGAACAGGAACACCACGAACCCGCCGAGCGCGTTCAGCGGGTACCGGACGAACAGGACGACCTCCCGCTTGAGTACCGCGCGCCAGAGGTGGCGATGCCCGCCGGTCCGGTCGGCGCTGGTCTCCTCGGTCATCGTTCTCCACCTCTCTCCTTCGTCATGGTTCGCCCCCGTTGGTCATCGTTCTCCGCCTCCGTCGTTCGTCACGTCGATGAACACGTCTTCGAGGTCCGGCGCGACCGTGCGCACGTCTTCGAGTCGGACCTCCTCGGCCTCGAATCGGTTCGTGAGTCGGTAGAACCCCGCCGGGTCCGTCGAGACGGTGAACCGGGTTCTGTCGGCCGAAGTCGTCATCTCCTCGACCTCGAACTCGTCGCGGACCCACCGCCGAGTCGCGTCCGAGAGGTCGGCGACCGCGACGCGGAAGCCCTGCAGTTCGACCGACGAGAGGAGCGACTCGACCGAGTCGTCGGCCACGATGCGACCGTCGTTCAGAATCAACACGCGGTCACAGACCGCCTCGATAACGTCCATGTCGTGACTGGAGAGGAGGACGGTGAGGTCGCGCTCGCGGACGAGTCGGCCTAGCTCCTCGCGCAGTTGCAGGGAACTCTCCACGTCGAGTCCGAGCGTCGGTTCGTCCAAGAAGACGACCGACACGTCGCGGGCGAGGACGCTGGCCAGCGACACCTTCTGTTTCATCCCCCGCGAGAGGTTCCGGACCGGTTCGTCGGCCTTGTCGGCGATGTCGAGCCTGTCGAGCAACTCGTCGTGGCGGTCTCGCACCGCCGCGGGGTCCTCGCCGCCGATGCTGGCGAAGTACTCCAAGTTCTCGCGGACGGTCAGCCGCCAGTAGTCGTTTCGCGCGCCCTCCAACATCGCGTCGGCGCGCTCGTAGGCCGCGCGGGGGTCGGCGTGAACGTCCACATCCTCTATCCGGACCGACCCGGCGTCGGGGACGACCATTCCGAGTATCGACTTGATGGTGGTCGTCTTTCCCGCGCCGTTCGGCCCGAGGAGTCCGACGATGGACCCGCGACCGACCGAGAAGGACACGTCGTCTACCGCCGTGACCGCGCCGTCGCCGGAGCCGAACGACTTCGAGAGGCCCTCGACGGCGAGTGCCGGGTCTCCCGGTCGCACTCGGTCGGCGTCGCTCTCCGCGGATTCGGCCTCGTCGTCGCGTCTCTGTCTTCGTTCCGGTGTCGTATCTCGCATCCTATCGAGTCAGTTCCCGGCGGAAGACCGCCGAATCGTCGTCAGCTCTCGTCGCCGTGGCCGAGGGGCGTAGCGGACAGACGCACGGCCGAAAAAAAAACGACCTCGGTCGTCGCGGTCGTTTAGGAGTCGATGTCGCAACAGATGCGAGTGTAACAGCTACAGGCTCGCATCGGCTCCGACGAATCGTCGAGGGCGTCGGACCCGTCGCGGGCGTACTCGGTTTCGATCTCTGCCTTCACGTCACTGGTATGCTGTGTCACGGACATTGCGATAGATTATACACAACAGACGTTGTTAAATCTTTTCTAGCTGTCTTTAACATTTAGTTGGAGATGAATTCACTACTGTGTCGGATAGAACGTAAGGAAAAACGCGGGACGACGCGCGGAAGCGCCGAGCGTGCCGCAACTTCACGCTCGTCTCCGGACGCGGACTCCTCGGTCGTTCCGGTGGGACTCCGTGACGAGATATCACGACGACCCGTATGCCGCGTACATTGTTAACTATTTTTCCGATACAATTACCTCTCGCCGAACGTATCTAACCTCGTTCTGACGTAGGTTCGTGCTGTATGCTAACAAGTATTTAGTCGAGGAATCTGTAGACTACAGTTCCGAACTCCTCGAACTGATTCGGCGACGTTCCGACGGAATCGTCTCGGACGTGGGAAAGAGTGTTGACGCTCCGGGCCTTGAGGAGACCCGATGAACCGTCCCCGCGCTCCTCGACTCGCGCGCGTCGTCGTCGCGGTGGTCGTCGTCTCGTCGCTCGCGGGGTGTCTCGGCGGGGTCGGCCTCGGCGGGTCGCCCGACACGGCGACGACCGACCGAACGACCGCCGACGCGGGTCTCGCGCCCGCGCCCGGCGGGAACGCCAGCGACGGCACGCTCTCGATACACTTCCTCCACGTCGGGCAGGGCGGTAGCGTCCTCGTGGTCGGTCCCGACGGCGAGACCCTGCTCTACGACACCGGCAACTGGAACGACGACGGCGAACACGTCCTCGACTACCTGCGCGCTCGAAACGTCTCCCGCATCGACTACCTCGTGACCTCCCACGCCGACGCCGACCACATCGGCGGCCACGCCGAGGTCATCGAGTACTTCGAGACCGAGGCCGACGGCATCGGGGCCGTCTACGACCCCGGTATCGCGGCGGGCACGCGGACCTACGAGGACTACCTCGACGCGGTGGAACGGCACAACGTCACGCTCTACCGGGCGCAGGCGGGCGACGAGATTCCGATGGCGGGCGCGTCGGTCCGCGTGCTGTCGCCACCGGAGGGCTACCTCGCCGACCGCGAGCGCAACGAGAACAGCCTCGTCCTCCGGGTCGGCTACGGGAACGCGAGTCTCCTCCTGCCGGGCGACGCCGAGCGAGCGGCGGAACGCTACCTGACCGACCGCTACGCTGGCGCGCTGAACGCGACCCTGCTGGCCGCGGGCCACCACGGGTCGAACTCCAGCACCGGCCCCGGTCTCCTCGGGGCGGTCGGCCCCCGAATCGCCGTCATCCAGAGCGCCTACGACTCGCCGTACGGCCACCCGCACCGCGAAGTGCTAGCGCGCCTCGCCGACCGAGGAGTCCCGACCTACTGGACCGGCGTCCACGGCACCGTGGTCGTCGAGACCGACGGCGAGCGCGCGGTGGTCCGGACCCGGCGCGCGGCCCCGACCGACCCGCTGGACCTCCGGAGCGCGTCGGGCGTCTCGCCCGGCGCGGACGGGCCGCTGGAACGGCGGGCGACGTTCGCAGTCGGCGGGAGTTCGGGGATAGTGGCCGCGGACGGCGGGACGACTCCCGAATCGAGTACCGCCGACGCGGACGACTCCGACACCGCCAACTCGCTCGCCGTCGCCCGAGTCCACGCCGACGCCCGAGGAGACGAGGCGGCCAACCTGAACGACGAGTACGTCGTCTTCCGGAACGCGGGCGACCGGACCATCGACCTCTCGGGGTGGGTCGTGAGCGACGAGGCCGACCACCGGTACGCCTTCCCCGCGGGGACCGAACTCGCGCCCGGCGAGACGCTGACGCTCCACACCGGCCGCGGAACCGACGGCGGCGGCGACTACTACTGGAACGCCGACGCGCCGGTCTGGAACAACGCGGGCGACACCGTTTTCGTCCGCGACGCCGACGGGTCGCTCGTGGCGGAGGTCAGCTATGACGGGTGAGAAAACCGAGGTGGCCGACGGGCGCTACGTCGCCGTCGTGGACCGCTTCGAGGAGACCGACCCGGCGCGAAGCGGCGGGGAGCGCGACGCCGAGGGTCGCACGGAAGACGGCGGGCGCGAGCTAGCGGTCTTGCTCCTCGAATCCGGCGAGTCGGTCGTCGCCGAGCGCGCGATTCCGGCGTGGCGACTCCCCGCCGACGCCCGGCGGCAGGACGCCGTGCTGGAACTGTCGGTGAAGAACGGGTTCGTGGTCTCGATGACACACGACTCCGAGGAGACCGAGCGCCGGACCGACTCGGCACAGTCGCGGTTCGACCGACTGGCCGAGCGGCCGGGCGAGGACGACGAATCGTAGCGCACCCATTTCTAGATTTTTCAAGGCATTCCATAGATACTTCTTCGATAGAATTTGATTTTCTAAAGACGTGTGTAGATGTGTATCGGACGGGTACGATAGACCCCCGACCTCGGCAGAAAGCACTTGTCGGGCGTTCGAGTATCGGCGGGTATGCCCTCCACCGAACGACGACGCCTCCTCCGGACGAGCGCCGCCGCCCTCGCTATCGGCGCGGCCGGGTGTCTCGGCGGCGGCAGTGGTTCGACCGCGGACGAACTGACGACCGGCGAACCGACGGTAGCCGAGCGGCCGACGACCGATTCGACTACCGACGACCGAACCGACGGCGCGACCACCGAGACGCCCGAAAACACCGACTCCTTCGACCTTCCCGCGTCGTCGGTGCGGTCGGTCGCCGACGTGAGCGTCGGCGTGGCCGAGACCGTCGCCCGACCGGCGGTCGCCTACGACTCCATCATGGGGTCGGGCGGCGTCCTCGCGCCCGAGGAGGCCCAGTTCGTCGTGGCCGCGGTCCAGAGCGACGACGGGTCGGGAGCCGACGCCGCGGGACCGCCGACCGCCGAGGCCTTCGAGTTGGTCGCGGGCGGCGAACGCTTCCCCGCGGCCGAAATCGAGGAGCGAACGACCGGCGCGTTCACCACGTCGCTCGCCGGACGGGGCCGAGTCAAGTACGACGACCCGTACGCCGACGGGGCCGCGAAGGGCGGCGTCGGGTGGGTCGCCTTCGAGGTGCCGTCGCCGCTGGCCGCCGACTCGCCCGCGATTCGGTGTCGGTACGGCGGCGAGACGGCGGTCTGGGACCTCCCCGCCGAGGAGGCCGCCGCGCTCGGCGAGCCAGCGCCCCGGTTCGAACTCCGGTCGTTCGACGCGACGGTCGCCGACGGCGAGACCGTCGAACTGTCCCTGACCGCCGAGAACGTGGCCGAGGTCGGGGGCGAGTTACTGGCCGCGGTCTACTGGCCGACGACCATCGCCGACGACGACGAGAGTTTGCTGGTCCGGAAGTCGGTCGCCCCGAGCGGTCGCGTCGAGTGGTCCGAGACCGTGGACGCCGCGTACGCCGCCTCGTCGGACGGCACCGTGACCGCCAGCGTCGAGGGTTGTGTCTCCGGGACGACGACCGTCGCGCTGTCGGCGACGACGACCGAGTAGTCGCGCCCGGCCCTCGCGCCCGCCGACCCTCGCGTTGCCAGCTCGACCCACACGGCCGCCGTTTGCGTGAAGTTAAGTGCGCGCCGGATAATCTCGTGATATGGCTCAACGAATCTCCGGGTCTCCTCTCGCGGAGTCGGGCGAGCGCACGCTCTACGTCGGGCGCGACCGCCCCATCCGCATCTCAAGCGGGCATCGCATCCAGCACCACGACGGCAAGTGTAGCCGACCGCACGGCCACAACTACGAGATTACGGTCAAGGTCGTCGGCGAGTTGCGCGACGAGGGCTGGGTCGTGGACAAGGGGGATATTACCTCGATAATCTCCGAGTGGGACCACCGCTTCCTGCTGGAGGAGGGCGACCCGCTCGTGGAGGCCTTCGAGGAGTCCGGCGACGGTGACGCGCTGGTCGTCCTCGACGCCCCGCCGACCGCCGAGGTGATGAGCGCGGTGCTGGAGCGTCGCCTCGCCGACGAGTTGCCCGACAACGTCTCGGAGGTCGCCGTGCAGGTGAGCGAGACCGCCGAACTCTGTGGCGGGGCCGAGTTGTAGCGATGCCCGTCACCAGCGACGTGGACGCCGACGCGGGCGAATCGGCGACCCGAGAGCGCGAGACCGAGAACGCCAGCGACGACTCGGGCGACGCGCTCCCTATCAACGAACTCTTCGAGTCCCTACAGGGCGAGGGCCGACTCGCGGGCGTCCCGAGCGTCTTCGTCCGCTCCTCGGGGTGCAACCTCCGGTGCTGGTTCTGCGACTCGTATCACACCTCGTGGGAGCCGACCCACGCGACGATGAGCGTCGAGGAGATAGTCGCCGAGGTCGAGTCCTACGACGCCGACCACGTGGTCCTGACCGGCGGGGAACCGCTCCTGCACGACGCGTCCGTGGCGCTCTTGGAGGAGTTAGACGCGCGGGGCTACCACACCACCGTCGAGACCAACGGGACCATCCACCGCGACGCGCCCATCGACCTCGCCAGCGTGAGTCCCAAACTGGCGTCCAGCACGCCGACGCCCGACGAGACCGCCAGACCCGACGGCAAACCGACCGACGCCGACGAGTGGGCCGAGCGCCACGACGAGCGTCGTATCGACCTCGACGCGCTCGCGGCGCTCGTGGAGGAGTACGACTTCCAACTCAAGTTCGTCGTGAGCGACCGCGCGGACGTGACCGAGGCGACGGACCTGCTGGACCGACTCCGGGACGCCGCCGCGGTCGAGATTCGGGACACCGACGTACTCCTGATGCCGGAGGGTGCGACCAAAGAGCGCGTCGCCGAGACCCGGCCCGTCGCCGCCGAACTCGCACAGGAGTTCGGTTTCCGGTACACGCCGCGACTCCACGTCAACCTCTGGAACGACGCGCCCGAGACTTGAGCGCGGAGAAACCTTCGGAAGACGAATTTCGAGGAGCGTCCGAATCGCGCCATCGATGTGGCGTCTGAATACAGTTAAGTGACTGCGTGACAGGGACAAATAATAAGGGAGTCGTAACTACCACATGGCACTCACATCGGGCGGCTCGCACTCCTTCTCGGCGTTCGCCAGCATGATAGTCGCCACGGTCATCTCGAAGTACGTCTGGAACCACACGCCCTCGTTCGTGGAGGTGTCGAACCTCGCCGGGGACCTGCTGGTCGCCACGACCGGCGTCGAACTCGCGCCTCAGACGGCCGGGAGCCTCCTCATCGCGTCGGGCCTCGCGTTCGTGTGGGGCGTGCTGTATCACGTCACGCGACACTGACGAGGTGTGACACCGCGGGAGACCGATAGCTCCTCGCTGGTCGGAACCGTACGACTCATCTACCTGCCGGTCCAGTGGTCCGGCATGACCGAGACGAACGCCGAGAAACGCGCGGTCGTCCTCGCCTCCGGCGGGATGGACAGCGCCACCGCGGCCTACCTCGCCGCCGAGGAGGGCTACGACTGTTATCTCCTGCACACCTCCTACGGACAGGAGACCGAGGACCGAGAGTACGAGTGCGCCCGGCGACTCGCCGACGACCTCGACGCCGCGGACTTCCTCCACGTGGAGACGGGCCACCTCGCGGCCATCGGCGGGTCGAGTCTCACCGACGACGAGATGGACGTGGCCGACGCCGACTTGGACTCCGAGGAGGTCCCGACCTCCTACGTCCCGTTCCGGAACGCGAACCTGCTGGCGATGGCGACCGCCTACGCCGAGGCCAACGACTGCGAGGCGGTGTTCATCGGTGCCCACAGCGAGGACTTCTCGGGCTACCCCGACTGCCGCCCGGCGTTCTTCGACGCCTTCCAGAACGTCATCGACGCCGGGACGAAAGACGAGACGGACATCGAACTGCGCGCGCCGTTCGTGGAGTGGTCGAAGACCGACATCGCCGAGCGCGGCGTGGAGTTGGGCGTGCCCTACGAACACACGTGGAGTTGCTACCGTGAGGAGGCCCCGGCCTGCGGCACCTGCGACGCCTGCGCGTTCCGGTTGCAGGCGTTCCAGAACGTCGGCGTGCGCGACCCCATCGCGTACGACGAGCGGCCGGAGTACGCGGACTAGGATTCGGTCGAGCAGGATTCGGTCGAAACTGATGAGAGGGCGGCTGTAAGCTACGGTTGTCTCCGCGATTTCCTCGACGTTTGATTGGGGAAGAAGCGGGCTACTGCCGACAACAAGGAGTCTACCGCAACGGCACAGCACCGCAACCGCGAACCACACACCTCCCCAACCGATTGCGGTCCTCGGCCACAGACCTGCGGTCCTCATCCCTCGCGCGCCGATGGCGCGACACGAAGTCGCGCCAGCACGCGCCGGAGCGGTTGCTTCGTCGAGTTCGACCGCCCGAGTCCCCTAGAACTCACTCCCGTCTCCGGAGGACGAGGAGCGCCGCGACCAGCGCGACCACCGAGACCCCGACGCCGAAGCCGGGAACCGGAATTTCGGGACTCGCCGACTCGCCGTCGCCGACCTCCTCGACCGACACCGCGGCCGTCGCGTTCCCGACCTCGGCGGTGTACTCGCCCGCGGCGTCGATTCGCCGGACGAAGGTGACCTCGGCGCGCTCGCCCGCCGACAGGGCGATTCGCTTCGTGGCGACCTCCTCGCCGAACAGCGAGAGCGCGAGGGCGCGCTCGCCCGACGCCGACCCGCGATTCGTGACCGTCGCGGTGATGGCGACCTGCTGGCCCGCCGTGATATCGGACTCGTTGACCGACACGTCCGCGACCGAGATGTCCGCGGTGGGTTCGGCCACCGTCACGTCGCCGACTCGCGCGCTCTCGGACCCGACGCGCTCGCCCGCGAGACCGACCGCGTGGGTGCCCGGCGCGATGTCGGCGCGGAGCGTGACTTCGGCGGTCTCCTCGGCGGGCACCGTGACTCGCTTCGTCGCCACGACTTCGCCGTCGGCGGTCAGATTCGCGGCGAACGTCGCGGTCGAGTTCCCGTCGTTCTCGAAGGTCGCGTTCAGCGCGACCGCTTCGTCGGCGGCGATTTCCGCGGCCGCGAGTTCGGCGTCGGCGACCGTCACCGACCGCTCCGCGCCGACCGCTATCGGGGCGAACCCGTCGGCCGCGATTCGGAGGAGAACCGTCTCACCCCGCGACTGGACCGTCGCGTTCACCGCCTCCCACTCGTCGCCCGCGCGCCGGTAGGCGGTCAGGTCCGCGGGCGCGAGGCCCGCGTCGGCGAGCCGCGAGCGGTCGATGGCGACGGTGTAGCCCACGCCGCCGACCTGCCGGGGTTCGACGTACTTCGCGCCGACCGACAGCGAGCCGAGGGTCACGTCCGCCGGAACGTCTGACAGCGGTTCGTCTCCACTCCGGGCGGTCTCCACGACGAAGTGCGCCTCGTCGCGCGAGAGGTTCACCCCTATCTCCCGGAACGCGACGCCGGTCTCCTCGGCCGCCGCGGTCTCGGGCAGGGCGGCCCGAATCGCTCCGTCGGCCCGGCCGTTGCGCACGTCCACGACTCCCGCGTTCGGGCCGCGCTCGTCGGTCTCGGTCAGCACCGGCGGCGGCCCGCGGTCCACCGCGCCGCCTCCGCCACCGCCGCCTCCTCCGGCGTCGTTGCCGCCGCTACCGCCGTCGCTCTCACCGCCGTTTCCGCCTCCGCCCTCGTCGCGTTTCGCTCGCTCGTCGCGCTCGACTTCGACGCTCACGGTCTCCTCGTCCGCGTTGCCGCCGCGGTCGAGGACGGTCACACTCGCGGTGTAGTTGCCTGCCGACTCGTAGGCGTGGCTGACCGTCGCGTCGCTCGTGGCTCGGTCGGTCTCGCCGTCGCCGTCGAAGTCCCAGCGATAGGTCGTGACGCTCGTCTCGTCGTCACCCGACCCGTTCGCGCTGAAGCCGATTTCCTGTCCCGTCTTCGTCCGGTTCGTGTCCACCGAGAGCGCGGCGCTCGGCGGCGACTCGTCCTCGGGGAACACCTCGACGGTCACGTTCGCGGTCGCGGCGTTGCCCCCGGCGTCGGTGACGGTGACGGTCGCGTCGTAAGTCCCGGCCTCGTCGTAGCGGTAGGTCGCCGTCGCGCCGGGGTCGGTCGCCGTAGCTCCGTCGCCGAAGTCCCACTCGTAACCCGCGACTCCTCGGTCGTCCGAGGAGTTCCCCGCGTCGAAGCGGACGGGAGCGCCCGCTTCGACGGTGGTCCGGTTGGCCGCGACCGCGGCCTCCGGCGGGGTCTCGTCGGCCGGACGGACTTCGATGTCTCGCTCCACGGTCGCGTTCTGGCCGCGCTCGTCCACGACTTCGAGCGTCACCGGGAACGTGCCGTTGCCCGAGGGGGTGTAGGCCACGCGCTCGCCGGTCGCGGTGGTGCCGTTCCCGAGCGTCCAGCGATAGCTCTCGATGCCGGTGTCGTCGGTCGAGTTGCCCGCGTCGAGGACGACCTGCTGGCCTTCGACCGGGGTCTCGGGCGAGACGACCCTGAAGGCGGCCTCGGGCGGGTCGTCGGGTTCGACTTCGACCGTCGCGCTCGCGCGGTCTGCGTTCCCGGCCTCGTCTACGACCGTCACGTTGGCCTCGTAGGTGCCGGTCTCGGCGAACGCGTGGGCGACCGTCGCGTCGCTCGTCGTCCGCTCGATTTCGCCGTCGCCGTCGAAGTCCCAGCGGTATTCGGCGACGCCGGTCTCGCCGTCCGCCGACTCGCTGGCGTCGAAGGTGACGGGCGCGCCGACCGTGCCCGATTCGGCGTTCAGTCGGGCGCTCGGCGGGGTCTCGTCGGGTTCGCAGGTCCCGGTCCGAATCGTCACCGGAGCGTTCATATCGAGGCTCACCGCGCTCGGGTCGCCGACGCTCCCGGTCAGGAACTGCCACGCCTCGGTGTCGCCCGAGCGGTCCACCGGCGAGTCGTAGAGTCCGGCCCGCTCGTCGAACGCCGGGTCGATGGTGACCGCGGTGCCGTCGCGGTCCAGTCCCCGGAAGACGCCGCCGTCGGTCCGGTCGCCGTACCACGACCAGTCGATGCGGTTCCGGTAGAATCGGTCGTCTTGGTCGGCGTAGTCGTCGTCCTCGACCACCCAGTCGCCACCCTCGGGCAGGCCGTCGAACCGGAACGTCGCGGCGCTCCCGTCGCCCCGGTCGCCGCCGACGGTGTTGTGGATTATCACGAGGCTCACGCCCTCGGGACCGTCGTAGAGGAACAGGCGACTGGCGTCCGATTGGGTGAGGTGGTCGGGCATGTAGGAGCTGTAGGTGTATCTGCTCGCGCCCTCCTCGTTCTCGATGTTCCGGTAGTCGTAGAACGAGCGCACGTCCTCGCCGTTCGAGAGCGGCGAGAGTTCGTAGCACTGGCCGTTCTGCTCCGCGACGAAGGCGTGTTCCGCGGCCGCGGCGGTGTCGCTGGCGGGCGACAGCGGAACCGTCGCGCCGACCACGAGGAGGGCGATACCGACGATAGCGAGGCGCGTGCGTGTCCGAGTCATGGGGAGGGCGGTCGCTTGCCCCGAGATTTCCCCGAGACGGCCTTTGTTATATGTCGGCTTCGCCGGGATAGCCCGGTCCGGACGCGACTCGTCGTCCGGGCTTAACCGCGGTCAGTCGCGGCTTAGAACGAGTCGGACGGCCGTCGGAAAACCTACTCGTCGGCGTCCTCCTCGCCCTGCCAGTAGTCCACGTCGCTGTCGCGCTCGTAGTAGCCCTGAACCGTCCGTTCCTCGCGGCCGCCGGGCGGCGACCCGGAGAAGACGCCCACCTTCCCCGAGTCGGGGTAGACGGTCACGTCGGGATCGTTCATCGTGGAGACGGCCAGATAGCGCAACGGCTCGTCCGAATCGTTGACCACGCGGTGGGCACCCGACTCGTCGGCCGGAAGCGCCACGTAGTCGCCCGCCGAGAGCGCGACCGTCTCGCCGTCGAGTCGGAGCGTCCCCGACCCCGCGAGGAGATACAGGGCCTCCTCGTTGCCGGTGTGGTAGTGGTAGGGCCACGACCGCTTGCCCGGCGGGAGTTCGTAGAGGCTCGCGCCTAACTCCTCGCCGTCGGCCTCCTCGCCCAACTGCTTGCGCCGGAGCTTCGTCTCGCCCTTTTCGAGCGTCGTCCAGTCGAGGTCGGTCTCGTTAACTTTTCCCATAGCCGACATCACGGAGCGGCGGGTCAAAAGCGTCGGGCCGTCGGCGCACGTCGTCGGGTCGAAAAAGGGAACGTCGAATCGAGGGTGCTTCTCGCGGAAATCGCTACTGTCGCCGGAGGGCCACCAGCGCGGCGGCCACCAGCGCGACCAGCGCGACGCCGACCCCGAAGCCGGGGATGCCAGACGAGTTGTCGGTCGTCGTCGCGGTCGTGGTCTCCATGCTACTCGACTCGTCGTCGGTCGTCGTGGTCTCGACGCCCTCCACGACGAGTTCGGCGTTCTGTCCGCCGACCGCGAGTTCGTAGACGCCGCTCTCGCTGGCGGCGTACTCGAAGGTCACGTCGGTCGCGTCGTCCGCGGCGACCGAGACGGTCTTCGTGGCGACGACCTCGCCGCCGACCGTCAGTTCGACGGTCTGCTCGCCCGCGGCGTGGCCGGTGTTCCGGACCG
This sequence comes from Halorussus salinus, assembly GCF_004765815.2. Lineage (NCBI taxonomy): Archaea > Methanobacteriati > Methanobacteriota > Halobacteria > Halobacteriales > Haladaptataceae > Halorussus > Halorussus salinus. The sequence continues at coordinate 1,452,358 of NZ_ML974127.1, read as the reverse complement.
TCGCGGTGACGGTCACGGCGGTTCCGGGTTCGACCGACGCGCTCCCGACCGAGAGGTCGGTGACGCTCGTGACGGCCTTCCCGATGCCGACCGCGAACGTGCCGTTCGAGACGTTCGCGCCGAATCGGTAGGCGTCGTCGGTCTCGTTGAGTCGGGTCGTCTCGACTGCGCTCCACGCGCCGTCGTCGTAGCGGAACAGCCCGACAGCGCCGGGGGCCGCGTCCGCCTCGTTCAGTCGGTCCTTCGAGACCTCGAACGTCGCTCTGTCGGCGTCGCTGACGTTCAGGTACGAGAGCGCCGCGAATCCGTCCCGCTGGACGGTCGGCGCGGTCACGTTCGCGGGAACGCTATCGCTGACTCGCACGGTCGGGTCGGCGTCCGAACTGCTCGCGTGGACTGCGACCGACCCGACGTTGCCGTCGGCGTCCGTCAGCGGCGCGGTGGCCTTCGAGTCGTCGGTGTTCTTCGCGTCGTCGCTGTTCGAGTTCCCGCCGTTTCCGCCGGGGTTGGCGGGCGGCACGTAGCCGCCACCGCCGGTACTCTCGTCCTCGTCGTCCTCGATGCCCTTCTCGGAGTCGCCGTCGTTGCCGTCACCGCCGTTGTCGCCGTCACTGCTGTCGTCGGCGGGTTCGACGTGGACGGTCGTCTCCATCCGGGTGTTGTGCTTCTCTTTGTCGCGCATCAACAGCGTGACCGTCTTGTTGCCCGTCTCGTGGAAGACGTGCGTGACGGTCTCGCCGTTGGTTCTGTTCTCGCCGTCGAACTTCCAGTTGATGTAGTCAAGGCCGCTCGGGTCGCCCGCGCCCTTCGCCGTCACGGTGAACTCCTCGCCGACCGTGACCGTGTCCGGCGCGACGAGTTTCGCGGTCGGACCCTGAAGGTCAACGACCTCGATGGTCTTGGTTGCCGTGTCGGTGTCGCCGTCCGCTTCCGTCACGGTGACGCTAACCTCGTAGGTGCCTTCGTCGTCGTAGACGTTCCACGTCTCGATGCCGATGTACGACTGGTGGCCGGTGTCGCGCTCGTAGCCGTCCTTCGCGGTGTCGAGGTCCCACTCGTAGGTCAGGTCGCCGTCGCCGGTCGAACCGCTGGCGACGAGCGTACCGATGGAGCCGAACGCGAAGGTGTCGTCAACCGCGAGCGCCGCGTTCGGTCCGGCGTCCGTCGGCGGTTCGGTCGAGGCCTCCTCGACGGTCACGGTCGTCTGTGCCGTGTCCGTCTGGCCGCTGGTGTCCACGACCGTCACGGTCGCGTGGTAAGTTCCGGCGGCCGCGTAGGCCTTCGTGACGTTGGAGTGTTCGGTCGTCCGCTCGGTCTCACCGTCGCCGTCGAAGTCCCACTCGTACTCGGTCACGTTCTCGTCGTCGCGGGACTGGCCCGCGGTGAACGCGACCGTCTCGTCTACTTCGACCGTCGTCGGGGCGGCCGCCAGCGAGGCGACCGGGGGCATGTCGCCGGACTCGATCTGCTCGGGCGTCGGACTCGTCGTCGTGGACGCGCCGAGTCCGAAGGTCGAGAAGTCGGTCTCCCAGACGAGGTTGCTGTCGTTGCTCTCGGGTGTCCACTCGACGGTGACCGTGTGGCGGCCGGGCAGGAACGTCTTCCGGGACTCCTCGGAGCCGTCCCCACCGACGAGCTTGCTGCCGCCGCTCATCTCGTGGTCGTTCGGGTTCACGTAGCCGAACGTGACCTCGTACGTCCCGTTATCGACCTTCGTCGCGTTCTGGACGAAGGTACTCGGGCGCTCCGGTCGGACCGCGTCCAGTTGCGCCTCGAAGTCGGGGTTCTTCTTGCTGGCGTTCGCCGGGGTGTCGATGCCCTCCTCGTGGACGCTGACCGAGGAGATGACCGGCCCCCACTTGCCTTCGTCCTGCGCGTGGACGACCGTCGTTCCGTTGACCGGCCCGAGGTCGTAGTTCGAGGTGCCGACACCGCTGGTGTCGAAGAACGTCGCGTCCACGAACACCGTCTCGTAGTCGCCGTGGATGCGGACTGCGGTCGCGTTGACGTACTCGATGGTCTTCGGTTCCGTCACCGTGACGGTCTCGTTCGCGGTGTCGGTGTTGCCGTCGGTGTCGGTGACGGTGAGGGTGATTTCGTACTCGCCGGTCTCGTCGTAGGCGTGTTCGACCGTCTCGCCGCTGGCGCTCTCGCCGTCGCCGAACTGCCAGTCGAAGCTCGCGATGCCCTCGTCGTCCGAGGAGCTACTCGCGTCCAACTCGACCGCTTCGTTGTTGGCGACCGTCTGCGACGAGAGCGAGAAGGCCGCGGTCGGCGACCCGTCGCTCGGTTCGACTGCCTCGATAGTGGCGGACTCCTCGACGCTGGTGCCGTTGTCGTAGGTCACGTTCACCGTCACGTCGTAGGTGCCCGCGCTGTCGTAGGTGTGCGAGACTTCCTGTCCGCTCTCGGTCGCACTGCCGAAGGTCCACTCGTAACTACTGACGTTGCTCGCGTTGGGCGCGGCCGCCGAGGCGGTGAACTCCTCGCCAGCCGTGACCGTCTCGGGCGCGTCGAGGGTCACGCTCGGGGCGGTCGAATCGCCGCTCTCGACCGCGACCGAAGTCGTCGCCGTATCCGTGTTTCCGCCCTCGTCTACGACCGTCACCGCGGCGTCGTAGCTGTCGGCGGTGTCGTACGCGTGGGAAGTCGTCGCGGACGCGGTGGTCTCGTCAATCTCGCCGTCGCCGTCGAAGTCCCAGCGGTACTCGGCGATGGCGGTCTGGCCGTCCGAGGATTCGCTGGCGTCGAACGAGACCGATTCGCCGGTCTGCGCGGTCTGGGGGTTCGCCGAGAGCGCCGCGTTCGGCGCGGTCTCGTCGGCACAACTGCCCTTCTCGATGGTCAAGCTCTGGCCCTTGGTGAGGTCGTACTCGGACCCGTCGCCGGACCGGAGCTTCCAGTCCACGTCGTCGGTGGCGTACTGCCACTGGTTCTGTCGCTCCTGATACGCCCACGAGTTCTCGCCGAAGGCGGAGTCGATGGTGATGGCGTCGAAGCTACCGCCGAGACCCCGGACCACTGCACCGTCGGTCCGACCGGGCGACCACATCCAGTCGATGGACGAACTCGTCCCGCTGTGGTCGAAGTTGTCGTCCCGGTTCTCGTAGCTGTCGTCCTCGATGACCCACTCGCGGTCGGACGGCAGGCCCGAGAGGTCGAACGAAATCGCACCGCCTTCCGACTCGTTGAGGTCGTCGTGGAGCATCACGAGGCTCAGGCCCTGCTCGCCCTCGTAGACGAAGAGGTGACTGACCTGATTGTCTTGGACGGCCTGCGACCCCTCGCCGTACGAACCGTACTTCGTGTCGGGACCGGCGCGGTAGTCGTAGAACTCCTCGACGGTCTCCTCGCTGGACGTGAGCGGGGAGACTTCGTAACAGTTGCCGCCCTGCGTGACGTGGAACGTGGTCGCGTCGCCGGTCGGTGCCGCCGCGACCGAGCCGACGCCCGCCGAGACCGACGAGACGACGAGGAGAAGCGTCAGCAGGACGCTCCGTGCGCGGTCGCTCACGGGGAGCCACCTCCCGAGGAGTCGGTGGTGCGTCCGTTTCGGGGCGTTCCGGTCGGCGTACCTATGCTTGCGTCGGGACACCACCGCGTCGGCGGTGTTCCGTGGCGTCTGTGGTGGGGGTGTGCGTCTGGCATTCGTCTGCGTTTCGGGGGTTAATTTCGGGTTTTCCGTGCGTTCTGAGCATCTTAATCCGCGATTCGTGCGTCAGAGCATCGTTACGCCAGAACTTCCGCCACAGTCGCCCTTTGTTATCCTTCAGCTGTAGACGCCACAGAGAGCGCCTGAAAACCGAGAAAGAGGTGTCTACGCGGGGTCGAATCGTCGTTTGGGTCGGCCTGAACTCCGGCTTTCCCGGCTACCCGCGCCGATAGCGACCCCACTCACCCCGAGTCGGTGCCGACCCGACCAGCCGAGGTCGCTCCGACGACCGGTCGCTACGCGTCGCTCGGTCGGCCGGTCGCTACGCGTCGCTCGGTCGGCCGGTCGCGGTGACGTAGATGCCCGCGAGGACGACCGCGCCGCCAGCCACGGTGAACAGGTCGGGCACCTCCCCGAGGAGAACCAGCGCGAGGAGGGTCGAACCGACCGGTTCGCCCAGTAGCGTGACGCTGACCACGCTCGACTCGACGTACTTCAGCGCCCAGTTGATGACCGTGTGCCCGAAGATGCCCGGTCCGAGGGCCATGCCGACGAAGAGGAGCCACTCCTCGGGGGGATACTCGGTCAGTGCTTCGACGGTCGCCGCCGTCCCTCCTCCGCCGACTTCGACCAGCGCGACGGCGAACAGGACGACCGCACAGACGGTGTAAACCACGGTGACGTAGGGCACCAAGGCGACTCGCTGGCGGAGCGACCGCCCGGCCAGCACGTAGCCAGCGGCCATGACCGCGCCGACGAGCGCGAGGGCGTCGCCGTAGAGCGGTCGCGCTCCGGCGAGCGCGGCCCCCGACAGCAGGCCACCGAGCGACATGAACACGATGCCCGCGATGGCGACGAGAATACCGCCGACCATCCGGCGGTTGATGGCCTCGTCCAGCAGGACCGCCGCGCCGACGGCAACGAACAGCGGTTGGGACTGGACGAGCGTGACGCTCGCGGCGACGGTGGTCCACTCCAGACTCTCGAACCACGTCGCGAAGTGGGCCGCGAGCGCGACGCCGGTGACGACGGCGACGAGCGCGTCCCGCGCAGAGAGTGCCCGAAGCTCGTCGCGGTACCGCGAGACGGCGACCGGCGCGAGCAGGAGCGTAGTGAACACGACTCGGTAGAGCGCCTTGACGATGCTCGGGGCGTCGCTGAACCGGACGAGGATGGCGCTGGTGCTGACCGCCACGATGGAGACCGCGAGCGCGGCCATCGGCGGCGTGCGCGATTCGAGCGACGCCAACCACGTCATCGTCCCGGAAATCGAACGGTGGCTGTTTAGTCGAACCGGTTTTGTGCGCGCTCTCCGAACCCGGTCCATGGACCGGTTGGGAACCGCGCTGGTGTTGGTGTCGGCCGCGGGATTCGGGACGCTGGGCGTCCTCGGCGAACTCGCCGCGACCGCGGGGCTGTCGATTCCGACCGTGCTGTCGTTTCGGTTCCTCCTCGCCACGGCGGTCGTGTGGCTGGTGCTGGGCGCTCGCGGTCAGTTCCGACTCCTCCGGGGTCGGTCGCTGGCGGTCGGGGTCGCGCTGGGCGCGGTCGGCTACGCGACGATGAGCGGCCTGTTCTTCTGGGGGTTGGAGTTCATGACCGCCGGACTTGTCGGCATCCTCCTCTACACCTACCCCGTCTTCGTCGTCGCCGCGGCGGCGTTGCGACTCGACGAACCGGTGACGCGCCGGACGGTCGGCGCGCTCGGGGCCGCCCTCGCGGGCGTGGCGCTCGTGACGGGCGCGGACCCCGCGGGCGCAGACCCGCGGGGAATCGCCATCGTCCTCGGGGCCGCGGTGGTGTACGCGGGCTACATCACCGCGAGTCGGTCGGCGCTGGCGACGGTGGACCCGCAGGTCCTCACGGCGCACGTGTTGCCCGGCGCGGCAGCGACCTATCTCGCGTTCGGGACCGCGACCGGCAGACTCGCCGCTCCGGCGACCGACTACGAGTGGGCGCTGGTCGTCGCTATCGCCGTGGTTGCGACCGCGGTCCCCATCTTCACGTTCTTCGCGGGCCTCGAACGCATCGGCGCGAGCAGGGCCAGCATCGTCAGCACCGCGGAACCGGTGGTGACGCTGTTGCTCGGCGCGGCGGTGTTGCACGAGCCGATTACGCCGCTGACGGTGGTCGGTGGCGCGCTCGTCCTCGGCGGCGTCCTGCTGGTCCAGACCGGTGCAAAGTAATCACTCGGCGCGCTCACTCCGCTCGCGCATCAGATTTGGCTCGGCCGTGTCTCAGGTTAGTCGGACTGGCGGTTCGGGTGGGTCGCCCGTAACCGCGCGAAACGTCCGGGCCGAGTTGGTCCCGTTCTCGGATATAAAGTTTCGTGACGGCTGGTAGCGACCTCTCGTTCGCGGTGTCGAGAAACAGTCAAATTTGCCGACGAGGAGACCGGTTCACACGTACCCCGACTCCCGGAAGTACGCGACGAGAATCACCGTCATCGCGAGCATCCCGAGCATGACCGCGGGGTAACCGTAGGTCCAGCCGAGTTCCGGCATGTTGTAGGCTCCCCCGTCGAAGTTCATGCCGTAGACCCCGACGACGAACGTCAGCGGGAGGACGATGGTCGCCACGACGGTCAGTTTCTTCATGACCTCGTTGGTCGAGAGCGACAGCGAGTTGAGGTAGATGTCGCGCGCGCCGCTGGCCAAATCGCGGTAGGTCTCGGTCAGGTCCACGAGTTGGACGAGGTGGTCGTACACGTCGCGGAAGTACTTCTCGGTGACCTCCTGCACTTGCTCGGGGTCGCCGCGGGCGAGATAGCCGATGGCCTCCCGCGAGGGCCACAGCAGTTTCCGAAAGGAGAGGAGTTCCCGGCGGACGTTGTTGATAGTCTCCAAGGTCTCGATGTCGGTGGCGGTCGTCACGTCCTCCTCGACCTGCTCTATCTGGTCCTCGATTTCGTCCAGCACGTCGAAGTAGGCGTCCACGATGGCGTCGGTGACGCGGTAGGCGGCGAAGTCCGGGCCGTGCCGGAGGATGCGGCCCTCCTCGCGGACGACCATCTCCCAGACGCGTTCGACCGCGCCGACCGGTTCGGACGACATCGTGACCAGCCAGTCCTCGCCGACGAAGAAGCCGACCGAGCGTTTCGCTATCTCCTCGCGGAAGGTCGTCTCGCCCCGGCGCAGGGTCGCGGTCTTCAGCAGGACGAACGTGTGGTCGTCGAACTCCTCGGTCTTCGGGCGGACGCCGTTGCGCACGTCCTCGACCGAGAGGCGGTGGATGCCGAAGGCGTCGGCGACTCGCTCCATCTCGTCGGTGGAAGCGTCCGAGGCGCGGACCCACGTCGTCCCGCTCGCCTCGCGGGCGGCCCGCAGGTCGTCGTGCGTCGTCGTCCCCTCGGGGGTGTAGACCACTGCTTCGACGGTCACGCCGGACCTCCTCCGTTCTGGTCCGGTCCGTTCTCGTCTCGTCGGTCTTCGCTGTCGTTCCAGCGCCCGATGGCCAGTAGCGTGATACCGACCATCACGCCGGTCACGGAGAACGCCCGGCCGGGGTACGGCGCGGTGAGGCCGACCAGATAGCCGACCAGTCCGGCGAAGGTGAGCGCGAGTCCGGCGGCCAGCGCGGTATTCATATCGCCAGTGACACGCGGGAGCGAGAAAAACGTTGTCGGACGCGTCGGTCTCGTATTCGGTCGGGACTCCGGTGGTACTCGGTCCGGAGTTCGGTCGAGATTCCGGTGGTACTCGGTCCGGGATTCGGTCGGGATTCGGTCCGTCGGGGGTCGCCCACTACGTCCCGTGGTCGCCCGCTACGTCCCGTGTTCGACGCCGCGGATGAGTTGGTATATTTTCTCCTCCTGTCCGGGGAGCTTCTGGGGGTAGACGCCGACCGCGACCACGAAGTCGCCCTCGTGTTTGACCTTCGTGACGTGGAGGTAGGCGTCGAACTCGATGCCCGTGGCAGTGGTGACGCTCGCCTCGAACTTCGAGACTTCGGTCGTCTTCCCGAGCATCGTGCGGTTCTGGCTCCCGACCTCGCGGACGCCGCTCACACTGTCGAGTTGCGAGGTGAACTGCTGTGCGAGTTGGCGGTCGCTGTACTTGTCGAGGGGGTTGAACGACTTCCCGAGAATCTCGACCTGCGGGCTGGAGAAGGTGGCGAAGACGGCGACCTTCTGCTCGCCGACGCCCGGCAGACCGACGCGCTGGTGGTACTCGGAAATCCAGTTGGTGACCTCGACTTCCTTGCTCTGTCCGGCGGCCTCGAAGGTCCGCGAGACGTTCATCGCCTGCGTGCTGTTGTGCTGGTAGCCGGTCTCTTCGAGCGCGGCGTCGCTGACCGTCGCCTGCGAGGCGGAGAACGACACCGGGCCGGAGAGAACCCCGGTGCAACCGCTCAGGACGAGGAGCGCCGCGAGCGCGACGCCGACGACTGCGTGACGTGTCATGCTATTCGCCGCGTAGACAGGCGGGGGTTATGAACTTCGTGGCTTCGCTACAAAACAAGTACGCGGGTTGGCACGAGTCCGGAGTCCGACCGGTTACTCTAGCCGGAACTCCGCGCCCGAGTCGGTGTCCTGAACCTCGACGCCGAGGGCTTCGAGGTCGTCGCGAAGGTCGTCGGCGCGCTCGTAGTTGCCCGCGTCCCGTTCCCGTTCGCGCACGTCCAACACAAGTTCGACCAGTTCGTCCAGCAGTTCCACGTCGCCCTCGCCGTCGCCCGCTAAGGCGAACCCGAGGACCTCCTCGCCGAACTCCTCGAAGGTCTCGACCGAATCGCGAAGCGCCCGATAGTCGTACTCGTCGCGCGAATCGAGGTGCTTGTTCACCGCGCTGACCAGTTCCAGCAGGGCCGTGATGGCTTCGCGGGTGTTAAAGTCGTCGTCCATCGCGGCCGCGAACTCGTCGCGGGTCTCGGCCACCGCGTCGCGCAGGGCGTCGTCCTCGACTTTCGTCCGGGCGTCGGGGCTGTCGGTCGCCGCGACGGCCCGGTCGTAGCCCCGTTCCAGTCGCTCCCAGCGTTCGACCGCCTCGTTCAGGGTCTCCTCGCTGTAGGTCTGGCGGTTGTTGTACGCCGTCGAGAGGAGGAACATCCGAATCGCGTCGCCGCCGAACTCCGAGACGGCGTTGCGGACCGTGAAGTAGTTCTGGAGGCTCGACGACATCTTCTCGCCGCCGGTCTCCAGCAGGCGGACGTGCATCCAGTACTTGGCGAACTGCTGGCCGGTCGCGGCCTCGCTCTGGGCGATTTCGTTCTCGTGGTGCGGGAAGACGAGGTCCTGCCCGCCGAGATGCACGTCGATGGTGTCGTCCAAGTGGGTCGTACTCATCGCCGAACACTCGATGTGCCAACCGGGGCGGCCCTCGCCCCACGGCGAGTCCCACGTCTGGCCGCCCGGTTCGGCGTCGTCGGGGTGGGCTTCCCCGGCCTTCCAGAGCGCGAAGTCCGCGGGGTGGCGCTTCTCTTCGAGTTCGTCCTCCTCGCCTTGGGCTTCCATCTCCTCGACGTTCTGGTTCGAGAGTTTGCCGTACTCCTCGAACTCGGTCACGTCGAAGTAGACCGACCCGTTGGATTCGTAGGCGTAGCCCTTCTCGACGAGGGTCTCCACGAGGTCGATAATCTCGGGGACGTGTTCGCTGACGCGGGGGTAGACCTCCGCGCGCCGGAGGTTGAGCGAGCGCATGTCGGTGATGACCTCCGAGATGAAGTGGCGCGCGACCTCGTCTTCGCTCTCGCCGAGGCCCTCCTCGCCGACGCGGGCGACGATTTTCTCGTTTACGTCGGTGAAGTTCTCGACGTGTCGCACGTCGTAGCCGCCGTGTTCGAGCCAGCGATGCATCACGTCTACGTGGACCCACGACCGGGCGTGCCCGAGGTGCGCGAAGTCCGAGACGGTCAGGCCGCAGTAGTAGAGCAGTACAGATTCGGGGTCCTGCGGTTCGAACCGTTCCCGCTCACCGGTGAGGGTGTTCGTCACGTGGAGCGTCATTGGCGGCTAGTAGCCGGAGGCGGCGTTTTAAACGTTCGGTAGCCGCACTTCGCGCCGATTCGCAGTCCGCGTCGATTGGGAGTCCGCGCTGGCGCTCGCGCCCGCCGACCGGAGTTCCGCGGCGAGACCACTTAGCGAGTCGGCACCGCGTCGAGGGCGTCCTCCGCGATGCGGAGCGCGTCGGGACCGTCGCGACGTTCGACGGCCACGAGGAGACTCCCTCCCGCGACCCCGGCCGCTCGGACCGCGACCTCCTCGGCGGCCAAGCGCCCGAGGAGGTGCCCGAGCGCGGCGGCGTCCACGTCGCCCGACGCGAGGACGGCCGTGAGCGACCCCTCGCCGGGCGCGAGTGCGGTTCCGCCCACCGAGAGCAGGGCGTCGGCGGCGTCCGTGGATTCGGCGTCCACGTCGCCCAGTCCGCTCTGCATCGAGACGCGCACGTCCCGCGAGTCGGGTTCGGAATCGGGCAACGAGTCGGCGAACCGCCGGAGCGCGGTGGCCACGGAATCGCGGTCGGGGTCGCCGTCGATATCGTCGGCCACCAAACGCGCCGCCGCGGTGTAGTTGACCACGCCCGCCCGGAGCGCGTCCACGAGGAAGGGGCGTCGCCGGGCCGCCGCGCGGGTCTCCTCGGCCAGTGACATGTGAGGAGCGTGGGCGGGCGGGAGCAAAAGCGATGCGATGCGACGGCCGCCGAATGTGGGCGGGCGGGAGCAAAAGCGATGCGATGCGACGGCCGCCGAACGTGGGCGGGCGGGAGCAAAAGCGATGCGATGCGACGGCCGCCGGACGTGGGCGGGCAAGACGGGGACTACCTAGGGATTTCTCTTACGATTCTATAGATTTCTATTCCAGCGGTGAATATGGCGCTACCGCGCGAGGAGATAGCCCGCGGCGACGACGCTCCCGAGGACCGCCAGCGCGCCCGCCAGCACGGCCACGCTGTCGGCGAGCGCGGCCGACCCGACCGCGACCGCTAGCGCGAGGAGGCCGAGGACCGCGACCGGGGCGTTCCGGCGCAGGGCCGCCGTCGGGACCTCGAAGTCGGTCTCCTCGTCGTCTGCGTCGTCGGCGTCGCTGGACTCGCTGGCGCGCTCTCCGAGCGAGTCGTCCACCGTGACCGCGGGTTCGGGGTCCGGTTCGGCGATAGTCACGGACACGTAGTCGGTCTCCGCGCCGTGGCCGGTGACGATTTTGAGTTGGCCCTCGACCGGCCGGGGACCGCCCTCCTCGACCTCGACGCCGACCTGTCGGGTCGAGTCGGCGTCCACGAAGTGGTTGTTCGCGGGGATGGACGCGACCGACGAGAGCGCGTCGTCCAGATGCAGGTGGACGTGGACCGGCGCGTCGCCGTTGTTGACCAGCACCGCGAACGAGTCGGTCGCCTCGAACGACGCCCGCGTCTCGATGTCGTGCAGTCGGTCGCGGTTGAGGCGGACTGGGAGACTCTCTGACACGCTATCGAAACCTCGAATGCGGGGTAGAAAAAACTACGCTTCCACGTCGCGCATGTCCGGCGGCAGGAGGTTCGGGATGCCGTCCTCGATGGGGTAGGTCTCGCCGCACTCGGTGCAGGTCAGGGTACCCGAAAGGACCTCCTCGTCGTCCTCGGTCTCGGTCGCGTCGAGTTCGAGTTCCTGTTTGTCGAGCGGACAACAGATGATGTCCATCAGCGACTGCTTCATGCTACTGTCTGTGCGTGGGGAGGCCAAAAGCGTGACGGGTTCGGCGAACGCGTTCGAATTCGCCCGGACTGTGCAACTCCTCGCGACGAGAATAACACGTGATTTATCGTCGGTCCGACGACCGAGCGTCCAGAGAGAACGGCGACCGCTCCCGCCGACGCGGGCCGTCACGCTTCCTGAAGTTCGACTTCGACCGTCTCGTCGCTCGACTCGTCTTCCCCGTCGTCGCTCGACTCGTCTCTCCTGTCGTCTCTCGATTCCGCTACCGTCTCGTCGCTTCGTTCCGCTCGCACTTCGTCGGCGAGTCGCTCGGCGAGGAGAACGACCGCCGCCTCGTGTTCGTCTTTCTGGCGCTGTATCTGGTAGGGGCCGAAGTCGTCGGCGTCGTACCCCTCGAACGTCTCCGGGAGTTCGTGACGGTCCGCGAGGTATTCGTGGGTCTTTGCGAGCAGCGCGTGGAGATTGATGAGTTCGGCTTTCTGCATGCGTCCGTAGGTGGCGCAGTCGGTGACTCGGTAGCGCGACCGCTACGCGTCGTCGCTCTTCGCCTCCCCGACTACCCCCGGTATGTCATACGCCCGCACGGTATTAAGCCTGACCGCCGACGCCCCGAGCGGGGTCGAAATCGAAAACAGCGCGTTCTCGTCGCGTTACTCCAGCGGGTTCTCGACCACGACGGTCTCCTCGCGGCCCGGCCCGACCCCGACCGCGTACACGTCGGCGTCGAGTTCGTCTGCGAGGTAGTCGAGGTACGCCCGCGCGTTCTCGGGAATCGCGTCGTAACCTTCGTCGGCGATGGCCTGCCAGTCGGCCTCTTCCCAGCCCTCGAACGTCCGGAAGTTGGGTTCACAGCGACTCCACCGCTCGGTGGTCGCGGGCATCGTGAAGACCTCCTCGCCGTCGAGGTCGTAGCTGTGCCCGACTTTCACCTCGTCCAACCCGGCCAGCACGTCGATGTGGTTGACCGCGAGTCCGGTGAAGCCGTTGGCGCGCGCCGAGTGCCGTAGCATCGGCACGTCGAGCCAACCGACCCGGCGCGGGCGACCCGTGACGGTGCCGTACTCGCCGCCCTCCTCGCGGATGTAGGTGGCTAGCTCCTCGTTGTCGCCTTCGCCCTGCTCGTCGTAGCCGGGCGTGTCGCCCTCGACGCCGCCCAGTTCGGTCGGCATCGGGCCGCTCCCGACTCGCGTCAGGTAGGCCTTCACGATGCCGACTATCTCGCCGCCGCCCACGATGCCCGGACTCAGACCGGTGCCGGTCGCGGCCCCGCCAGCGGTCGGGTTCGACGAGGTGACGTAGGGGTAGTTGCCGTGGTCGATGTCGATGATGGTGCCCTGTGCGCCCTCGAACATCACTTCGTCGCCGCCGTCGATGCGGTCGGCGAGGTAGTTCCCGGCGTCTACGAGCATGTCCTCGTCGGCGAGTCGCTCGCCGTAGCCCTTGTACTCCTCGTAGAGGCTCCCGATGTCGAACTCGTCGCCGGTCTCGACGCCGAAGACCTCCTCGGCGAACCGCTGTTTCTGCGGGACGACGTACTCCAACTTCTCGCGCAGTCCCTCGGCGTCCAGCAGGTCGGCGATGCGAAGCCCCCGGCGGCCCATCTTGTCCTCGTACGTCGGGCCGATGCCCCGGCCGGTCGTCCCGACCTCTTGGTCGGACTCGCTCTTGACTTCCTCCTCGATGCCGTCCAGCACGCGGTGGTACGGGAGGATGACGTGGGCGCGCTTGGCGACCCGAACGTCGGGGTCGAGGCCGCGCTCTCGGAGTTGGTCTATCTCCTCGAACAGCGTCGCGGGGTTGACGACGCACCCGTTGCCGAGGACGCCAACCTTCCCGCGAACCGCACCGCTCGGAACCAGCGAAAGCTTGTATTCGGTGCCGTCCTCGACGACGGTGTGGCCCGCGTTGTCCCCGCCCTGATAGCGGGCAACCACGTCGACGGCGTCGCCCCAGAGGTCCACGACGCCGCCTTTCCCCTCGTCGCCGAGTTGCGAACCGACGATGGTTACGGTCATTACGCGGATTGGTTCTCCCCCACTCCGTAAACCGATTACGGTCTTTTCGCTCTGAATATGCACGTTTCTGCCCACATCACCGGGGAGGTCGGTGAAAAGACACAGCATCGAGGATACCACCGGAATGCAAAGTAATTTGTAGGGTCGAGTGCGAATCTACAAATGTTACCCTCTCTCACTAGCAAGCGGGGGCGACGGTTTCGCTGGGCCTCCGCGGACAGCAACTTTTAAAAGGCTCTAAGACAAGTTAACACATGCCATGATAGATAGACTTGAGAAGGAAGTCGATATGTTGGAGCGCCATCTGCAGGTCCTGAAGATGGTCATCGAGAGCGAGCCCATCGGCATCGTGAAGATGTCGAACGAGACCGGCTACCCCCACCACAAGGTCCGGTACTCCCTCCGCGTTCTCGAAGAGGAGAACCTCATCGAACCGTCGAGTCAGGGCGCCATCACGACCGAGCGTACCGAGGAGTTCGTCGCGGAACTCGACGACAAGATAGACGACATCGGGTCGAAACTGGACGACATGAAGATCAGCGAAACCGCGGAAGCCGAGAACTAGAGTTCCGGCACGTTCAGGTGGAAGCCACCGCTCCGTGACTCCACGAGACACAGGTGGTATCCCCGCTTTCGGGAGAGTTTCACGAAGCTCTCTCTCTTTTCCCGGCTCAGGAACCCGCCCGACGTAGCCGATTCTGTGGTTTCGAGCGCCGCGGGTTCGAAGAAGCTCTCGGTGACTTGGAACGCCCCCGATAGCTCGTCGTAGGTCCCCGCCACGCCCGAGGCGGCGTCCACGAGCGACCCCATCATCTCGCCGGTCGTCGGGTCCCGCGAGTCGTTGAGGTCCGCGACGACGAGCGGGTTGCCCATCCGGTCGCGCATGATGATGTCGAACGACTCTTGGCGGGTGTCCTCGTCGCCGCCGCCCGCGCTCACCGACCCGTGGAGGTCCACGCGGTCTATCTTCGGAATCGACTCGTAGAGGTCCTTCAGACTCGCCCGGTGGCCCGTGTCCCGAATCTCGTACAGCAACTCCTCGATTATCCACGAGACGAACCGGTACTCGAACGAATCGGTCAGGAACGACTCGAAGGACTCGCCCGCGACCTCGACCTCGTCGGCCTCGAACTGGGTGTGGTGTTCGAGCCGAAGGTTCGCGTTCACGTCGCCCGCCTCGACTTTGCCCTCCGCGGCCTCGTCCAGCGTGGCCTTCCCCTTCGACTCGTAGCGCACGAAGAGGTTGGTCCCGTCGAACGCTTGGGCGGGGTCGAGTTGCCGTTTGCCGCTCTCGCTCGCACCCGACCCGCCGGTTTCGAGTTTGGCTTCGAGTCGCTCGACCTCTTGGCGGAGCGCGTCGCGCTCGCGCTTGTACTCGTTGCGCTCGGACTCCACGTCGGAGAGCCGACTCTTCAACTGCTGGACCTGCTGTTTACGCTGTTTGAGTTGCGAGCGGAGCTTCTGGATGCGCTCTTTGGCCTCGTCGCTGGCCTCGCCGGACTCGGACGGCGCGCTTCCCGCGCCGCTCGGCCCGCCTGACCCACTCGGCTCCTTCGCCCCACTCGCTCTCCCGGCACCCGTCGCCCCGCTCGGCGCGGCGTCGGTCCCGGACTCGCCCGCCGACGGGCCGGACGCACTCGACGGGGACCGATTCGACCCGGCCGCGCTCGACCGAGACCGGTCGTTCGACCGACCGCTCGACGCTCGGTCCGTGCCCGGTCGGCCGTCGCTCCGAGACGCGGACGAGGAGTTCGCACTCGTCCGGTCCGACGAACTCGCCTCGTCGGGTGCGCTCGCGCTCGATTCGCTGGCCGCACCGTCGGGGCCGTCGCTTCGGTCCGGGTCGAGCGACGGAATCGTCGTCGTCTCTCGCCACTTCTCCTCGTCGGCGAACGCACCGTCGGCCTGCTCGTCCTCGTCGTCGTCGGTGTCGGGGGTGGCCTCGGGGCGGGCGCTCGACGCCGCTTTCGGCGACGTTGTACTTGGCGACGCCGCTCCGGACGACGTACTCTCTCCGGGTTCGGTCGCGTGCGCACGGTTACTCTCGCTCGTCGGTCCGCCGGTCTCTTTGTGCCCGCCGGTCTCCTCGCGTCCGCCGGTCTCCTCGCGCTCGCCCGCTCCCGTTCGCGTACTCGCGTCCGTCTCCGTCCGGCCACTCGCGTTCGCGTCCGCCTGCGCGCTGGCGTCGGTCGCTTCGACCGCGCTGTCGGTCGTCTCGGGTTCGCTTTCGGCCTCGGTCTGTTCGCCTTCGTCGTCTGTGCCCGGCGCGCCCGCGGGCCGGGACTGGTCGGTCTCGGCGCTCGGTTCGGCCGCCTCGATGTGGTTCGCGGTAGACTGGGTTCCGGTGGCTCGTCCGCTCTGCGTTCCGCCGCCTGCGGCGTCGGTGTTCGCGTCGTTCGTCGCGGCGTCCCCGCTCGCGCCGGATGCCCCCGGACCGGAGGCACTTGTTCCGGACGCGCTTGTACTGGACGCGCTCGTACCGGACGCGCTCGTACCGGACGCGCTCGTACCGGACGCGTTCGTGCTACTCGCGTCCGTTCCGCCGGTGTCGCTCGCGCCGCCAGCGAGGTCCGACTCGTCGGGGTCGGGCTCCTCGGGTTCGGGAACGTCCGTGACTTCTATGTCCACGTCCCGGACCTCGTAGATGCCCACCTCGTCGTTGGCGCGCTCGAAGGCCTCCTCGCCGGTCACGACCTGCTCGCTCGCGCCGACGAACGCGACGCTCATCGAGCGTCCGCCGTAGTAAGCCACGTAGTAGTCGCCGCTCAGGACGTTCTCGCTCAACTCGACGTAGCCCGTGAACTTCCCGCTCGTGAGCGTCGAATCGACCTCCGAGAGCGGCGTGTCGTTCGTATAATACTTTGCTTGGGTCTCGCCGCCCTGTTCTTTCATGCTGAACAGAAGCGGGAGCGACGGGTGAGGCGCGGCGTAGGCGGTGCCGTCGGCGTCCTCGAAGTCGTCGAGACTCCCCTCGTAGACGCCGATTATCCGCCCGTTGAGCATGAACAGCCACGCGCCACCGGCCCTAACTGCCCCCGAGAACTCCCCGTCGGAGAGTTCGCGCAGGCCGGAGTACCCGTCCCCGAACGAACGAGTCTTCCAGCTTTTGACCTGCTCGACCGTGCGCGTTTCCATGTTACGGTGAAGCCACAAGCCTCTCAAATATCTTGCGGCCCGAACTTTTGCCGCGGGCGCGACACGAGCGTCGCGCCCTCGCAAAACTTCGATGAAAACCGTCGTCACCCCCTCGACTTCGCGCCGAGGGCGCGAGGCTTCGAGGGTTCCTCGGTCCGCTCGTTCGTCGCGGCGCGCGGCGCAAAGCGCCACACGGAACTCCTCGCTCGCGGTGGGTTACGGTGCGTCTCCCGAGGGTCAATCGAGCGCAACCGGAACGTGTCTATCTTGCGTGTCCCCGGCCTCCCACGAGGAGTCCAGCAGTTCTCCCGCGAGGGAGCGAAGCGACCAAGCGGACCAAGGAACCTTCGACCGAGCCAAGCCGGTGCGCTCTGCGTACCGGCGAGCGAGGGAGGAGGTGACGCCGTGTTTTTGGTCGAGCTTTTGCAAGGGAGTGAGTGGTCGAGTCGTAGACTCGGCCGCGAGCGACCGCTGGAAAAGGTCGTGGTTTCAGATTTTGGATTCGGCGTCGTCGGCTAGTTCCTGCATTCGCTTGCCGATGCGGCCAGCCTCGCTGAACTCGTCGTCGCTCATCGCGGTGGCCAGCGCGTTCCCCAACACGAAGACGGCGTGTTTGTGTTCGCTCTTGGACTTGTGGACGTGCGAGGGGTCCACGTCCAACTCCTCGTAGGGGTCGAACAGCCCGTCGGTGACCCGTTCCTGTTCTTGGAAGTACTCCATGATGAGGACCATCTCCTCGTGGAGTTCCAGAAGCTCGTCCTTGTGCATGCCCGTGGGTACGGATGTGTCCGGTTTAAGAGTTTCTGACAGCCTGTCACACTGCTCCGAGAAGAGAGGGTTAGAAGACGTACTCGTCTTCGTGGCCCATCATTCCTTCGTCTTCGATACCCGGTTCACGGTCGTCGTCGTCCATCGGACCGCTCGTTTTGTAGGCTTTCAAACCGGTCGAGAGCAGGTCCTCGATGGCCTCCTCTCGGTTGACGAACTCGCCCTGTTCGACCATCTGGGCGATCTGCATTTCGAGATGTTCCGGAATAGTTATCTCTACCTTCGGCATTGGAACATTGGTGGCTTCGGGAGGGGTGTTCTTAAGTCTGACGGGGAGGAGTACCGGCGACGGAAAACCATTTCTGCGACAGGGAAAAATAGGTTCGGAGAACCTGAACAGATGGTTTTGAATCGGTAACTGGATTTCTTTGTGTCGAGATACAACCGGTGATTGTACCAGATGGTCGCAAAAAATCGGCGGGCGGGCGTCGCGTCGGCGTTCAGCGGCTACCGAGCATCTGCTCGATGGAGTTGATGATGCGGTTCGGGCCGAGGGCCGTGACCGCCTTCTCGATTCGCTTCTGGTTGTAGTAACTGGCGAACGCCAGAATCGTCGGTGGCCAGAGGCCGATGAAGATACCCTGCATTCGGTTGCCTCGCACGAAGAACTGGTGCAGTGCGAGGACGACCGACGTTGCCGCCGCGAGGACCGTGACATCCGTCGCGGTCTCCTCGGCCGCCTGTACGGTCTTGTCTTGACCGGTCGTGCGTTTTTCTTGTGTCGCCATGCGAACTCGCTTTAGTACAGGTTCGTCTTTGTTATTGAGTCGATACTCCGGCCCACCACCCAACACCCGAGTTAGTCCGGACTTACTCGCCCCGAAACGGACCGTTGCCGATGAACGATTCGGTTGCCGTCAGGTGATTCTCCTCGTGTCCACGCGCAGTCGATACATCTACTTGTCTCGCTTCCCAGTAGCCGATATGAGCGTCACCGACGTTACCGACCTTCACGAGGAGTTCGACGGGGAACGCCTCCCGCCGGGCCAGCGCGAGACCAGCAAGTTCCCGGTCCTCTCGAAGAGCGGCACGCCCGACTGGAACCCCGAGACGTGGGAGTTCACGGTCTCGGGCGCGGTCGAAGACGAGCTATCGTTCACGTGGGACGAGTTTCGGGACCTGCCAGCCGAGACCCAGAGCCAAGACTTCCACTGCGTGACCGGCTGGAGCAAGTTCGACTGCGAGTTCACGGGCGTCACGTTCCCGGACCTCGCAGAGTTGGCGGGCGTGCAGGACGACGCGGTCCACGTCATGTTCTCGGCGCTCGACGGCTACACGACCAATCTCCCCCTCTCGGACTGCATGCGTGAGGAGGTCCTGTTCACCTACGAGTTCGACGGCGAGGCGCTCCCGGAGGAACACGGCGGACCCCTGCGCGTGGTGACGCCCCACAAGTACGCCTACAAGGGGGCGAAGTGGGTGGACGGCGTGGAGTTCCTGACCGAACCGGAGCGGGGCTACTGGGAGAAGCGCGGCTACTCGAACACCGCGAACCCGTGGAACGAGGAGCGATACAGCTAGGCGATTCGGCTACTTTTGGAGGGAGAGTTCGAGATGGGATTCGGAGGGAGAGTTCGGGATGGGATTGGGTCCGGTGAGCTAGTTTCAGGCTTGAGCCTATCGTACCGCCAACCGCACTGCGACCTCACGGCACCGCGACCGCGGACCACACACCTCCCCAACCGATTGCGTTGCTCGGCCACGGGCCTGCGCTACTCATCCCTCGCGTGAGAAAGCGCGACCACGAGGGTCGCGCCGCACGCGCCGAGATGAATGGTCAGTCGAACATGGTCAGTCGAACGATTCGAATTGACGGGTCTTCGACGCGGCGAGCGGTTCAGTTGCCGTGTCTTCGTCCGAGGAGTGCCACGAGTAATTCAGTTAGACTAAAGGCTCCCCAATCCTGAGTTCGACTGAATGGAGTCTCCGCCCCGCGACGGACAGGTGTCGGCAGAACCGACCGGCTCCGCCCTCGTGAGCCGGGCAGTAGAGCTACCCGACTGCGACCCCCGACCGTTCCTCGCCGGGCGGGACGCGCCGAGAATCTACTGGACCAGCCCCTACGGTCCGGAGTTCGCTGGCGGCGGCACCGCGGCCCGCATCGCGGCCGAGGGAGCCGACCGCTTCGAGACGGTCCGCGAGGCCGCAAACGACCTCTTCGCCGGACTCGACTACGACGGTCCCGAGGCGGCCCGCCCGCGCCTGTTCGGCGGGTTCGCGTTCCACGCCGACCACGACCCCGCGCCGCCGTGGCAGGGGTTCGGCGGCGGCGAGTTCGTCCTCCCCCGCACGCAGTTGACCCGCGCGAACGGCGAGACGTGGCTCACCGTCTCCGCGCGGGACTCCTCGGCGGAGGCCGTCGAGCGCGAACTCGCCGAGGTCCGCGAGGCGCTGACCGAGCAAGCGGAGCGACCGACCGAGACCGACCCCCGAAGCGCGGGACCGCCCGGCGTCCGCTCGACCACGCCGACCACGACCCGCGAGGAGTGGGCCGAACAGGTCAGCGCGGCCGTCTCCCGAATCGAGGCGGGCGACCTCCGGAAGGTCACGCTCGCGCAAGCCCTCGCGGTCGAGTTGGCGGGCGAAATCTCGATTCCCGACGCGCTCGCGCGCCTCGGCGAGTCGTACCCTGACTGCTTCCGATTCTGCTTCGAGCCGACGACCCACGGGGCCTTCTTCGGCGCGACGCCCGAGCGTCTGGCCACCCTGCGCGGCCGGACCGTCGAGACCGACGCCCTCGCGGGCTCTGTCGGCAGAGGAGACACCCCCGAGGAGGACGCCGAACTCGAAGCCAGCATCGAGAACAGCGAGAAGATGGCCCACGAACACGAACTGGTCGTCGAGACCATCCGCGACCAGCTCTCGCCGGTCTCGGGCGAGGTCCGGGTCGCCGACCGCCGAGTCCGGAAGCTGGCGACCATCCAGCACCTCTGGACGCCCATCGAGGCCGACCTGACCGACGACGGTCACGTCCTCTCCATCGTGGAGGCCCTGCACCCGACCCCCGCGGTCGGCGGTCTCCCGCCGGAGAAAGCCCTCCAGACCATCCTCGACACCGAGAGCTTCGACCGCGGGTGGTACGCCTCGCCGGTCGGGTGGTTCGACGCCGAGGGTGACGGCACCTTCGCGGTCGGCCTCCGGTCGGCAGTCACCGACGGCACCTCGGCGACGCTGTTCGCCGGGAACGGCATCGTCGCCGACAGCGACCCCGACGAGGAGTACGAGGAGGTCCAACTGAAGTACCGGCCGATTCTGGACGAACTGGAAGATGACTGATTCTCCCGCCCCGAACCGAAACACCCTCTGGGCGCGGACCCTCGTCGCGGAACTCGCCGCCGCCGGAGTGGACGCGGTCTGTATCGCGCCCGGCAGTCGCTCGACGCCCCTGACCGTCGCGTTCGCCGAGCATCCGGAGATACGGGTCTTCTCGCACTTGGACGAGCGTTCGGCCGCCTTCTTCGCGTTGGGGCGAGCGAAACGCACCGGAAAGCCGACGCCGCTGGTCTGTACCTCCGGCACCGCGGCCGCGAACTTCCACCCCGCGGTCATCGAGGCGACTCAGGCCCGCGTGCCGATGCTCGTCCTCACCGCCGACCGACCCCCGGAACTCCGGGACTCGGGCGCGAACCAGACCATCGACCAGCAGAAACTCTACGGCGATTCGGTGCGGTGGTACGCCGACCTGCCGGAACCCGAACCCGATGGCCGAAAGCTCCGGTCGCTCCGGACCACCGCGGCCCGCGCGCTGGCCGAATCGACCGGGACGCCGCCGGGTCCGGTCCACCTCAACGTCCCGTTCCGCAAGCCGCTCGAACCGGTCGAGGTGCCCGGTGACGTGCCGGAGAATCTGGCCGAGGAGGCACCCCTCGGCGCGGACGGTCGGACCGAGCGCGACGGAACTCGACGGCCCTTCGTCCGAACCGGGCAGGGCCGCCCGGAACTGAGCGACGCCGAGATGGAGACGGTTCGGGAGGCCGTCGAGAGCGCCGACCGCGGTCTGTTAGTCGCCGGTCCCGCCGACGCGCCGACGCCGGAGCGCGACGCGCTGGCGGACCTCGCGGCGGCGACCGGCTTCCCGATTCTGGCCGACCCCCTGTCGGGCCATCGGTTCGGCCACGGCGACGAGCGCGGCGACGACCACGCGACCCGCGTGGTCGTCGCTGGCGGCTACGACGGCTACCTCGAATCGGTCGGCGACTCGTGGCCCGACCCGGAGGTCGTGGTCAGGTTCGGCGCGTCGCCGACCTCGAAAGTTCTCCGGCAGTACCTCGAAGCGAGCGACGCCCGGCAGTTCCTCGTGGACCCCGCGGGCGGGTGGCGCGAGGCGACGTTCACCGCGACCGACCTGCTGGCGGCCGACCCGACGCGGTTCGCCGGGTCGCTGGCCGAGAGCGTCGAATCGACCGGAAATCACGAGTGGCGCGACCGCTTCGCCGCCGCCGAGCAGGAGTACTGGGAACTGGTCGAGGAGGCCCGCGGCGAGCGACTGTTCGAGGGCGGGGTACTCTCGGCGGTCGCCGAAGACGCCCCCAACCCCGCGACCGTGATGGTCTCGAACAGCATGCCGGTCCGGGATTTGGACCGGTTCGGCCGCCCCCGAGGAGCCGACGTGACGGTGTTGGGCAATCGGGGCGCGAGCGGCATCGACGGCATCACCAGCACCGGCCTCGGTGCGGGGAGCGCGACCGACGACCCGCTGGTCCTCGTCACCGGCGACTTGGCGTACTACCACGACATGAACGGCCTGCTGGCGGTGGCCCGGTGTGGCGTGGACGCGACCATCGTGGAAATAAACAACGACGGCGGGGGTATCTTCCACATGCTCCCCATCGAGGAGTTCGACCCGCCGTTCACCGACCAGTTCCGGACGCCTCACGGTCTCGACTACGAACCCACGGGCGACCTCTACGGGCTGGACTTCGAGCGAGTCGGGAGCCTCGACTCGTTCCGGTCGGCGTTCGAGTCGTCGGTCGAGAGCGAGGGGACGCAGGTCATCGAGGTCGTCACCGACGCCGAGTCGAGCCACCGGTTCCGCGACGAGGTGGCCGAGCGCGTCGCCGAGCGGGTCGAGTGAGTCGTCCCCGGCTCCCCCGATTTATCCTTACTGAGAATCGAGAAAACATTAATGCTTGCTCCACTCGAACCTCCGTCGGTTCGAATGTCAGTAACCTCTGCCGAAGCCCTGACTACGTTCCTCCGGGACCGCGTCGGCGACCACCTGCGGAGCGTCATCTACTACGACGACGACGGCGGCGACGTGCTGTACGTCCGCGACGACGTAGCCGACGAGTACACCGAGCGAGACATCAAGGAGGTCGTCCGCGACGTTCGACTGGAGGCGGTCGAGAAGCCCCATCAGGAAGACCTGTACGCGCACGGCCCGCTGAACTACACGGTCCGGTCGTTCGAGGACGCCGTGGAGATGCACTTCCTGCACGACGAGACGAGCGGCACCGCGGTCGCGCTGGACCGCGAGGTGTTCGCCAGCCACGACACCTTCATCGGGGAGTGTCTCGACGTGATAGACCAGTAGCGTCGGCTACGATTCGTCGCGGACGAACGCCTCGATGCGGTCCAGTCCCTCCTCGATGCGGTCGAGGCCGTTGGCGAAACTGATTCGCAGGTAGCCCTCGCCAGCGTCGCCGAACCCGTCGCCCGGCGCGGTGACGACGCCCCGCTCGGCGAGGAGTCGCTCGGCGATGTCGAAGCTCCCGCCCGGCAGGTCGCTCACGTCGAGAAAGGCGTAGAACGCGCCCTCCGGCCGAGGACAGGAGACGGTCGGTATCTCGGCGACGCGCTCGACCACGAAGTCCCGGCGCTCCTCGAAGGCGGCCTTCATCTCGGCAACCGGGTTCTGCGGACCGGTGAGCGCCGCGAGCGCGGCCTGCTGGCTCACGCTGGACGGGCAGGCGGTCGTACTCTCGCCGATGCTGGTCACGGCGTCCACGACCGACTGGGGACCCGCGAGCCAGCCCAACCGCCACCCCGTCATCGCGTACGTCTTCGAGCAGGAATCGACCGTGATGACGTTCTCCGGCGACTCGACGTAGGACGCGACGCCCCGGAAGTCCCGGTCGTACGTGAGTCGGCCGTACACCTCGTCGGCGACGACGTAGGCGTCGTGGGCCGCCGCGACTTCCGCGACTTCCGCGACGGCCTCCTCGTCGTAGACGCGCCCGGTCGGGTTCGAGGGCGAGGTGAGAATCACGGCCGCGGTCTCGTCGCGGATTTCGCTGGCCACGCGCTCGGGGTCGAGGTCGAAACCCGAGTCGGCCGACAGCGGGACCGTCACGGGCGTCGCCCCGGCTAACTGGACCTGATTGACGTAGTTGGGCCACGCGGGCGTGGGCACGACCACCTCGTCGCCGGGTCCCGCAATCGCCATCATGGTCAACGAGAGGGCTTCCATCGCGCCGGTTTTGACCGTAATCTGCTCGGGGTCGTACTCGACGCCGCTCTCGCGGGCCATCGTCTCGGAAATCGCCTCGCGCAACGGCGGGATGCCCGCGTTCTCGGTGTAACTGGTCGCGCCCTCACGGGCGGCCTCGGCCGCGGCGTCGATGACGTGGTCGGGTGTCCCGAAGTCGGGTTCGCCGACTTCGAGGCGGACTAGCTCGCGGTCGGACTCGCGTCGGGCCTCCTCGGCGAGGCCGAACATCACGCGAATCTTCGAGCGTTCGAGGCTCCGGGTTCTGTCGGCGAGTCGAGCGGCGGGGTCCGCGCCGGTGGCGTCGGTCATGGCCTACGTCACGGAGCGGGGCGTGAAGTAGCTTCGCTCCTCGGAACCGTCCGCGGCGCGACCCGAAGCCGTCCCGAAATCCGAATCGTCCCGAGACCCGAACCGTCCCGAGAACCACCCCGAGAACCGGCCCGAACCGGCCCGAACGACGATACGCCAACAAGCAATCTTTTTCCTCGCACCGACCCCACGCCGACACATGGTATCCGAGATTTTCGACCCCGACGCGTGGGAGCGAGCCGGTCCCGACTTCGACGACATCACCTACCACCGCGCGGTCGAGTCGGGCACCGTGCGCATCGCGTTCGACCGCCCGGAGGTCCGCAACGCCTTCCGACCGAAGACGGTGGACGAACTCTACGACGCGCTGGACCACGCCAAGCGCCAGACCGACGTGGGGTGCGTCCTGCTGACCGGCAACGGTCCCTCGCCGAAGGACGGCGGGTGGGCGTTCTGCTCGGGCGGCGACCAGACGGTTCGCGGGAAGGAGGGCTACGAGTACCGCGGCGAGGAGGGCGACGCCGACAGCGAGCGAGCGTCGAAGGGCGGCCGCCTCCACATCCTCGAAGTCCAGCGACTGATTCGCCACATCCCGAAGCCGGTCGTCTGCGTCGTGCCGGGATGGGCCGTCGGCGGCGGCCACAGCCTCCACGTCGTCTGCGACATGACCATCGCCAGCGAGGAACACGCGCTGTTCAAGCAGACCGACCCCGACGTGGCCTCGTTCGACGGCGGGTTCGGGTCGGCCTACCTCGCCAAGCAGGTCGGCCAGAAGAAGGCGCGGGAAATCTTCTTCCTCGGGAAGAACTACGACGCCGAGGAGGCCGCCGACATGGGGATGGTCAACGAAGTCGTGGCCCACGACGAACTGGAGGAGGTCGCACTCGACTGGGCGGAGACCATGAACGAGAAGAGTCCGACCGCGATGCGAATGTTGAAGTACGCCTTCAACGCGACCGACGACGGGATGGTCGGCCAGCAGGTGTTCGCCGGGGAGGCGACCCGACTGGCGTACATGACTGACGAGGCCCAAGAAGGGCGCGACGCGTTCGTGGAGGGTCGAGACCCCGACTTCGAGCAGTTCGACTGGCACTACTGAACTCCGACGACATTATTTATCTTTATAGAATTAGAAAATTTAATAGTTCTCTGTTCGGTACTATATTGCGTGATGAGACGAAGACAAGTCCTTCGAGGTATCGCTTCGAGTAGCGCAGTCGCGTTCGGCGCGTCGGCCGCGGCCACCGCGTCGGAGACCGAAGTCGAGAAAGCTGGCGACCTGAGCGTCGAGGAGTTGGACGACGACTCGTACATCTCGACGTGGGAAGACGGCGAGCGCGTCGATTACCGCGTCGGCGACATCGACGGCGACATCGAGGATGTCGTCGGCGACCCGAACGCCGACTGTTGCATGTCGTACTGTCGGTCCGACTGTCCGAAGCTGTGTCTCTGTTGTAACTGGGTCGTGGACTGCTGAGCGAACTTCTCGGCGACTTCGACCCCCGGCGTCGCTTCTGACCGACCTCGTCCTCGCCCGCCGACTTAAGACGCTCAGGACCGAACTTCCGACCGATGACAGAGGACCTTCGCGAGTACGAAGTCGCGGTCGTCGGGGGCGGACCGGCCGGTCTCACGACCGCGCTCTACACGACGCGGCTGAGCCACGACACCGTGGTCGTCAACCGCGGCGGCGGCCGCGCCGCGATGATGACCGAGACCCACAACGTCATCGGCATCACCGAGGAGGTCTCGGGCAACGAACTCCTCGAAACCGCCCGCGAGCAGGTTCGGGACTACGGGGCCGACTACGTCCGGGACTTCGTGGAGTCGGTCGAGGAGACCGACGACGGTCGGTTCCGGCTTTCGACCGGCGATGCCGAATTTACCGCGGAGAAGGTGGTGTTGGCGACGGGGTTCACCGACGAGCGCCCCGACCCGCCGCTCCCGCCGACCGGCCGGGGGCTTCACTGGTGTCTCCACTGCGACGCCTACCTGTTCGTGGACGAACCCGTCTTCGTGATGGGAACCGGCGAGTCGGCCGCTCACGTCGCGATGATTATGCTCAACTTCACCGACGAGGTGGACCTGCTGTTGCGCGGCGACGACCCCGAGTGGAGCGACGAGACCGACCGCCAGTTGCGCGCCCACCCCGTCGAAATCGTGACCGAAGAAATCGCCCGAATGGAGAAGCGCGACGACGGCTGGCTGGAGGGCTTCGAGTTCGAGGACGGCGCGTTCCGCGAGTACCGCGGCGGCTTCCCGATGTACGGGTCGAACTACAACGCCGACCTCGTGGACCAACTCGGCTGTGAGCGCAACGACGACGGCACCGTCGCGGTCGGCGACGCCGGCGAGACCAGCGTCGAAGGCGTCTACGCTGTCGGCGACCTCACGCCGGGTCACAACCAGATTCCGGTGGCGATGGGCGAGGGCGCGAACGCGGGCATCGACGTTCACTACTCGCTCCGGGAGTTCCCGAAGTCCCTCGCCGACATCGAGTCGTCGGGCGAGGTCTCGCCCGAGGAGGTACCCGGCATCTCCGAGCGACTGCGCGAGGCGGCCCGCGAGTTTCGGGCGGCGGGCGACGACTGAAGCGTCACCGGCGCGTCGCCGTCTCGCTGCGTCTCTTTAAGTGATTCTGGCGACAAGGAGTAGATACGAGCGAAGAGCGGTTCTCCGGACACCTTCGATTCGCCAGCCTCGGCTCCGTCGAAACCGCAGATGCTATTGTTCGCTCGCCGTAACTCCCGTCAATGAGCGACATGGCTACCGAACACTCCCGGCGCGAGGCGTGGCTGATGGCCGCTCGGCCCCACACGCTCCCGGCGGCCGCGGCCCCCATCTTCGTCGGCGTCGGGCTGGCGGTCCACGAGAGCGTCTTCGCCCCGCTCCCGGCGCTGGCGGCGTTCGTCGGCGCGGCACTCATCCAAATCGGCACCAACTTCGCCAACGACTACTACGACGCCGTGAAGGGCGTGGACACCGACGAGCGCGAGGGGTTCACGCGGGTCACTCAGTCCGGACTCATCGCCCCCGAGTCGGTCAAGCGCGCGATGTACGCCACGTTCGCGCTGGCCGTCCTCGTCGGCGTCTACCTCGTCTACGTCGGCGGCCTGCCGATTCTCGTCATCGGCCTCGCCAGCGTCGTCTCCGGCATCGCCTACGCCGGGGGTCCCTACCCCCTCGGCTCGCACGGTCTCGGCGACCTGTTCGTCTTCGTCTTCTTCGGCGTCGTCGCCGTGATGGGTACCTACTACGTGCAAGCCGCGAGCAAACTCGCCGGGGCCTTCCCGATGGGTATCCCCGAGGGAACCGTCACCCTCGCGGCGTTCGTCGCCAGCCTCCCGGTCGCGGCTATCTCCACGAACATCCTCGTCGTGAACAACGTCCGGGACCTCGAAACCGACCGCGAGGCGGGCAAGAAGACCCTCGCGGTCCTCGTCGGCTACACCGCGAGTCGGGCCGAGTTCGTCGGCCTGCTCGCGCTGTCGTACGTCGTACCCGTCTGGTTCTGGCTCGCGCGGGGCTACTCCCCGGCGGTCCTCCTCCCGCTGGTGACGGTTCCCTACGCCGCCATCATCGCGCGGACGATGCTCACCGACTCGTCGGGTGAGGTGCTGAATCCCGCGCTAGAACGGACCGGGAAACTCCTCGCCGCCCACTCGCTCCTGTTCGCGGTGGGTCTCGCTCTATGAGGGCCGACATCCGCCCCTTCTCGCTCCCGCTCGCCGACCCCCTCGAAACCGCTCGGGGCACCGTCGAGCGCCGGGACGGTCTCCTCCTCAGACTGGAAGCCGACGACGGCGCGGTCGGGGTCGGCGAGGCCACGCCGCTTCCGGGCTGGACCGAACACTACGACGAGTGTGAGTCGGTCCTCGCGGAGGTTAGCGAGGTGCTTCCCGCCTCGAACGCGAGCGGTGAAACCGCGAGCGACGCCATCGACGGCGGCGAGGAGCCCGACGACCTCCTCGAAAATCTCGACTCGACCCCGGCCGCGCGCCACGCGCTCGACCTCGCGCTCGCGGACCTGCGGGCCTCGCGCCAGCGCGTGCCCCTCTACCGCTACCTCGGCTCGGAGAACCCGGCCAAGAGCGTCCCGGTCAACGCGACGGTCGGCGACGCATCCGCCGACGAGACGGTCGCGGAGGCCCGACAAGCCGCGAACGCGGGTTTCGACTGTCTCAAAATCAAGGTCGGCGCGCGCCAGTTGTCCGCCGACGTGGCGCGAATCGAGGCCGTGGCCGACGCGCTCCCCGAGGTCGAACTCCGGGCCGATGCGAACGCCGCGTGGACCCGCCAGCAGGCCCAGCAGTTCCTCGACGCAGTTGGCGACCTCCTCGCGTACGTCGAGCAACCCCTGCCCGCGACCGACATCGCGGGCCTCGCCGCGCTGTCGGGACCGGTCGCGCTGGACGAGACGCTCGCCGAGGTCGAGTTTTCCGACGCGCTCGACGCGAACCCCGACGCGGTAATCCTGAAGCCGATGGCGCTCGGCGGCCCGCGAGAGGCCAGCGCACTGGCGGCTCGCGCCCGCGAGGAGGGAATCGAACCGGTCGTGACGACCACCATCGACGGCGCGGTCGCCCGGACCGCCGCGGTCCACGTCGCGGCCGCGATACCGGACGTTGCGGCCTGCGGACTCGCCACGCGGAAGCTACTGGAGTCGGACCTCGGCCCGGACATCGCCCCAGTCGCGGACGGCCGGGCAGTCGTCCCGCAGGGCGAGGGCAACGGCACCGCGGACACGTGGGGACACCATGACTGACGAGAGAGCTACCGACACGCACGATGGAACAATGCAGGACTGGCTGGCCGACCGCGCGCGGACCTCACCCGAGGAGACCGCGCTAATCGAAGCGGACGGAGCGACCGACGGGGGAACGTGGACCTACGCCGAGTTGGATTCGGCGGTCGGCGAGACCGCGGGCCGACTCGCCGCGCTCGGCGTTCGAGCGGGCGACCACCTCGGCGTCCTGATGGAGACGCGGACCGCGTTCGTCCGACTGGTCCACGCCGCGATGCGCCTCGGCGCGGTGCTGGTCCCGCTGAACGCGCGCCTCGCCCGACCGGAACTGGCTCGGCAGGCCGAGACGGCCGACCTGAACCTGCTGGTCTGCGAGGAGATGACCGAAGCCGACGCCGCGGCAATTTCGGATGTTCCGGTCGCGTCGGTCGATTCGCCCGACGCGGACGAGGTGGCGGCCCTGCGGGAACGACCTCCCGCCGACTTCGACCCGGCGTCGTGGTCCCGTACCGACACCCAAGCGATGCTGTTCACCTCCGGGACGACGGGCGACCCGAAGGCCGTCGAACTGTCGATGGGTAACTTTCTGGCGAGCGCGACCTCCTCGGCGTTCCGACTCGGCGTGACGCCCGACGACAAGTGGCTCCTCTGTCTCTCGATGTACCACATGGGCGGGCTGTCGGTCGTCCTCCGGTCGGCGCTCTACGGGACCACGGTCGTCTTGCAGGAGGGTTTCGACGCCGCAGACGCCGCCGACGCGATGGCCCGACACGGCGTCACGGGCGTCTCGCTCGTGCCGACGATGCTCCGGCGGATGCTCGACGCGCGCGAGTCGCTGTCGAACTCGCTCCGGTTCGTCCTGTTGGGGGGCGCGCCGACCCCCGACGAACTCCTCTCGCGGTGCCAGCGCCGCGGCGTGCCGGTCCACCCGACCTACGGCATGACCGAGACCGCTTCTCAGATTGCGACCGCTCGCCCCCGCGAGGCGTTCGCGCATCGGGGGACGGTCGGTCGGCCCCTCCTGTGGACCGACGTGACCGTCGTCGGCGAGGAGGACGGGAGCGATGGAGCGAACGCGAACGACGGAGGAAACGAGGAGAGCGGCGAAAACGAGCGAACCCCGCTTCCGGCGGGCGAGACCGGCGAACTCGTCGTCTCCGGGCCGACCGTCATGCGGGGCTACTACGGCGACCCGGCGGCGACCGAGGCGGCGTTCGGCGAGTACGGTCTCCACACCGGCGACGTTGGATACCGCGACGAGGAGGGCCGCGTCTGGGTGCTGAACCGGCGCGAGGACCGCATCGTCACCGGCGGGGAGAACGTCCACCCCGGCGAGGTGGTCGAAGTCCTGCGCGACCATTCCGAGGTCCGGGACGCCGCGGTCGTCGGACTGGCCGACGACGAGTGGGGCGAGCGCGTGAGCGCGCTGGTAGTTCCGGAGGACGGCGTGGAGACGGGGACCGATTCGGGCCTCTCGACCGCCGCCCTCGACGCCCATTGCCGGGAGCGACTGGCGGGCTACAAGCGCCCCCGGACGGTCGCGTTCGCCGACGACCTGCCCCGGACTGCTTCCGGGACTGTCGAGCGCGAAGCGGTCCGGGAGCGACTTCGAGAGTCGGGCGATTCGTAGCTCCCAAACTACGTAGGGGAATTTGGCTGACCACCGGACGCGCTCGGTGACACCTTCGACAGGACGAACTCGACGACACGTTCGACAGGACGAACTCGACGACACGTTCGACAGGACGAACTCGACGACACGTTCGACAGGACGCGCCGCGAGGGCCTCGTGCCCGAGCAAGCGGGGAGGTCCGGGGGCGCGGTCGCGGTGGTTGTCGCGGTGCTGGGCGGTTGCGGTGACTCCTTGTTGTCGGCGATAGGAGCGGTCGCTGTTGCTGTCGTCGTCGCTGTCGCAGTGATGGTCGCTGTCTATCTCGGGGTCGGAAATGTGGTGTTTGTCGAACAGAAGCTAGCTACTGCCGACTCCAATCATACCGCACAACAAACCGCACCTCCTCCTCCCCAACCGATTGCGGTCCTCACTCCGTTGCGGTCCTCATCCCTCGCGCGCAGCGGCGCGACCACGAGGGTCGCGCCAGCACGCGCCGAGGTGAACGTGGTATCCGAAAGTCGAACCCGAGAGTCGTCGTTTCGGGATTCTCGCACTCCACGAAGGCCGCGAGACTTTAGCCGTGCGAGACCGTACCACATCTCGTGTGTACCCTCATCCTCGCGTGGCAGGTGTTCGGCGACGCCCCGATAGCCGCGGCGGCGAACCGCGACGAGGCGCTCGGCCGCCCGTCCCGGCCGCCCGGCGTCTTGGACGAAAAGCCTCGCGTCGTGGCCCCGCGGGACGACGAGGCCGGAGGGACGTGGATCGGCTACAACGACGCGGGCCTGTTCGTCGCCGTCACGAACCGGCGCGCTGATATCGAGGGCGAGCGTTCGCGGGGCCTCCTCGTCCGGGACGCGTTGGCCCGCGAGTCGGCGAGCGCCGCGAGTTCCTACGTCAAGAACGAACTCGCCGACCGCGAGTACGCCGGGTTCAACCTCGTCGTCGCCGACCGCGACGAGGCCGGATTGTTGGAGTGGGACGGCGTCCTCCGGACCACCCACTTCGACCCCGGCGTCCACGTCGTCGTCAACGAGGGGTACAACGGGGCCGCGCCGAAGGCCAGACGCATCCGCGATGCGGTCCACCCCGACACGCCGAGCGACGGCGTAACCGCCGACGACGGGCGAGAGTCCGTCTCGGAGATGGGTTCCGAGGGCTGGTTCGAGCGCGCGAAGGCGGTCTTGCGAGACCACGACCTCGGGGCCTGCGTTCACGCCGACGACTACGGCACCCGGTCCTCCTCGCTGGTCGCCATCGACGCCGACGGCGCGGGTCGCTACTGGTTCGCCGACGGCAAGCCCTGCGAGACGGATTACGAGGAGGTCGCCGTCGAGCGAGCGGACCGATAGCGCGACCGGCGAGGGCGGAACGACTGGCGAGGTCCGCGAGCGAGCCAGACGGTCACTTTTAAACCGCTCGGGGACCGTGTACCCTGTATGGCAGTATCCGAGGAGGACCTCACCGACGCGGAGCGCGCGGGTCTCGAACTCGTCCGGGAGTCCGGCGGCATCCACCAGAGCGACTTCTGGAAGCAACTCGACGTGGACTCCCGGAAGGGGAGTCGCATCGTCGAATCGCTGTACGAGAAGGGTCTCGTCCAGCGCGAGGAGACCGTCTACGAGGGCCACAACACCTACCTCATCACGCCCGCCGCCCGCGACCTCGACTTCTCGCTCCTCATGGCGGGCGACATGCTCTCGCCGTTCATCGGCGAGGAGGAGGTTGACGCCGAGAGCGACGCTTTCTCGCAGTGGATCATGAACCTCGCGTACAGCGAGTAGTCACTCCGGCCGCGATTCGGTCTCCGACTCCGCTTCTCCCGACTTCTCTGACTCTCTCGACTGGCCCGACTCCTCCGACTTCTCAGATTTCGTCTCCAGCGCGGGCAGTCGCCGCACCACCAGCGCGGGCGTCACCGACTGGGACGCGACCTGCTCGGACACCTCGCCGAAGAACAGTTCCCGGACCGAGGGCTTGCTCTCGCCCATCACCACGAGGTCGTACTCCCCGGCCGCCGCCGCGAGTGTCTTTATCGGCGTCTCCGAGACGGCTATCTCCCGGTCGATGCGCTCGGGTGCGACGCTCGCCTCGGCCAGCGATTCGGTCGCCGCATCCACGAGTCGTTGACCCGTCTCCCGGCCCGCCTCGTCGTCGGGGGCCGCGACGTGATAGAGCGTCGCGGTCGCGTCGGTCGCGCCCAGAACGCTGGCGACCAGCGCGACGATTCGCTCGACGTTTATCTCGCTCCGGAGCGGGACCAGTATCTCCTCGACCTTCGTCGCCGGGTTGTTCAGGAGAACGGCGTCACAGCCCTCCTCGACCGCGACGCGCTCGAAGGTCTGCTCGGGTTCGTGGGTGAAGACGATGCGCGTCTCGACGGTGCCGCCCATCTCCTCGAACGTCACCGCGAGGTCGGCGAGTTCCGTCTCCATGCGCTCCTCGAACTGCATCCGGGCCTGTCCCGGCGGGGTCTGCTCGGGCACGGCGTGGTAGCCGACCAACTCGACCGGCACGGTCGAGAGTGCTTCCACGAGCGCGGGCGCGAGGCTCTCGCCGTCGAGAACCGCGAGCGGGACCAGCACCTTGGGTCGGTCGGGGATTGTCGCTGTCATAGGGCTCCTCGCAACTGCACGTCGTCGGCGTACAGGCGATACCATACGGCCGCCCCGACCATGATACTGACGCCGACGACCTGCGAGAGCGGTTGCATGAACGCGACCAGTCCGAAACTGGCGAGCGCGCCCAGCACCGGAACTGCGGGGTAGCCCGGCACGGTAAACGATGGGTCGTACCACTCCGGCCGCGAACGCCGCAGGCGGACGAGCGCGACGCAGGTCAGCCCGTACATCACGAGGTGGAGGAACGACGCCACCTCCGCCAGCACCTCGACTCGACCCAGCGCGACGAGGAGAACGACCGGCCCGCCAGCCAGCACGAGCGCGACATGGGGCGTCCCCCACCGGAGGTTGACCTCGCTCGCGCGCCGCGGGACGAGCGCGTCCCGACTCAGCGCGTAGAGCGCCCGCGACGAACTCAGAATCGAGGCGTTCGCGCTCGACAAGGTCGCCAGCAAGCCCGCCAGCAGGATGGCGATAGCACCGACGTTTCCGAGCAACTCGCGCGCCACCGCGACGATTGCGGTCTCGCCGAGCGTGGCGAGTCGGGCGCTTCCGAGCGCGCTCGTCGCCACGAAGATGGTCGCGACGTAGAGCGTGCCGACCGCCAACACCGACCCGACCATCGCCAGCGGGAGGTTCCGAGACGGCGATTGTATCTCGCCAGCGACGGTCGCCACCTGCGCGAAGCCCAGATACGACGTGAACACCAGCGCGGCGGTCGTCAACACCGGGAACGAGCCGTAGGGGAGGAACTGTTCGGGTGCCGACTCGCTCCCGAACACCCCCACGGCGTCGAGGACGCCGAACCCGAGGAACGCGACGAGGAGGACCACCAGCAGGGCGACGACCGCGTTCTGGAACTTCGCTGCGTTCTCGGTCCCGGTCAGGCTGATGCCCGTGAGCAGGACGCCGAACAGGAGCGCCAGCGGCGTCACCGGGCCGACGCCGCCGAACGAGACGCCGACCTCGGCCAGCGCGGCCACCGCGTACTGGCCGAAGCCGACGAGGTAGAACGCCGACGCGAAGACCAGCCCCAACCAGAGGCTCAGGCCGACGACCGCGCCGAACGCCGCGCCCATCCCCCGCGAGATGAAGTAGTAGCCCCCGCCGCTCCGGGGCATCGCGGTCGCCAACTCGGAGGTCGGCAGGGCGACCAGCAGGGCGATGACGGCCCCGATGGCAAAGGAGAGCGCCGCGGCGGGTCCGGCCTCGCCCGCCGCGAGACCGGGGAAGACGAAGATGCCCGCGCCCACCATCGTCCCGACGCCGATGGCGATACCGCCGCCGAGACCGATGGTGCGCTCCAACTCGACGCCGCCCTCGTGGACGGTGGCCTCGTCGGTCGTCTCGCCCTCCTCGGGATGGACGCCTTCTTTCTCGGGGTCCGGCGGTGGCGAAGGCTCGGGCGTCTGCTCTGCGGGGTCGCTCATGGAGGCACGGCAACGAGGAGTGACTAATGTCTGTGGTCGTCGCGGTCGGAAACGGCGGTTTGTCGCGCTCGCTGGTTTCGCTACCGGGAGTCAGCGGTTCGCCACTCGATTCGCCGCATCCATTCCGGAACGTAGTTAAATAGCTATTACATTTTTGCGGGCATGGGGACGGTACAGGAAGCCGCGCGGGAACTCGTCGAGTTGGAAGCGTTGAAGCTGAGCCTGAAATCTCGGCGTAGCGAGTGCATCGGCAAAATCAAGCGTATCGGAAGTACGGACGAGACGGTGTACTTTCTGAACGCCGACCCGACCAAACACCTCCGCATCTTCGAGGCACAGTGGGAGGTCTACGCCTACGTCAACACGATACACGCTCTTTGGGAGTTCGCCAAGACCTGCGACCCGTTTCTTCCGGCATCCCAGTTCGCTCCGGTCAACACCGTCCCGGAACTCCTCGCAGTCCGGAACTGCATGCAACACAACGGTCCGATTGGTGTCAACTACGAAAGAAACGTAAACGACCTCGTGATTCCGGTCCCGCGACTCAAAGACCGAGGAGATTGGAGTCACCCACACGCTCCTTTTACCGATTACTTTCCGGACTGGTCAAAAGGTGACTTAGTGTACCTTCGGAGTGCTATCAAGGCAAGCGACACCGCTTACGAGTCGATAACCGCCAAAATCGAAAAAGAGTACCGACAGCGATACTCCAAAAAACGGCTCAAGCAGATTGCAGACGGCGTATCGTTGTATGAGTAGCGACTACTCGTTTTCGTCCGGGTCGGGCATCGAGACGCCCTCGATACCTTCCATCGTCTCGTCGTAAAACTCCAAATCGACCTCGATGTCGTCTTTTTCGGGGTTGCGAACGACTTTCTCTGAAGTCGCCTCGGAACTTGACGTGCCCATATCGTCTGCTATTTCGAGATTTTGGGTTAAAAATCTGATGGAAGACATTGTTAGCCGATAATCCGCCTTTTTATAATCGTTCTTTCTCAACGACTGCCGTGCCGCCCGAAGTTTATCAGTAATCACGCACAACTGTCGAGTATGGCGACCGAACGAAGCGAGACGACCGTCGGCGACGAATACTCCGTGACGCTCCCGCCGGACCTTCGGGACCGACTGGATATCCGGCCCGGCGACAAACTCCGATGGGAGACGACCGACGAAAGCGACCTGCGGGTCGAGGTCGTCCGACAGCGATACGGCGCGTTCGACGACGCCGAACCGGTCGATTTAGGCGTGGATTCGCTTGAAGCGCACGATTTGGCGGGGGACGAACGGGAGCATCTCGACTGATGCCAGCCGCAGTCGTGGACAGCGTCGTGCTGTTGGACTTCTGGGACGAGCGTGACGAGCGACGCCACGAGCGAGCGAGAAACATCGTGCGCGGCATCGACCACGGAGTACTTCCGACCGGACGAGTGACCAACTACGTCGTTCTAGAGCTTCTAAATCTTCTCGACAAACGTCTCGGAACCGGACTCGCCTCCGATACGTATCGCCGGTTGGACGAATCTGCCGGATTCGAGACGGTTCAGGCAACCGACGAGGACTTTCGTCGGGCTATCGAACTGTTCGAGCGCTACGACGGCCTCTCGTTCGGCGACGCGACGACCGTCGCGTACATGCGCCGATTAGGAATCGAGTACGTCTACAGCTTCGACGCGGATTTCGACACAGTCGACGGAATCACACGGCTCGCGACGAAAGAGAATCCGTATACTTAATTCTCCACTGCACTGCCGACCCGGATAATCTCCGCCTCGCCGAACGCCGGGCCGATGAACTGAATCCCCACGGGAAGCCCATCATCGACCTCGCCCGCGGGCACCGAGATGGCGGGCAGGTCCGCGAGGTTCACCGGCACCGTGTTGGCGTCCGCGAGGTACATCTGGAGCGGGTCCTCTAAGCTCTCGCCGACCTCGAAGGGCGGGGTCGGCATGGTCGGACTGGCCAGCACGTCCACCGACTCGAACGCCTCGTCGAAGTCCTGCTTGACCCACGCCCGAGCGTCCTGTGCCTGCTTGTAGTACTTGTCGTGGTAGCCCGCCGAGAGGGCGTACGTTCCGAGGAGAATGCGGCGCTTGACCTCCTCGCCGAAGCCCTCCTCGCGGGCCTTCGAGAACGTCTCGTTCCAGTTGCCGTCGAAGCCGCCCGAGTGGCCGTAGCGAACGCCGTCGAAGCGCGCGAGGTTCGAGGAGGCCTCCGACATCGCGATGACGTAGTACGCTTCCACGGCGTGTTCGACCGAGGGAAGAGACACTTCCTCGACGGTCGCGCCCTGCTCGCGGAGGTCGTCCAGCGCGGCCTCGAACCGCTCGCGGACGCCCTCGTCGGCACCCTCCACGAGTTCCGTGGGGACGCCGACGGTCGTGCCCTCGACCTCGCCCGTGGCGGCGCTGGCGTAGTCCGAGCCGTCGCCCTCGTCGCGGGTCGTGGCGTCGTTCCCGTCCGGACCGCTGATAACGTCGAGGAGTTCGGCGGCCTCCTCGACGGTGGGCGCGAGCGGGCCGATCTGTTCGAGGCTGTTGGCGTAGGCGACCAGTCCGTAGCGCGAGACCAGCCCGTAGGTCGGCTTGATGCCGACGACGCCACAGAAGGCGGCCGGATTGCGGATGGAGCCGCCGGTGTCGCTCCCGAGGGCCACGTCCGCTTCGCCCGCCGCGACCGCGGCCGCGCTCCCGCCCGACGAACCGCCGGGGACGTGGCCGGGTGCCGCGGGGTTCTCGGCCGCGCCGTAGGCGGAGGTCTCGGTGGTCGAACCCATGCCGAACTCGTCCATGTTGGCCTTGCCGACGATGGTCGCGCCAGCGTCCTTCAACTTCTCGACCACGGTCGCGTCGTAGGGCGGCACGTAGTCGTCCAGCATCTCCGACCCGCAGGTCGTGCGCACGCCCTCGGTGCTGATGTTGTCCTTGACCGCGACGGTGCTGTCGGCGAGGAGGCCGTCGTCCGCTCCCTCGATGGTCTCCTCGGTGATGAATACGTTGTAGTCTGCGCTCATGATTGGGATTACGAGACGTTCGGTCCCTTGAAGTAGCCGTCCTCGGTCTCCGATGCGTTGGCCAGCGCCTCGTCCTGCGAGAGGGAGTCGCGCACCTCGTCCTCGCGCATGACGTTCACGAGGTCGGCGTCGCGTTCGACCTCGGGCACCTCGTCCAGCGTCTCGAAGTAGTCGAGGATGTCCGCGAACTGGTCGGTGAACCGCTCGACCTCGTCGTCGTCGAGGCCGACGCGCGCGAGGTCGGCGACGTGACGGACCTCCTCCGGACCGGGCGCGGACTCCTCGGACCCGGCAGACGTGTCGCTCATACACGTCAAGTCCCGCGGGCCAGCGGTAAGGGTTTCGATACCGGCCCCTCGAAGGTAGTATTAAAGATTGCCGAATTCGGGGGTCGATATGCGAACCCGAGACACGCGTCTGGACCGTCGAAACCCGCGAAGATGCGTCGGAGACGGGTATCGGTGAAATCGCGCGTTGCCACAGTCTTTAAGTAGAAACGGGCACAACTAGGGAACGTCTTCTGACCCCGGTATCCACCGTCCCGTCTGCGGCCGACCGACCTACCTATTGCTAGCTCTCTCCATCAAATTCCACCATGACCGAAACACGAACCCGAACCCACACCGACGAGCGAACCACCGACGAGACCGAGACCGAGCGCGAACAGACCAAGTGTCCCGAGTGCGGCGGGAACCTCGTCACCGACGACGAGCGCGGCGAGACGGTCTGTGCGGAGTGCGGACTCGTCGTCGACGAGGACCAGATAGACCCCGGTCCGGAGTGGCGCGCGTTCGACGCCAAGGAGAAAGACCAGAAGTCCCGCGTCGGCGCGCCGACGACGAACACGATGCACGACAAGGGTCTCTCGACCAACATCGGCTGGCAGGACAAAGACGCCTACGGCAACTCCCTCGGGAGCCGCCAGCGCGAGAAGATGCAACGCCTGCGCAAGTGGAACGAGCGGTTCCGCACCCGCGACTCCAAGGAGCGCAACCTCAAGCAGGCGCTCGGCGAGATTGACCGCATGGCCTCCGCGCTCGGTCTCCCGGACAACGTTCGAGAGACCGCCTCGGTCATCTACCGCCGGGCCTTGGACGAGGACCTCCTGCCCGGCCGCTCCATCGAGGGGGTCGCCACCAGCGCGCTCTACGCCGCCGCGCGGCAGGCCGGAACGCCGCGGAGTCTGGACGAAATCAGCGGCGTCTCGCGCGTCGAGAAGGACGAAATCGCTCGGACCTACCGCTACGTCGTCCGGGAACTCAACCTCGAAATCCAGCCCGCAGACCCCAAGAGCTACGTCCCGCGGTTCGTCTCGGACCTCGGCGTCAGCGACGAGGTCGAGCGCCGCGCCCGCGACCTGCTGGACACCGCGACCGAGAAGGGCATCCACAGCGGCAAGTCGCCGGTCGGACTGGCGGCCGCCGCGGTGTACGCCGCCGCCCTCCTCAGCAACGAGAAGGTGACTCAGAGCGAGGTCAGCGACGTATCCGACATCAGTGAAGTCACGATTCGCAACCGCTACCACGAACTGCTGGAAGCGAAAGAAGACGCTATCGCGCCCTGAGACTCTGTTTTTGACGGCCAAGTCGCGGTCGTACGAGTCGGTCCCGAGTTGCGCCTCGACCATCGCATCGACCGCCGAACCGCACGTCCAATCGCAGTCGTGAGGTCCGAGTGCAGTCGCACCACCCGAGTGCGACCGCATCGCCCCGAGCGTGACCGCATCGTCCCGAGCGTGACCGCATCGTCCCGAGTGCGACCGCAACGCCCAACCGCCGCTGATTCGTTGGCTCGCGCATGGAGACCACCCGCCACTTCACCGCGACCGTCTACGTCGTCAACGACGGCGCGGTCGCGCTCCACCACCACGACCGACTCGACATGTGGCTCGCGCCCGGTGGCCACTTGGACCGCGACGAACTCCCCCGCGAGGCCGCCCGCCGCGAGGTCTGCGAGGAGACCGGTCTCGACGTGACCCTGCTGGAACCCGAGACGAGCGTCGAGGCCGCCGCGGGCCGGGAACTCGCGCCCGCCGAACACGTGATGCTGTTCGACATCGACGTGTACCCCGGCGGTGAAGTGGGCCACCAGCACGTGGACCACGTCTACTTCGGCGAGGTCGAGTTCCGAGCCATCGACCCCGCGAGCGACGACGAGGCCGACGCCGACGAGTGGGAGTGGTTCGGTCCGGACGACCTCCGGTCGTTCGAGGAGCTTTCGACCGAAGTCCAGCAGTTGGGCCTCGAAGCGATAGATGCGGTCGAAGCGCGGTCGTCGTAATCGCTCGTCGCCGCTTCAAATAGACGTGTCATTTTACCAAGTAGGAAAGTTAATTAACCGCGGTTTTGAACGACCGCTTACATGAGCGTCGGCGAAGTCGGCGTCGAGGAGGGCGGGCGCGACCTCCCCGCGGCCATCGAGGCGGAACTGGAAGCGAGCGAGGAGGTCCGCCGCTCGTGGACCGCCGGGAACGTCCACTGGGCCAACCAGTGGCAGGTGCTTCCCGACGCGACGACCCACTTCGCGGCGACCGACCGACGAATCGTCTTCGCGACCGGCGACGAGACGACATCCATCGGCTACAACCACGTCCGGGCGGTCGAGACCGACCCCGCGGGCGGCGGGATGGACCTCTCGGTGGCGTTCCGGGCCTGCGGCGGCCTCTGTCTGGTGGTCGGCGTCGTCGCCGCCACGCGGGACCTGACCAACGGTGCCGGACTCGTCGCGCTGTCGGTGTTGCTCCTCGCCGCGGGCGGCGCGGTCAGCGGCGGTTCCGACCGAGCGACCGTCACCATCGTCATCGACAACGAGCGCCAGCGCCTCTCGTTTTCGGCCGACGAATCGGTGGGCGCGGCTCTCGCCGCGCTAGCCGACGAGTACTAACTGTCCTCCGCGAGGCGCGATTCGACGTACGCCGAGACGTGGTCGTCCATCCGGCGCTTGAACCCGGCCTGCCGGGCGAGTCGGTCCAACTCGCGGGCGACCAGACTCCCGTACTGGACCGCCTTCTTCTCGCGGAACGCCACGCCGTCGGGGACGAACTCGCGGGCGGCCAGTCGGAACGCCTTCTTGCGCTCGCCGCGCGAATCGACCAGCGACTCGCCCGGTAGCGCGAGCGCGGCCCGGACTACTCGGTCGTCCAGTAGCGGCGCGACCGGTTCGACGCCCGCCGCGCGGAGCGCCAGCACGTCCCGCTCCAACTGGTCGGGGAGCGTCCCGATGACCTCGCGGGCCGCCCCGCGGACCGTCTCGGCCTCGACGCGAGGGTCCTCTGGCGCGCGGGCGACCTTCGCGTACCCGCCGAACAGCTCGTCGGCCCCCTGTCCGACCGCGAGCCGGTCGAACCCGTCGCGGGCGGCCTCCTCGGCCGCCAGAGAGAGCGGGAGCGCGATTTGTACGTCCATCGCGTTGGTCCGCCCGGTGGCGCGGGCCACCTCGGGGACCGCCCGCTCCACGTCCGCTGGCGACAACTCGACGACTCGCAGGTCCTCCTCGCGGCTCATCAGTCGCGCCGCGCGCCGGGCCGCCTCCACGTCGTGACTCTCCGGAAAGCCGACGACGTACAGCGGCGCGTCGACGGCGCTGGCCACGACAGCCGAATCGACGCCGCCCGAGAACGCGACCGCGAGGTCGTCGGGTGCGGTCGATGCGGTTCCGACCGACGCCAGACTCTCCCGGAGCGCACTCCCGAGCGTCCGGACCGCTTCGCGCTCGTCCGCGGCGTACTCGGGGTCGGGAAGCGAGAACGCTCGCTCCGTGGCTCGTCGTTCAGGGTCGAAGACGTGCCCCGCGGGAATCGGCTCGGGGTCGTCGAGGTCGCCGGGCGCGAACGACCAGTTCGCTTCCGCGTCGTCACTGCGCTCCACGAAAATCGGCTGTCGGCCCAACACGTCCCGGACGAGGAGGCCGTCCGGCAGACGACCGGCGAACCCCTGCGAGTCGAACAGCGCCTCACGGTCGGTGACAGCCTGCGCCACGCGCTCGGCCGACGCGCCGCGCATCTCGGCGTCGGCCTCCGAGTCGGCCGAGTCCGCCGAATCCGCCCCCGAGCCGGTCGGGTCGGCCATCAGAGGAGTTCCCCGAGTCGGTTCTTCACTCGGCGTTTCGCGCCGCCCGCGGCCTGCCGGAAGCTGACGTGCCACGGGGTGCGCTTGCCTTCGACGGTCGTTCGGCCGTCGGCGATGGCCTCCAAGATGGCCGCGGCGCTCCGCTCGTCGGCGTCGATTCGCGTGACCGCTTGCCCGACCATCTCGCTGATGTGAGCGTCGCTCCCGGCGGTCTGTGGCAGGTCGTGGCGCTCGGCGAACCGCCGGGCCTT
The DNA here is from genome assembly GCF_004765815.2 of Halorussus salinus. Taxonomy (NCBI): domain Archaea; kingdom Methanobacteriati; phylum Methanobacteriota; class Halobacteria; order Halobacteriales; family Haladaptataceae; genus Halorussus; species Halorussus salinus. The sequence continues at coordinate 1,410,625 of NZ_ML974127.1, read as the reverse complement.
CCGGTTGCCTCGGCCGGTCAGCAGTCGGGAGTTGTACACCTCGACGGCGTCGGCCTCGGCGAGTTCGGCCTCCGTGATGTTGGCCATCACACCGCTCCGGGACTTCTGGAACGGGTGGGGCACGACGGCGACGCCGCCCTGCTCGCGAATTCGGTCGAGCGTCTCGGAGAACGACAGGCCCGCGGGGACGCGTTCGGAGATGCCGAGCGCGAGGACGTGGCCCGCCGCCGAACTGACCTCCATGCCCGGAATGCCGACGAGACCGTACTCCTCGGCTTTCTCGACCGCTTCGAGGCTGGCCGCGAGTTCGTCGTGGTCCGTGACTGCCAGCGCGTCCAGACCGACCGCGGCGGCCTGCTCCAACAGGAGGTCGACCGGGTCCCGGCCGTCGTACGAGAGCGACGAGTGGGTGTGAAGCTCGACCGATAGCACGGGCGGGGGTTCGCAGGCGGGCGGCAAAAGCGCCTCGGTACGGAGTCGGTCGCTCCTCGGAATCGGACTTCACGTTGCGGCGGACGCAACGTCGTGACGAGTCGGGAGCCTCGCGTTTCGAGTGAGAGTGCTTCTCCGGGACAATCGGGAGAGGAGACGAGTCGGCAGTCCAAGGGCTGTTTTATATATCGTAATATGGTTTATGCGTCGCGTCTAAGACGCTAAGAGTGAGAGCCATCGTTCGGTTGTCGTAGATAGGGAATCGAAAACGGTCGAAATCGGGGGAACGTGTCCGAGGTACCGGAGTGGCACGCGACTGTCCGGTCAGCGCTACGGTCGCGTCCACGGTGAGTTGGCGACGGTTGTCGAGGTAAACGACGGCACTATGCCTAGATGTATGCACGCACCTGCACATGGAAAGGCATTAATTCGCCGTGTCTGTACAGACAGGTGAATGAGTCTCGCCGAGCAAGACCGGGAACTCGTCGTCGCCGAACTCGACCGCGAGCCGACGCCCGCGGAGGCGGCGCTGTTCGAGAACCTCTGGAGCGAACACTGCGCGTATCGGTCGTCTCGACCGCTCCTGTCGGCCTTCGACTCCGAGGCCGAGGAGGTCGTCGTCGGACCGGGCGACGACGCCGCGGTCGTGGAAGTCGCCGATGGAACGCACATCACGATGGGTATCGAGAGCCACAACCACCCCTCGTTCGTGGACCCGTACGACGGCGCGGCCACTGGCGTCGGCGGCATCGTCCGCGACACGCTCTCGATGGGGGCCTACCCCATCGCGCTGGCCGACTCGCTGTACTTCGGGGAGTTCGACCGCGAACACTCCCGCTATCTGCTGGAGGGCGTCGTGGAAGGCATCAGCGACTACGGGAACTCCATCGGCGTCCCCACGGTCGCGGGGAGTACGGCGTTCCACGACGACTACGAGGGTAACCCGCTCGTGAACGTGGCCTGCGTGGGCCTGCTGGACGACGAGCGCCTCGTCACCGCCGACGCGAAGGAACCCGGCAACAAACTGATGCTGGTCGGGAACGCGACCGGCCGCGACGGACTGGGCGGCGCGAGTTTCGCCAGCGAGGACCTCTCGGAGGACGCCGAGACCGAGGACCGCCCCGCGGTGCAGGTCGGCGACCCCTACACGGAGAAACTGCTGGTCGAGGCCAGCGAGGCCCTGCTGGACCGCGAACTGGTCGAGGCGGCCCGCGACCTCGGCGCGGCCGGACTCGGCGGTGCGTCCAGCGAGATGGTCGCCAAGGGCGGTCTCGGCGCGGAGATTCGCTTGGAGGATGTCCACCAGCGCGAACCGAACATGAACGCGCTCGAAATCCTGCTCGCCGAATCCCAAGAGCGGATGTGCTACGAGGTCCGGCCCGAGAACGTCGATGCGGTCCGCGAGGTCGCCCAACGGTACGACTTGGGCTGTTCGGTCATCGGCGACGTGACCGAAGGCAACTACGTCTGCACCTTCGAGGGCGAGGTCGTGGTCGATGTCGATGCGGAGTTCCTCGGCGACGGCGCGCCGATGAACGACCTCGATTCGACGGAGCCGACCCAACCCGAGCGCGACCTGCCCGACTTCGACCTCGGGGAAGCGTTCGAGGAGGTCGTCGGCCACCCCAACACCGCGAGCAAGCGGTGGGTCTACCGCCAGTACGACCACGAGGTGCAGGTCCGGACCGCGACGGGACCGGGCGACGACGCCGCGGTGTTGGCACTCCGCGAAGCCGAGAAAGGACTGGCCGTCTCGTCGGGCGCGGACCCCAACTGGACGACCGCCGCGCCCTACGAGGGAGCGCGCGCAGTCGCCTTGGAGAACGCGACGAACCTCGCCGCGAAGGGCGCGACGCCCCTCGCCGCAGTGGACTGCCTGAACGGCGGCAACCCCGAGAAACCGGACGTGTACGGCGGCTTCCGAGGTATCGTTGACGGACTGGCCGACATGTGCGCCGCGCTCGACGCGCCCGTCGTCGGCGGGAACGTCTCGCTGTACAACGATTCGCCCTCGGGTCCCATCCCGCCGACGCCCACGCTGGCGATGACCGGGACGAAGGAGGGCTACGACGCACCGCCCGCCGCGCTCTCGGGCGACGCGAGCGGGGCGACCCTGCTGGTCGTCGGCGACTCGGGCGGCGACCGACTCGGCGGTTCGCAACTCCTCGCGCAGTTCGGCGGGAGCGACCGCTTCCCCCTGCTTCCGGAGAACCCCCGCGAGGTCGTGGAGACGGTGGCCGAGGTCGCCGACCGCGACGAGACCGCGGCGGTCCACGACGTGAGCCACGGCGGCCTCGCGGTCGCGCTCGCCGAGATGGTCACCGACGAGGCCGGTCTCTCGGCCGACCTCGCCTCGCTCGAAGCCCTGTTCGCCGAGACGCCCGGTCGCGCCGTCGTCGCCACGACCGACCCCGAGGCCGTCCGCGAGGAGTTCGACGGCGTCGCGCCGGTCGCCGAACTCGGCGCGGCGGACTCCTCGGGCGACCTCGACCTGACGGTCGCCGACGAGTCGCTGACCTACGACGCCGCCGAAATCGCCGACCTCCGCGACGTGTTGGCGCGCGAACTGGACTGACGGGTCGCCGTCGCTGTCACTCTCGTCGGATTTTGATTTCGAGAGCGACACCGATTTTCCGTCCGGCGCGTGCAGGCGCGACCGCTTGCGGGTCGCGCCCTACCGCGCGAGGGCCGAGGAGTCCGCGAACTCCGTTCGCAGACGACGCAGGCGGTTGGGGAGGGTTGAGGCCCGCGGTCGCTGTGCGAGGCAGTGCAGGGCAGTCGCGGTAGACTCCAGTGTTCAAGCCTAGCACTCGTTTACCGTCCATCTCACCCTCGTCCCGCGAACGCGTAGATATCGTACTGAATACTCCCTCGACCAGTTGTAAATCATATCTCGCAATACACAGACGACACCCTACGGTCAAAGCACGCTGGCTCTCGTACCTCACTCCACGCACGCCGACTCTCACCCCAAACGCTTTGCTTCGGCGGTCCCGCGACTGAAACGTGTCACGGATTGCCATCGCCTGCGCCCTCTGTCTCCTGCTGGCAGGCTGTGCCGCGCCGACCGCACAGCAGACGACCGTCGCGTCCGGCGAGTCCGACGCTGGCGTCACGACCGACGCTGGCGTCGGGACCTCGACCGACGAGGAGGCCGCCGAGGAGAACCGGTCGGCCGTCGCGGACCGCGACATCCCCGTCAGCGGCGGGTCGCTCCCGGTCGCCCACGAGGAGGTCTTCGCCCGGACGACGGGCCTCCTCGGGGCCGAGGTCGCGCCGCCGACCCTCCTCGTGGTCAAGTCCCCCGCCGAGATTCGGAGCGACACCGGCGGTCCGCCAACCGCCGGAAGCGAGTCCAGCGCGCGGAGTTTCGCGGGCGTGATGGGAATCGGAGGAGACGGTGGTGACGCAGGCGGGCAGTCCGACGGCGAGGATACCAGCGACGAGGCCGCTGACGACGAGACCACCGACGACGAGGCCTCCGACGACGGGACGGACGACAGCGAGGAGGGAGTCTCGGTCGCGGCCTACGTGCCGTCGGCCCAGTCGGTCGTCGTCAACGAGCGCGTGGCGACCGCCGCGGACGAGCGGGCGCTCGAACGCACGCTCGCCCACGAGTTCGTCCACACCGTCCAGTTCCGCCAGCGCGCGTTCGCGCGGCTCCAGTTCGCCCTCGACGTGGACCGGACGCCGACGCGCGACACCGTCCTGACTTACGCCAGCGTCGTGGAGGGCGCGGCGGTGTTCGTCGCCGACGCCTACGACCGGCGGTATCTGGCGGGCGACTGGGCGTCGATTACCACGACCGAACGCTACCGGTCGGCACCCGCGAGCGTCAAGTACAGCATCGCACGCTACTACTTCGGCAGTCGCTACCTCGACCACCGGTTCGACTCGCCGCGCAACGTCTCGGCGGTGTACGACGACCCGCCTCGGACCACCGAACAGATTCTCCACAACGACACCGACGGGTCCGAGACGCCGCTGTCGCTCTCGCTGTCGGTCGAACCGGGTGCGAATCGGACACGTGGCGGGAGCGACACCTACGGGGAACTGTTCACCCGCATCGCGGTCGGAACGGAGTTGAACCAGACGCGGGCGGCCGACGCCGCGGCCGGTTGGGGCACCGACCGCCTCGTCCCGGTCGCCGACGACGAGGGCACCCGGAGCTTCGTCTGGGCGACGCGGTGGGACTCGCCGAGCGAGGCCGACGAGTTCGCGGGGGCGATGGACCGATACCTCGACGCGCGAGCGAACGGGTCGGCGAATCGGTCGCCGACCGACTCGGCGACGACGTGGCGCGACGGCGAGGTGACTTTCCGGACGGTCCGGACGAGCGACGAGACGGTCGTCCTGCTCGCCGGAACCGAGTCGTTCGTCCGGAGCGCGAGCGTTTCGGGGACGAACGCGAGCGTGTCAGTCGTCGCAGAAGAGGCGGCGTCCGACCTACATGCGAATGTAATTATATAAATTATAATTATACTGAAGAAACTATTTTATTATTAGATGTACTTAATTTTCTTTTGGGGAAGGAAAATGAGTGGTGAACCACATCCGAAACAATCGGCAAGCGATTCGACCGACAGTACCGACCGAGACGACTACCGGCGATCCGATTCGGCGAGGACGCCGAACCGGCGTCGATTCCTGAAGACTTCCGCTACTGCAGCGTCGTTTCTGACCTCCGTCGGTGCGGTGTCGGGATCGGTCTCCGGAGCCGAAAACGGCCGTGACTGGACCATCGAGAAGCTCACGCGAGGAGACCGCGGTCGTGCAATCGGCGCGGCCCTCTCGGATGCGGATGTCCAGTCGCTACTTCGAGAGGCCACGGGACCCGACGTAACTCCACGAGTCGGAGACGCGAAGGCGCTTCGGACGATTGTGTCGGGGACGTCTTACAGGACCGTGGACATTCCGTTCAAGTACAAGCGTGAGGACGAGGGCGAGAGAACCGACGCGTTTCTCCTCTGGTCGGGCCGTGACGACTTACCGCCGATATACCGGGAAATCACGTACGTAGACACGGGTGAAGGAACCGCGAAAGCGATAATCCGGGTGTCACGCGTCGAAGAGGGCGAAGTCGTCACGACCGAGGAGACGCTTACGACTGCGGAGTACCGGCGCATCCTCCGGGAAGCCGAAGAAGAACTTCGGTCGTCGGGTGATGTCGGGACGGAACAACTCTTGCCGTGTGGTCCGTGTCTCCCGAATCTCAACTGTTGGTACCGGCTGGCTCGGGCGTACGCAGGCATCGTCACCGCCTGCAGTCTGTGCGGGGCGTTCCGGAACTTCCAGACGTGTGCGACCTGCATCGGGACCATCATCTCCGCTCCGAAACTCGGGTTCCTCTGTGACCCGTGTACCGGTCCAGCCCCCTTGTGCTAATTCGGTTCCCTCGCTAACCTTTTGTATTTTAAACTCGTTAGTCTCGATACTGGAGTGTCCTTCGTATGGTCCTCGTGACATGGCAAACGATACTCGCGGTAGTACTCTTAGTGTCGGCCGCCGCAGTGTTCGCGTGGCGGTGGAACGAGACGCCGACTGTAGCGAAAGCGGGGTATCTCGCCTTGCTCGCCGGGTTAACGATACAGGTGTACGCGAACACGGCGGCGAGTAGCGGTGTCGCATCACCGTCGGCACTCGTGACTCTCAGCATCGTCTGCTTCGTCGCCGGATTCTACCTCGTACTGACCGGCGAACGCTGACGGAGGAGAGCGACGGTTACGCGGGGAGCAGTCGTTACGCCGCGAGGAGCGGAATCGCGAACGCGACGACGAGACCGACCGCGAGGACGGCGAAGCCGATGCCGACCTGCGACATCGAGAACTCCTGCATCGGCGAGGTAACTCGGTCGAGACCCTCTACGTCGTGGCCGTGGTCCGTGTGGTCAGCGTTGTCGTCGTGGTCGTCCATGCGCGCAACTTCCGGGTCCTGCTACTTAAGCGCAACCAAACCTAAGCCGCCGGAGTTCGTTGATGTGGAGTGTATGGATTTCCCGGACGCTACCCCCGACGAGGAGCGCGTAGACTTCGACGGACCCGCCGAGGAGCATCCCGCGTTCGACCACCTGACCGAGAGCCGCGAGTGGTGGAAGGAGGCCGTCGTCTACCAGATTTACCCCCGGAGCTTCTTCGACTCGGACGGCGACGGCGTGGGCGACCTGCGGGGCGTCGAAGCCAAACTGGACTACCTCGACGCGCTCGGGGTGGACGTGGTATGGCTGAACCCGGTCTACGACTCGCCGAACGCGGACAACGGCTACGACATCCGGGACTACCGCGACATCATGGACGAGTTCGGGACGATGGACGACTTCGACCGCGTGTTAGAGGGCCTGCACGACCGGGACATTCGGCTCATCATGGACCTCGTGGTCAACCACACGTCCGACGAACACGAGTGGTTCCGGCAGTCCCGAGAATCGCGGGACAGCGAGTTCCGGGACTTCTACATCTGGCGCGACGGCCGGGGCGACGGGCCGGGCGGGAAGGGCCGACCGCCGAACAACTGGGAGTCGGCGTTCGGCGGGTCGGCGTGGAGCTACGACGACGAGACCGAGCAGTACTACCTCCACCTCTTCGACGAGAAGCAACCCGACCTGAACTGGGAGAATCCGGAGGTTCGGGAGCGCGTCTACGAGATGATGCGCTGGTGGCTCGACAAGGGTATCGACGGCTTCCGGATGGACGTAATCGACCTCGTGTCGAAGGCCGAGGGCCTGCCGGACGGCGACCCCGACTCGGGGTGGACCGGCGCGGAACACTTCATGACCGGGCCGCGCGCCCACGAGTTCATCTCCGAGATGTACGACGAGGTGCTTTCGGGCCGGGACGTGATGACGGTCGGCGAGATGCCCGGCGCGACGGTCGAGCAGGCCCAGCAGTACCTCGGCCCGGACGGCGACGGCCTGAACATGGTGTTTCACTTCGAACACGTCACGCTCGACTACGGCGAGAGCGGCGACCGCTGGACCGTCGGCGAGTTCCCGCTTCCCGAGTTCAAGCAAGTGCTGACGAAGTGGCAGAACGGCCTACAGGGCGAGGGCTGGAACAGCGCCTATCTGGGCAACCACGACTGGCCGCGCATCGTCTCGCGGTTCGGCGACGACGGCCTCTACCGCATCGAGTCGGCCAAGATGCTGGCGACGATGCTCTTTACGCTCCGCGGGACGCCGTACGTCTATCAGGGCGACGAAATCGGCATGACGAACTTCCCCTTCGAGCGCGAATCGCAGGTGCAGGACGTGAGCGCGCAGAACTTCGTGAATCGCAAGAAGCAGGAGGGCTGGCCGATGGACGAGATTCTGGAGGTCGTCAGCTACCGGAGCCGGGACAACGCCCGGACGCCGATACAGTGGTCCGACGAGGAGAACGCCGGATTCACGGAAGGCGAGCCGTGGATTCCGGTGAACCCGAACCACGACGCGGTGAACGTCGCGGACGCGACCGCCCGCGCGGACTCCATCTGGAACTACTACCGGGAACTCATCGAGTACCGGAAATCGACGCCCGTGGCGGTCTACGGCGACTACGAACTCCTCCTGCCGGACGACCCCGACATCTACGCCTACCTGCGGACCCTCGGCGACGAGCGACTCCTCGCGGTGCTGAACTTCGGCGACGGCACGCCGACGTTCTCGCTCCCGCGGAGCGTCCAATACGACGACGCCGAGTGCGTCCTGCACAACTACGCGGTGGACGCGGAAGGCCCGCGCTCGTTCGAGTTGCGCCCCTACGAGGCGCGGGTGTACGAACTGGAGTGAGGAATCGGTCGATTAGCGCGATACGGAAATTTCGGTCCGGCGCGCGCAGGCGCGCCCTCGTGGCGCGCTATCGTCGTGCGAGGGCTGAGGACCGCAGGCCTATGGCCGAGGACCGCAAGCGGTTGGGGAGGCGGGAGGCTCGCCGTAGCGGTGCGGTTGCGGGAGACTCCTTTGCTCAAGCCTGACGCTAGCTTCTCCCTGTTTTCGGTCCAACAAAGTTCGAGCCTGCAGTCAGCCCCTCTCCGCCCCGCTTTCTCGAATCCCTCTACTCCACGAAACAGGCTACCATCCCGACCTACTCGGCCTCGAAGTGGACCGTCTCGCCGACCGTCGAAATCATCTCGGAGGCTTCCATGTCGAGGAACGACGCCGCGTCGTCCTGCACCGTCTGGCCCTGTTCCGAGGAGAACGCTTCGTCCATCTCCTCGGGACCCTCGAAGCGGAGTTGGGCGATGTAGTCGTAGTCCACGTACTCGGGATTCGCCGGGAGCGAGGAGGTGTACCGCTGCAGGTTCGGCAGGTCGTTGACGAGAGGCGCGTGCTCCTCGTGCATGTAGTCGATGCACTCGTCGTGGGTGAACTCCTCGTCGTCTCGGACAGCGAGAATCACCATCTTGCAGGTCATGGCGGGAATTCGGGTGGCGGAGTCCTGAAACTTTGGATTCGAGTGTGTGGGTTAGCGTGAGATGGATTTCGAGTTTCGTGAAAGCGGGGGAGTTGAGTCGGAACGAGCTATCGCCGACGCTGAGAAGTTTACCGCGCCCGCACAGCAGACGGCACCGCAACCGCACGGCGAGTTGTTGCCGACGCCTATCATACCGCACGACACCGCGACCGCGGACCTCACGCCTCCCCAGCCGTCTGCGTTGTCTGCGAACGACGTTCGCAGATCAGCGAGACAAGTCGCGTCTCGCAAGCCTCGGTCGCTTCACTCCACTGCGCTACTCGGCCCTCACGCGCCGATGGCGCGGCACGAGGCCGCGCCAGCGCGCGCCAGAGTGAACGGTCCTTCGAGCGGAAACTGCCCTCCCTCCGCTTCAACCACCTGCCGCAGTCGAAACCGTGAAACCGCCCTCGTCCGAAGTCACGACTAACGAAATGACTCTCACCAAGCGCATCATCCCGTGCATCGACGTGGACTTGGACGACGACGGGAACCCCGCGGTCTACACCGGCGTCAACTTCGAGGACCTCGAATACACCGGCGACCCGGTGGAGATGGCCCGCCGGTACAACGAGGCCGGAGCCGACGAGTTCGTCTTCCTCGATATCACCGCGAGCGCCGACGGGCGCGAGACGATGCTCAACGTCGTCGAGGACGTGGCCGACGAGATTTTCATCCCGCTCACGGTCGGCGGCGGCATCCGGACGAAAGCCGACATCAAGGAAACCCTGCGCGCGGGGGCCGACAAGGTCTCTATCAACTCCGGCGCGATAGCGAACCCCGACCTCATCACCGAGGGTGCCGATGCCTTCGGAAGCCAGTGCATCGTCATCTCCGTGGACGCCGAGCGGCGCTACGACGAGGAGGGCGAACACTACGTCCAAGTGGACGGCGAGTCCTGCTGGTTCGAGTGTACCGTCAAGGGCGGCCGCGAGGGCACCGACCTCGACGTGGTGGAGTGGGCCGCGGAGGCCGAGGAGCGCGGCGCTGGCGAGTTGTTCGTCAACTCCATCGACGCCGACGGCACCAAGGACGGCTACGACATCCCGCTGACCAAGGCGGTCTGTGACGCCGTGGACACGCCGGTCATCGCCTCCTCGGGCTGTGGCGGTCCCGAGGACATGTACGAGGTTTTCACGGAGGCTGGCGCGGACGCCGGACTCGCCGCCTCCATCTTCCACTTCGGCGAGTACTCGATTCGGGAGGTCAAGGAGTATCTGGACGAGCGCGACGTGCCGGTTCGAATTTGATTTCTCTGTGAACTTGTTAAAACTCTAAAGAAATAATTTTGAGTTAAATGTCCGAGATAGCGAAACGGAGGTGACAGACGATGTTCGGATTCAGCACGTTCGCTTGGTACTGCCGCCCGTGCGGTAGCGGTGACTCCACGGTCTGAGGACCGTCCCACCGCTCGGAGCGTCGATTTCCAAACGACCCTTTCGACGACCCGCCAGTCAGGTCGTGGGTCGTCGGATTTCTACTGCGCGTCGCGAAAAACGAGTTGCCGACCGCGGATTCGTTTCGGCGGACGACGGACCGCAGTCGGTCTCCTCGAAACGTTACTTCTCGATGGCCGCGAGTGCGGCGGTCGTGGTGCCGGTCTCGTTGCCAGCGGCGTCGCCCGCGGTCGTGGTCTCGCTCCCCATCCCGCCGAGGCCGCCGCCGCCGACGAGGCCGATTCCGGCCGAGGCGTTCTCGATGCTCACTTCGTCGGCTTCGATGCTGTCGAGGGTCGCGCTCCCGACGGTCATGTTCTCGACTTCGACGGTCGGCTGGCCCTCGACGGGGTCGCCCGCGCCGACGCCGCCGGGCGAGAAGGCCGTCCGGACGTTGTTGACCTCCGCGCTACCGAGGCTACCGGTCTCGACGAACAGCGTCTCGATGCCGGTCTCCGAGAGCGTCGCGTTCTCGACGGTCGCGTTCTCGCTCTCGGGCGGCGTCTCGCCGAACAACTGCTCGGCGACGGTCTGGTTCCGGATGGTGACGTTCAGCAGGGTCACGTCCTCGAACGAGGCGTTCACCACGGTCAGGTTCGTCGCGCTGGCGGTGCCCAGCGACTGGGTTCCGTTGACTCCTCGGTCGAGTTCCGTCTCGTTCAGCACGGCCTGCTGGACCGAGACGTTCGTCATCGTGAGGTTCTCTATCGTGAGATTTTGGTACTGGTAGCTCTGGTTGGCCGCGTCGTCTTGAACCGCCGAGGAGCCATCGGCCGCCCCGGCGGCGTCGGCGGTCGCGGCGCTGGCGTCGTGCGCGTTCGGCGTCGCCGCGAGCGCCGAGGAGGTCCCGGCGAGCAGTACGAGTGTCGCTAAAACTACTGCGCGTGTTCTCATGCGACCAAGCGTTTTCCGACTGCGCCAATAAACGGCCGCGACCGTTTCGGGGTTCTGTGCCGGATTACGGCAGTTAAGTCCGGCTTATTCGGCGTCTGACGGCGGCTCGCGCTCACACTCGAAATCCGGCGTCGCCGTCGGAACGAACGAAACGAACGGCGCGAACGACGAAAAGAGCCTCAGACCGCGCTCTCGTAGGCGTCGCGGAAGGCCGCGGTTTTGTCCTTGATGTCGCCGGTAGCGTCCTCCAGCGCGTCGAGGGGGTCGGTGCCGCCCTCGGTCTTGATGGTCAGGATGGGTTCGGTCTGTCCGCCCGACTGCTCGGGGTTCATGTCGTACGTCGCGGCCGCGACGCCCTCGTGTTCGAGGAGGGTGCCTTTCAGCACGTTCATGAACGTGTGGTCCTCCCCGGCGATTTCGATAGAGAGTTCGTCGTCGGCCTTCTCGGCAACCCGTAGTTCCATACCCCTCAGTTCTGGCTTTGTGCGTTTCAACATTACGGAAGCACGTTCTCGGCGGCCGTGGGGAGCGTTCGCCTCGGGCGACCCGCCCGCTCAGGCCAGACCGAGGAGTCGTTCGGCCTCCTCGACCGACTCGGCGGTCTCGCCCTCGTAGCCCACGTCCTCCGAGCGGCGCTCGAAGGCGCGCCGGACCACCGTACTCGTGTCGTCGGTGACGACGCGGACGACGGTGCCGACATCGTTGTCCAGAATCTTCTGTTGGGCGTCCTTGATGGGTTGGGCCGCGTCGGGCGACGGCGGCGAGAACGTCGAGATATCGTTTATCATATCGAAGCCCTCGGGCAGTTTCCCGAGAGCTTCGACTACGTCGTCGCGTGCGGCTTTCATCTCGTCGTCCGACAGTTTGCCATCTAGCGTGAGGTACAGGGTGTCCGATTCGGAATCGACTCGTACGTCGTACACGCGATATTTTCGTGGCTCTAAAAGTTTAAGTTTTAATAACTATGCTCGGCTGTCAGCTCCGAGGCGGGCGACTCGCGGCCCGTCGAATCCAGCCACCCATTTATATCGTGCTGGACAAAAACACGCAGTATGGTTCAGTTGCCCCCGTGGTTGCCCGCGCCAGCGCAGGTCGCGATTCCGGTCGCCGTGGCGCTGTCGCTCGCGCTGGTCCGGCGACTTGACGCCCCGGCGGGCGAGTGGGGTCGCCGTCTGCGCTCGCGGTTCCTGCTGGGGGTGCCGTGGGGCACGCTCGTCTCGGTGGTGGGCGTGTTGGCGGTGTACCTGTTCGTTCAAGGGGGCGCGAGCAACTGGCGCAACCCCGTGACGCTCCCGTTCTCGTCGTGGTCGTACCTCTACCCGACCGGGTGGCTCCTCGCGCCGTTCTCCCACACCGGGCCGGGCCACCTCGTCGGCAACCTCACGACGACGCTGGCGGTCGCGCCGCTGGCGGAGTACTTCTTCGGGCACTTCCCGTCGAAGCGCGGCGAGAACCCCTTCTTCTCGCGGACCTCGAACCCGTGGGTTCGGGCGTTCGTCGTCTTCCCGGCGGGCGTCGCGCTCGTCGGACTGGCGACCAGCATCTTCGCGTGGGGTCCCATCATCGGCTTCTCGGGCGTCGCGTTCGCGTTCGTCGGGTTCGCGCTGGTCCGGTACCCCCTGATGACCGTCGTCGCGGTGACGGGCCAAGAGGCGATTCGGACCACGTACCGCGCACTGCGCGACCCCACCGTCGTCGGGTCGGCCTCGCGGCGCTTCGGCGACCCGTGGTGGTTCGGCATCGCGGTGCAGGGCCACGTCCTCGGCCTGTTGCTCGGGATTCTGCTCGGGGTGGCGGTCCTCTACCGGCGACGCGAGCGCGTCGGCGCGCTCCGACTCTGGACCGGCGGGGTCCTCCTCGGGATGTCGATGACACTGTGGGCGCTCTGGTGGTACCGCGGCGAGAGTACCTACGTCCTCTACCGCGGGTGGGGCGTCGTCTTCGTCGTCGCGCTCGCGGTCGTGACCACCGTCGCGGCGACGGCCGACCGCAGGCCCCTGTTCGGCGACGTGTCGCGCCAGCAGGTCGGCTTGCTCGCGCTCCTGCTCCCGCTGGCGGTCATGGTCGGCGTTGCGGTCCCGGTCAACCTCACCACGGTCGGCGACGCCAGCATTCCCGGCGACGGCCCCGCGATAGAGGTTCGGGGCTACGACGTGACCTACGCCGAAGGCGTCCAGAACCAGAAGGTCTCGGCAATCGATGTGTCGATGTTCGGCGAGACGACCGACGTGACGACCAGCGGCGTCATCGTGGTCAACGACGACCGCGAGATATGGGCGCAATCGGCCTCGAAGGGTCGGCTCGCGTTCGCTGGCCGGACGAGCGTCCGCGTCGGCGGGGTCGGGTGGGCCGAGGACGTGCAGGTCAAACGCCGCGGCTGGTCGGCGGCAAACGGCCGGACGGCGTATCAGGTCTGGCTCCGCGGCCCGGACGACGACGAGTGGACCCACGCCTTCGCCTCGGGACCCGCTATTGCGGGGGCGACGCTGGCGAACCGGTCGCTCCGAATCGAACCGGCGAACGGAACCTTCTACCTCCAACTGATGAACGACAACTCGTCGCACAGAATCGCCCAGATGCCCGCGCACAACGAGACGGTGCGGCTCGGTCCCGTCCGAATCGAGCGCCAGCAACGGACGCTGTTCGCGGCCGTGAACGGCACTCGCGTCCAGATAGCGACCCGCGAGAAGTATCGGTAAATCGCCTTCTGGTTCCCGTCAGACGACCCCCCAGAGCGTGACGAGCGTCCCGAGGAGAACCAGCGCGAACCCGGCGGAACTGTACTCTAGCACTCCGAGTCCGAACAGCGACGTTTGGAGGCCAGCGCCGACGAATCGGACTCTCGTTTCGAGGGTATCGTCCATGCTCGCCGACACGAACGCCCGCGGGAAAATGTTCGGTTATCGCCACTCGACGCGGAACACCTCGGCGTCCAGCACCTCGCGCTCGCTGGTCTGGTGGTCGAACCGCCGCGGGAGTTCGAGTTCCGCGCGGAAGGCGTGCGTCACCTCGCCGCCCTCGTCGGCCGCGAACGCCTCGACGAACTCCCGGCTCCCGGCGTTGTGAATCGAGTAGGAGACGCCCGCGAGGTCGCTCGCGGTCGCCAGAAACGCGCGGTCGGCGTGTTCGTTGCCCGCCTGCGCGCCGAACGGCGGGTTCATCAGGACCGTGACCGGCGAGCAGTCGCCGGGCGCGTCGGTGGAGTCGGTGGACGCGCCGGGACCGTCCGGCGCGTCCGAGAGGCAGAGCGGCGCGCGCGTCGCGTCGCCGAGGAGCCACTCGACTCGGGTCGCGGACGCGCCCGTGGCCGTCGCGCTCGCGCCCTCGTCGCCCGCGACCCGGCGCTCGTTCTCGCGGGCCTGCGCGAGGGCCGCGGGGTCGCGGTCGAGCGCCAGCACGCGGGCCGGGTCGCAGAACGCCGCGCCGAGCGCGAGCATCCCGGTGCCGGTGCCCAAGTCCACGACGGTCGCCCCAGCGAGGTCGCCCTGCACGCTGGCGAGGTGGACGAGGTGGGCCGCGAGGTCCGCGGGCGTGGGGTACTGCTCGAAGTCGAGGCGCGGGTCCGCGAACTCCTCGACCCGCGAGAGTCGGCGCTCCAAGGCGGCCTTGTCCATGTGTGGGTGGAGTCGTTCGGCGTAAGTGAGCATTCGGATTCGATTTTTCTAGCCCCGATTGGCACACCTGTCGCCGAGGTCGTAGCGAAGACGGTTCAGAAAGCCCCCGCGCGCGCGCGGGCGCCCCGCGACAGCCCCGCCGTTCACTTCGTTCACTCCGGAGAAGGGTCGCTGAGACGACCACGGGCCTCCGGCCCGCGAGCGCGCGGCCCCTTTCAGTCCACCCAAACAGTGGTTCGTGTTGCCGAGCGTCTGCCGGTAGTCGATGTTACCGAGCGTACGCCGGTGACAAATCTATATACTGCTCTAGTAAATTGAGACACGTCTTTACGAAAGGAGAATATGTCCAAGAAGTCCTCAATCGAGCGTGATAGGACCGGCCACGTCGAGGGTGACGCCCTCGCGGCTGGCGCGCTCGGCGACAGCGGCGAGCGCGGGTCGAACCTTCGACTCGTCGCCCACGCTGTCGAACTCGACGGTGACCGTACTGGCTCCGAGGAACGCCGCGGCGCGCACGTACTCGCGCACGCGGTCGGCCTCGTCTTGAGTGGCGAACGAGCAGTCCTCGCCGAAGCAGGCGTCAACGACGACGCGGGCGGCAACGAGGTCGTCGGCGTCGAGTTCGCGCTTGAGGTCGCGAAGCTCCTCGCGCGCGGTCGGAAGCGCGTCCGCGTCGAGGCTGACGGGCGTGGCGTCTTCGACGCGACAGCGTTCGATAGCGGTGCGGACGTTCGGGGAGCGAGTGGCGCTCATCGTTACCAACACATACCTATTGCTCATACAAAAAGGTTCGGTAGATGCGCGTCGGTAATATCAAGGGTCGAACCAGCTCGTCTGCGTCGGCGTCGAATCCCGAGAACGTTAGATACCTAACGATTAAATTTAATGTATCGCAGTCGAAGCCCGAAATATGAGTTCGTCAGAATCTCACGCAGACACGTCCGGTCGCGTCGGTCGCCGAGGAGTCCTCCGAGCAGTAGCCGGAACCGTCGCCCTCGGCGGGTTCGTCGGGTCGGCGTCGGCCTTCGAGGGCGACGACGGCAGTATCACCGGTGCCGCGGACTTCCCGCGCGCGACGACCCGCGGGCACTTCGACATCCACTGGTGGTACGGCGACCAGTTGACCGACGGCCACACCGAGTGGGACTACGACACCGCCGGGGACATCCCCGGCTACGGGTCGGCGAACCCCGACGAAATCCTCGTCTCGGTCCACGGCTGGCGCGTCGCGCCCGAGGACGCCCCGGACCACTTCGCCACGGTGAAGCGGTCGCTCCGGAACAACGGCTACGACCACCCCGTCGTCGGCTTCAGCTACGACTCGGACACCAGCACCGACAACTGGTGGCCCACGACCGACATCGCCGAGCGCAACGGCAAGAAGTTGGCCAACTTCCTGACCGACTACCGCGCGGAGACCGGCGCGCGCATCCGACTCGTCGGTCACTCGATGGGCGGCCGGGTCGTCCCCGCGACGCTCCGGGCGCTCAACGGTCTCGGCAAGTCGGACTTCGTGGAGTCGGCGACGCTCCTCGGTGCCGCGACGGACAACGACGCGGTGGCGGTCGGCGGCGAGTACGGCGACGACATCGCGGCCGCCGCCAAGTCGGTGGACAACTACTGGAAGTCCGACGACAGCGTGCTGAACTGGGCCTACTCCACCGGCGAGTTCGATTCGGCGGTCGGCGAGGAGGGCTGTGAAGGCACTCCTCCCGCGAACTACGACGACCACAACGTCGATTACGTGTCCGACCACTTCTCGTACCACGAACCGGGCGACGGCTGTATGGCGGAAGTCGTCTCGAACTTCTGAGTTCGAGCGCGAATCGCGCCCGGAGAGAAAAGCGGAACGAGGCTATCTTACCACGTGCCGTGGAACGTGTCGAACGAGAGGTCTTCGAGGGGTTTGTTGCCCACGGCGATTTCGTACTCGCCGGGCGTGAGCATCGGCTTGTGGAACTGCGGGCCGTCGTCGGTCGTGATTCTGGGGCATCCCGTATTCACGAACGCGTCCATGTCGAAGTTCCGGAGGCGGTCGGGCGTCACCTCGTCCATCGTGATGAGGTAGGCGTCGTCGTTGTCCTCCAGTATCTCCTCGGCCTGCTCCCAGCGGCCCTGCCCGATTTTGGTGCAGAAGATGACGCCCCACTTCTCGGCGTCCATCGCCTTGTGGACCGAGGCATAGCGTTGCTTGAGGAACTTCTCGGTATCGGCGACGGTGACGACGTTGTTCACGGGGTCGGCGATGACGACCGTCTTGTCGGGATGCTCCATCGCCAGTCCGAGCGGATGGAACTTCCCGCCGCCGACGTACAGCACGTGGTCGGCGTCGATGTCGGCGCTGGCGTAGTTGCATCCCAACACCTGCCCCTCGTGGGTGAGTCGGTCGTCGCCGCGCCGCGTCTTCACGTCGAAGCCGCGCTCGTCGAGCCACGACTTCATCTCCTCGAAGCGGTTCATGTGCTGGGCGGTCGTGACGAGACCGACGCTCGGGGATTCTTCCGTTTCCTCGGGGTCCGGAAGCTCTTCGAGCGATTCGTCCATGATGGGGAACACGTCCACGTTCGAGAACAGCGGGACGTAGATGACCTTGTCCGTGTTCTTCATCGGCGAGTGGCCGAAGTGGACGAACACGTCGGTCCGTTTCATCAGGAAGGTGTCGAGGTCGCACGCGCCGTAACAGGGCTGGCCCGAAATCATCACGGTCACCTCGTCGGGGACCAGCGCGCGGATGTCGTCGGCGACTTTCGGGCCGCGGCGCTTCAGCCCCTCGGGGAACTGAAGGCCGACCTTGGTGGCGTCGCGCTCCTCGACCGCCTCCACGATGCGGTCGAGTTCGTAGTCCCACTCCCGGTCGTGCTTCAGCGACATCCCCGTGTTTCGGAGGTCTCCCTCGCTGTACTCGCTGTCTTGGCTCATTGGAACCTGTTTGTCTCCGCGGCCGTTTAAGCACGGTGTTCTCGCGCGGGTCGTCTCACTCGCGCGTTCGTTCGCTCCGTCACCCCCGAATCGCCAGCAATCGCGCGAGCATCCGGCAAGTTGAAAACTCCGCGGTCCCAACCCATGCGTACATGAGCATCGAAACCGAGGCCGACGGCGACGCGACGGAACTCTCGCGCGTCGAGGAGCTTGCGGGACAGCTCGGTGAAGCCATCACCCAGACGCCCGAGTACCAGCGATTCGAGGAGACCAAGGAGGCCGTCGAGCAGGACGACGAAGCCCAAGAGAAGGTCCAAGAGTTCGAGCAGATTCGCCAAGAGTTCATGCTCGCGCGCCAGACCGGCGAGGCGACCCAAGAGGACGTGCAGAAGGTTCGCGAGACCCAGCAGGAACTGCACTCCCTGCCGGTGATGGACGAGTACCTCCAAGCCCAAGAGGCACTCGAACAGAAGATGGAGTCGCTCAACAAGGCCATCTCGGAGCCGCTGGCCGTGGACTTCGGCGACCAAGCGAGCGGTTGTTGCGAAGACTGAGAGACTGTTTTTCCGGCCGTCTTCCGTCCGGTCGAAGCGAACGATTTTCGCCCGAAAGACTAGTCTGGGGCTTCGTTTTCGAAATCTGGCAACGAGACCTAAGTTCGCTGGTCCCGACCGTGTTCACGGTGGGGAACTATGGCAGACGACAGGACAACTGACACGGACGTAGACCGCGACGACGAGACGAACGTAACGACGGACCGAGAGACGATTCGGACGTGGATAGAGGAGAGCGGCTCGAAGCCCGCCTACCGAACGAGCGAGTCGGGCGAGCGAGAGCCGTACGTCCACTACCCCGACGACGAGTCCGACGAGAGCGTCGAGGAGACCGACTGGGACGAGTTCCACGACCACCTCGAAGACAACGAACTCGCGCTGGTCAGACACGGCGACCGGCCGAGCGAGGGCCGCGAGCAGTTCGAGTTCGTGGACCGGACCGAGGCCATCGAGCGCGCCACGCTCGAAGACGAGGAGGTCGAACAAGCCCTGCTAGAGGGCGAGACCGTTGAGACCGAAATCACCGAGACGAAGGTCATCGAGAAGACGGTCCGGGAGACCGAGACCATCGAGAGCGAGGTCGTGGGGAGCGAAATCGTCCGCGACGAGGTCATCGACACCGAACTCGTGCGGCGAGAAATCGTCGGGATGCACATCGAGGACGAGGAGGAGTCGGACGAGCGCATCGCTATCGTCGAGGACAGCGAGAGCGGCGCGTGGGAGGACGACGTGGACCGAATCGACGTGACCGAGCGCGAAATCGTGGTCGTGGACGTAGACGAGACCCGCGAGGTCACGCGCGAGATAATCGAGCGCAAGACCGTCGAGAGCCGGGTCGTGGACCACGACGTAGAGGAGACCGAGACGCTGGAGTCGGACACGATGGAGAGCCGGGTGGACCTCGAAGGCGTCCAGCGCAACGTCCTCGAAAGCGACCTCCTCGGCGGCCGGATAGCGACCGAGGATGTCATCGAGGGCGGCCACGTCGAGAGCGAGTTCACCGACGAGGGCGTCGTCGAGACCCACCTCTACGAGCGCCGCATCGTGGAGGACGAAATCGTGGACCGCAAGCGACTCGTCTTCGAGTTCACCGACGAGGAACTCGTGAGTAGCGAGACCGTCGAGTCGGTCCTCGTGGAGTCGATGCTCGTCGGCTCAGACGCGATGGACGAGACCGTCGAGGGTGAGCGAACCAGCGTCGAGGGCGTGGCGATAGACCGCGACGAGACCGCCGCGGCGGGCGTCACCACCGGCTCGGAGACCGGGACGACCACGGCGACCGACGAGTCGGCGACGACAACCGACGAGAGCGCAACCGCGACCGCGACGACGGACGAACCCGCGACAACCGACGAGACCACCGCGGCCGAGAGCGGGACCACGATGGGCGACGAGCCGAGCCACGACGAGAGCGTCGCGGGCGCGAGCGAGGAGACGCTGGACGACGAGACGATGGCCGACGACGAACTGGTCACGCTGGACGACGACGACGTGGGCAAGGACGTGATGGACGCCAACGACGAGAAGGTCGGCGTCGTCACCGAGGTAGACGAGGACGCGAACCTGCTGTACGTGGACCCGAACCCCGGACTCGCACAGCGCGTCAAGACCCGACTCGGCTGGGAGGGCCACGACGACGACGCCTACTCGGTCGAACCCGACCGCATCGCCGAAATAGACGACGATTACGTTCGCCTCCGGAGCCTGTAGTCGGCGACCGCCGAGCCGGGGTCGTCCGACTCGGACCGCGCGTCGCCGCGAAGAACAACACTTACCTCTTTTTGTGGCCCACTGAGCGACATGGCAATCCACAGCGACTGGGGAGACTGGCTCCCGCGTGCGGTCGAAGACGCCGACCCGGACGGCATCGCGGTCTGGTATCTCGGCTGTAACGGCTTCGTCCTGAAGGCCGAGGAGACGACCCTCTACATCGACCCGTACCTCGGGGTGGGCGACCCGCCGCGCACGATTCGGATGGTGCCGGTGCCCTTCGACCCCGCGGACGTTGAGGAGGTCGATGCGGTTTTAGCCACCCACGAACACACCGACCACGTCCACGGGCCGAGCCAAGCGCCACTCCTCGAATCGACCGGGGCGACCTTCTACGCGCCCGACGACAGCCTCGCGGTCGCCCGCGACGACGAGAACTGGACCGACGAGTGGGACGTGGACGAAGGCCAACTCGAAGAAGTCGCGGAGGGCGACAGCTTCGAGGTCGGCGCGTTCACCGTCTCGGTCGAACCGGCCCACGACCCCGACGCGACCCATCCGGTTAGCTACGTCGTGGAGTACGACGGCCGGACTTTCTTCCACGGCGGCGACACCAAGCCCAGCGACGAGTTCGCCCGAATCGGCGACGAGTACGACATCGACCTCGGCGTGCTGGCGTTCGGGAGCGTCGGGCAGATTCCGGACAAGGAGACCCGCGAACCGAAGCGCACTCGCTGGTACAACGACGAGAATCAGGCGGTCGAAGCAGCCAGCGACCTCCGGTTCGACCGGTTCCTGCCGAGCCACTGGGACATGTGGAAGGGCCTGACCGCCGACCCGACCGCGCTCCACGACCACGCCCGGAGCTTCGAGTACCCCCGACAGTTGGACATCGTAGAAATCGGCGACCGCGTGGACATCTGAACGCGGCGGTTTCGAGCGAATCGGAGCGCCGTCGCGGTCTCGGGACTGTTCTTCGGGACGAACTCGAACGGCTACGCCGCCAACCGACCACCGAGTCTCGCACCGACGGAGCCGATACAACCGGAGAGTCCGAGGACGACGACCGTAGCGCCGACGGCCATCGAGACGAACACGACGGAGAACCAGAGGGGGTTCGACAGTCCGAACGCAGTCGTGACGACGCCGTACACGACCCACAGCACCGGAAGTGCGCCGAGGACACCGGCCACGAAGCCCGCGTTGTCGCGCTCGCCGAGACGACGCTGTTGCAGGTATCCCGCGACGACCCCACCGACGAGTATCGGGAGGAGTGCCAACTCGACGCCGGTCTGCCAGTAACTGACCGTGCCGAGCAGGAGCGAGATACCGCCGCCCGCGAGAGCGTACGACCACGTATCGCTCGTCCCTCGGAACGGGACGCTAATTTCAGCCATATCATATGTTTTCTCGTTGGAGTATATAAAATCCCGCCCCGCCCGACCGGGCACTTCTCGAAATTCCACGAGGAGACCCGCAGGTCCGCGACGGGGAGTTCGACTCTCCGAGCAGGGTGACGGCTCGCGGAGCGACGGCTACAGCCAGCAGAGCGACGCCACGCCCGCGGGCATCCGCCCACCCTCGACCCACTCGCCCGACGACCGGAAGACGACGCCGCCGTCGTTCGTGCCCGCGACGACGTGGCCGTCGTCGGCGGTCCACGAGAGGACGACCTCCTCGGGGGAACCCGGATACGCCACCGGGTCGAGGGTGTCGCCGTCGTTCTCGGACTCGAAGAGCGCGGCGTCCGCGCCGCGCTCGCCGCTCCACGTTCCGGGCGACGAGCGCGCGGCCGCGGCGTAGAGCGTGCCGTCGTGGGCGAACGCTTCGCGGAAGTACGTGTGGTCGAGTCCGTCGTCGAGGCGCACCCAACTCTCGCCCGCGTCGCGGGTCCGGTAGAGTCCGCCGCCACACGAGGCGACGTAGTGGTCCGGCCCGCGCACGAGGACGTGGTGTACGTCGTCGTGGACACCCGAGCGCCGTTCGGTCCACGTCTCGCCGCGGTCGTCGCTGACGTGGACGCCGCCGACTTCGACGCCAGCGACGACGCGCTCGGGGGAGTCGGGGTGTGCGCCCAGACTCCGGACGTGGGCCTCGTCGCGGTGGCGCGGCGTGTGCCACTGGTCGCGCGAGGGAAGGTCCTGAAAGCCCGATAGCTCCCGCCACGTCTCTCCGTCGTCTTCGGAGACGTAGAGGTGCGCGGGATGCGTGCCCGCGTAGAGACGTTCACCCGCGGGGTCGCCGAGGACGGAGTAGACCTCCTCGCGGGGCACGTCCAGATTCGTCCACGAGTCGCCGCCGTCCGTCGAGCGGTACAGCCCCGACTTCGTGGTGGCGAACGCGCCGTTCCACTCCTCGAACTGGCGGACGCGCATAACCCGCCCCGAGTCGAGTACCCGTTCGGGCGAATCGAAGCGCGGTCCGTCGGCTCGATAGACGCCGTCGTAGGTTCCTGCGAGTAGCATGGTCGTCGGTACCACCCGCGTAGTCAAATAGGTACACCCCGCCCACGCCAGCCCCGGAATTTCACCGGTCGCGGCGTGTGATTTATATGCCCATTGTGGGATGTGAACCGTATGAGTGACAGCATGACCGAGGTGGTGACGGCGAGCGAGAGCGGCGTCGTCGTGGAGAAGTCCTTCGAGGGCGAGGAGTTCGCAGTCCCCGCTATCAAGTTCGTCGTTCGCTCGGAACGGGACGAGCGCGCGACGCTACGGCTCGCCGACGACATCCCCGAGGAGTTCCCGATGGACAACGTGGGGTTCCACCCGGACTACGAGAACGACAACTGGACCGCGTACAAGGACCACCGCGTCCAGTTCGAGCGCGAGTTAGACCCCGGCGAGGAGTTAGTCACCGTCTACGGCGTCCGACTCGCCGACGACGACGACCCCGCGACGTTCCTCGGCGCGCCAACCATCGAGGAGGTCGCGCCGGTCGGCATCGACTCGGGCACCGCCGACGGGCCGACCGCCGAACCGGTGGGCGAGACCGACGACGACGCAGACGACGAGACCGCGGGCGGGCCGGACCTCGACGGCGAGGTCGGCGGGCCGGACGGCAACACCATCACCGACATCGTCTCCGAGGAGGACAGCCAACTCGTCCGCGACGTGGTGGCTGGCGAGGAGGACCTCGGACTGGACGACGAAGACCCCCTCGCGGCCGACGACGGTGAGGACGATCCCCTCGCGGCCGACGACGGTGAGGACGACCCCCTCGCCGAGGCGGACGCCGTGGACGACGACCCGCTGGCGGGCGGCGAGGAGGACGACCCACTGGCGAGCAGTGACGAGGACGACCCGCTCGCGGTCGGCGAGGAGACCCTCGAAGAGTCGGACGACGGGAGTTTCCTCGAACCGGAATCGGAGGAGGTCGCCGACGAGACGGTGACCGACGAGAACGCGCCGGAACCGACCGACGACGACCCCGCGGACGACCAGTCGGACCTCGGCGACGAGGACGCGACCGACGAAGAGACGACCGACGACGAGGAGACCGTGGACGAGTTAGACACCGACGACGACGAGGAAGCGACGCCGACCGACACTGACGACGTGGCGGACGAGACCGAACTTGCGGACGAGACCGAACCCGCAGACGAGACCGCGGCGGCCGAACCGTCGCCGCCGAGTCCGGGGAGCGTCGCGGCCGCGCTCGCCGACGAGATTCGCGCCGGGGAGGTCTCCGACGACGACATGAAAGCCATCCAGCGCGAGTTGGACGTGGCCACTCCCGAGAGTACCAACGTCCGAATCCGCCACCTCCAGTCGCGCGTCGAAGACCTCTCGGCGTACACCGAGGCGCTCGAAGCGTTCATCGACGAGAACGGCGTCGCCGAGGACATCTTCGGCGACTTCGAGGAGGACATCGCCCAGATTCGGGCCGACGTGCGGGCCTTCGAGGACGAAGTACAGGCCATCCGGGCCGACGCCGACGCTACCGACGAGCGCGTCGAGAGCGTGGACGAAGACCTCGTGGAAGTCTCGTCGGACCTCGATAGCGTCGAGGAGGACGTAGACCGCGTAGAAAGCGACCTCCGGGATGTCGAGAGCGACCTGCGGAGCGACCTCCGGGAGTTCAAGGCCGACTTCCGCGAGGACGTGGACGACATCG
This sequence comes from Halorussus salinus, assembly GCF_004765815.2. Taxonomy (NCBI): domain Archaea; kingdom Methanobacteriati; phylum Methanobacteriota; class Halobacteria; order Halobacteriales; family Haladaptataceae; genus Halorussus; species Halorussus salinus. The sequence continues at coordinate 1,386,524 of NZ_ML974127.1, read as the reverse complement.
AAGCCGACGTGACGGCGGTCGAGGGAGACGTAGACGAACTCGGGGAGGACCTGACCGACCTCGGCGAGGACGTGGACGACATCGAGAGCGAGATGGGCGCACTCGACGACTTGCGCGAGGAGGTCGCCGAAATCGAGCGCCTGCGCGAGGACGTAGACGAGTTGGAGTCGCTGCGCGGCGACGTAGACGAACTGGAGACGCTTCGGGAGGACGTAGAAGAGTTGGAGGCGCTCGAAGAGGACATCGAAGCACTCGACGGCCTCCGCGAGGAGGTCGAAGCCCTCGAAGCCGAACTCGAAGACGCGGGCGACTTCGGCGAGGAGGTCGAGACCCTCGAAGCGCAACTGCACGAACTGGAGGACCTCGTGGGCGCGAACACCGAGGACGTGACCTCGGTGAGCGAGGAACTCGAAACCGTCTCCGACGAACTCCGGGGCGTCCGCGAGCGACTGGACGAGGTAGACGACGTGGCCGACGAGGTGGAGGCGGTCTCACAGGAGGTCTCCTCGCTGTCGTCTGACCTCGACGCGCTGGAAGAGAACCTCACCTCGCGCGTCGAGAGCGTCGAGGCCGACATCGCGGACATCCGCGACGAGATAGAAGGCATCCAAGAGTGGCGCGACCGCATCAGCGACGTGTTCGGAAACTAATCTACGGCTACGTGTATGTTCCCTCGGGTAGACGCGTCGGCAGTGTCCCGGTACGCCGTGGCGCTCAGACGGTGGTCCGTCGCCGGACTCGGCGGTGGCTTGCTCGCCGTCTCGGCGAGTTACTTCTCCGTCGGCGACGAACTGTTCTCCACGCAGTTCGTCCGATTCGCCATCCCCATCGCGCTCTCGCTATTCGTCGTCGCGCTCGGCGTCTGGCTTCGGACGACCGGGTTCGCCGCGGAGTTCGTCGGCGTCGTCTTCCTCTGGAGCCTCGCCGGGGGCGTGGTCATGGGCTTGCTCTCGGGTTGGATTTCGCTTCTTCAGTCGGTCGAGGGTCGGCGGATGCTCCAACCCGCGTCGGTCGTGCTGACGAAGGTCGCCGTGGGGACGCTGGGCGGCGGCTTGCTGGGCGTCTACCACGGCCGACTCCAACGGCGCACCGACCAACTCGCCGAACAGCGCAACCGACTGGACGAGTTCGCCAGCATCGTCTCCCACGACCTCCGGAACCCGATGAACGTCGCGCAGGGCCACCTCGAACTCGCCCGCGAGACCGGCAAGGAGGAACACTTCGAGGCGGTCGAGCGCGCCCACGGTCGGATGGAGCGACTGGTGGACGAGGTGCTGGCGCTCTCGCGGCGCGGCGAGATGGTAGACGACCCCTCGCTGGTCAGCCTGCACGTCGTCGCCGAGGAGGCGTGGGGAACCGTCGAGACCCCCGAGATGAACCTCCGGGTCGAGACCGACCGCCGAATCCTCTCGGACGACCGGCGACTCCGCGCGCTCTTCGAGAACCTGTTCCGGAACGCCGCGGAACACGGCGGCGAGACGGTCGTCGTCGGTGCGAGCGACGGCGGGTTCTTCGTCGCCGACGACGGGCCGGGCATCCCGGCCGAGGACCGCGAACTCGTCTTCGAGGGCGGGTACTCGACCCACTCGGAGGGGACCGGCTTCGGACTCGCCATCGTCCGGCGCATCGCGGAGGCCCACGACTGGCGCATCCGCGTCGGCGAGAGCGAGTCGGGCGGCGCGCGCTTCGAGTTCTCCGGCGTCGCCAGCGAGTGACCTCCACCCTCATCGGCGACACCAGCGAGTGACCCCCGATACCCTTCTGCACGAAGCGCAACGGGTTTACTCCCGGTTCTCTATTGTGCGAACAATGACCGACACGATTGCCGTCGCGGTGCCGCGCAAGGGGCGGCCGCTGGAGGCGGTCCTCCAGCGAGTCGCCGACGAGGCCGACGCCGAGGGCGTCGCCGACGAAATCATCTCGACGCTCCGCTACGAGAAGGCCGTCACGAAAGGCAACCAGACGCCCGAACGGGACGCCTACGACCGACTCGCCGAGTACAGCCATCTCGACGACGAGACGAGGCCGGACTTCACGCTCCTGCGCGACGACCGGGCGGGCAAGCCCCGTCGCATCGTCTTCGACAGCGTGGACGTGCCCGTCGGCGACGTGACGCTCCGACTGGTCGGCCGCGAGGAGCCGTTCCGGTCGCTCCGCAAGCACGACTTCGCGTTGGGCTTCGACAGCGCCGACCTCGTGTTGGAGGAGGTCGTGGAACTGCGCCCGGACCCGCTCACGCGCATCGCGGACGTGAACGCCCGCATCGACCCCCACGACACCGACGTTCGCGTCGTCGCGGGGATGGGCGACACCGTGTATCACACGCTGATGGCGACCCCCGAACTCCTCGGGCAGGGCGACCGGCCGACCCGCGAGTTCCTGCACGACTACGAGGGCGAACTCTGCATCTCGCCGCGCTACGAACGCCTCGTGGAGGCGGTCGTCGGCACGCGCAACAGCGAGAGCTTCGACTTCGCGTACCCCGACGAGGACGAGGAAGAGGAGGCCGCCATCGCCGAGACCGGCGCGGGCGTCTACCTGACCGTGACCGGTTCGACCGCCCGCGAACACGGACTGGTCGTCGGCGAGGAGTTGTTCCCGAGCGAGACGGTCCTGATGGAGAACTACGAAGAGAGCGGCGCTGTCGCCGAAGAGGTCAAGGAGCTGTTCGCACGCGCCGAGACCGAGACCGAGATGGCGATCTACTGACACCGACGCGCTATTTTCGTCACGAAGTGGTGAGTGGCGACGGCAAGGGAGGCCGTCGACGTTCGACTCGGCTACGAGTGGGTTAGGGGTCCACGACTTCGATGCTCACGTCGTGGGTCTGGCTCACGTCGGCGAGCTTGTTGAACCCGTTCTCACAGGAGGGCGACCAGCAGACGTTGGTGAATCCGAAGTCGGCGCGGCAGGTGACCTCGAAGTCCCACGTGCCGGTCGGCACGTCGCCGTTGTTGACGTAGAAGTCGGTCTCGTACTTCAGGCCGACGCCGCCCGATTGGACCTTCCCGTACTTGGCGGTGAAGTTGTTCTGGTTGAAACTGTCGTCTACGTTCGTCCCGCTGTCGTTCATTATCAGTTCGTAGGGGCTAGGAGCGGGAAGCGGTGAGACGCTCGTTCCGACCGACCAAGCCGCGTTGAACGCGTACTTGAGGATGGAATCGACTTCGTCTTCCCAGTTGCTGTTGCTCCCCTGACGGTGCGTCGAGACGTTCTTGAGGTCGTAGCTACCGGGCGTACTGACGCTATCGACCTCGACTTGGAGGTTGTTCGCGTAGACGGTGAAACTGTCTTGATACTGCTGAGTGGTAAACGGGAACCCGACGCCGATGTTGACGTTGTCGATGGTGCTTTCGATCTGCTTCGGCCCGGTGACCGACGAGTGGACCTCCGCGATGAGTTCACCGTCGGCGTATACCGGGTCTGCTTGGTTTCCGTCGTAGGGAGTACTACGGTCAGCGCGCACGACGTTCGAGGACCGGACGAGCGACGAGACCGACGCCGCACCGACACCGAACGCCGCGGTCTTGCGGAGGAAGTTACGGCGTCCGTTCGTTACATCCTGCTCGGAGTTTGGGCTTGTTTTCTTACCCATAGAAACAATATGGAAATAGTAGGATATAAATCTTATCTAGAAATCTTTGAAATTTATTTGAGGAGACAGTTCGACCATCGAGAAGAACACGCCCCGGACCGACGTAGGTGGGTGACCGGGTGACGCCGGTATCGAGTGGGGCAGACTTGATATATCGAACTATGGTTTATGAAGGGCGTACGGCTCGACGGAGTTCGTAGATGTTCTCCTCGTAGACTTCTCGGACTCTGTCGCCCCAGTTGTGCGTGTAGGTGTCGATGATGTCCTCGGCCACGTCGCCGCGGAGGTACTTCACGATGCCCCGGTCGCCGGTCCGGTCTCGGAGGTGGGTCGTGAAGAAGTGCCGGAAGTAGTGTGGCGTCACGTTCTCCGCGGCGTCGCCGCCCCGCCGGTGCCAGCCGTGGTCCTCGGCGTGGTTCGTGACGACGTGGTGGACGATTTTGGGCGTCACTCGCTGACCCCAGTTCTCCCGCGTCGTGACGAAGAGAGGGTCGGCGGCCGAGATGGGGTCGGGCCGGACCGCGAGCCAGCGTTTCAACGTCCGTCGCAACTCGCCGTCGATGGGGATTACGGTCCGGCGCTTGCGCTTGTTCGAGGCGGTGCGCTCCTCGCCGTTGTACGACTCGCCGACGCTCGGTTCGGGCGGGACGTACAACGAGTCGGGCTTCCCGTCGAGTTGCGGGCGCGTCGCGCGGTCGCGGTCGGCCAGCGACAGGTCCCGCAGGTCGAGGTTGCAGAGTTCACCTGCGCGCATCCCCGTCTTCAGGAGCGTGACGACGATAGCTCGGTCGAGCGGGTGGGTCACGCTGGCGACGAACGAGCGCATCGCTTCGACCGAGATGTCGCGTCGGGTCGGGTTCGTGTCGATGCGCTCGTCCATCTCCTCGACCACGAGCGCCATCGGGTTCGCGTCGAACTCCCCGACCTGATTCATGTAGGCGTAGAACCGGTGAAGGTAGGAGGCGTACGTGGCGATGGTACTCTCGGCTGCCCGGCCGCGGAGCGCGTGAATCCACGCCATGCAGTCCCGGCGGGTCGCCTCGCCGACCGACTTCTCGACGCCCATCGGGTTCTCGCTCGGCGTCCGGAGAAACTCCTCGAACTCCCGGAGGACGCGCTCGTAGGCGTCGCGGGTTCGCTCTTTCTTCCCGTGGTAGACCATATCCTGCAGGAAGTAGGCTATCGGGTCGCCGATTTGCCCGTCTTGGGCTCCCTGTTCAGTCGCCATCGTCCTCCGCAACGAGCGTGTAGCCACCGTGACGACCGCTGTACTGGACGCGGTTGTCCCGCTGGAGGTGTTGGAGGGTCTCCTCCAGTCGGTCCTCGATGCTGTCCGTGAGTTCGTCCAGTAGTTCGTCCCACGAGAGGTGGTCGGACGCCGAGAGGACCGAGAGGACGTGTTCGTCTAACTCGTCGCCGCTGGTCGCGTCGGCGGCGCGCTCCTCGGGTACGTCGGTCGCCCCGGTGTCATCCGCGCCGGTCGCGTCGGCGTTCCCGTGGTCGGCGTTCTCCTCGGACGCCGACGCCCCGATGGATTCGATGTCGAAGTCGCTCCGCCCGGCCTGCACCATCGTCCTGACGAACTCGCTCTGGCTCATGTCGAGTTCGTCGGCGTGTCGCTTCCACTCGGCTTTCTGATACGCGGGCACGAACGTCTTGACGGATTTGCGAGTCGTATCGACTTCCCCGTCGCTGGCCATGTTCGGGGCGACTCACCCCACCGTAATCAAAGTACCCCTGACTCGGAAATAAACAACCTTATTTCTGAGTGTAGGCTACTCTAATCGCGCCGAATAGATGGTTATTTTCGAGCCTATGACCACTAATTCGGGTTCGTAGTACTACTCTCGAATCTCTAATATTCGTCTCCCCGACGCACATCCAACACCATCTTTCGGTCGAGATTTCTATCGGGATTTTGCGAGGAGCGTCGGCAAAATAGTCTCGCTCTGCGAGGCCGTTCTCCGGGCTTCGACCCTCGGGGTCACGGGTCGAAGATGGCCATCCAGTAACGACATTTCCTTGTCACACTCACCCCAGAAATAGATATTTTCGAACACTAACTCGTCACGAGTGAGACGGTCCCACTCCGAATGAGTGGAGACCGTCCCGGCGTTCATCGTGCTGACCCCGGCGGAGATTCGGGCGAACTCAGTTCCCGCAGGCGAGGGTGTGTCCCTCGTCGGTCTCGTCGTAGGTCGGACTCGGGTCGAGTTCGATGATGGCCACCACGTCGTTGAAGTCGCCGCTGGTCGCGTCCTCGTTCAGTTCGTAGACGGCGACGAACTCGTTTTCCGAGAGATCGAGGTTCCCGCTCGCGTCGATTCTGTGCTGGAGGAGGTCCCGTAAGTCGTCCTGATGAGGGCTCGACTGGCCCCACGTCGGCACGCTGTCGCCGTCGCGAAGAATCTCGACGTTCTCCTCGTTCGGGTCGCTACTATCGACGACGCGCTCGGGGTTGTCCAAGGGGAGGTGGGCCTCCTCGTACTGAGTACCCGAGTACGAGCGCGTCGAGCCTTCGCCGATGATCTTCGAGTCGTCGCCGCCGAAGACGTACGACTTCATCTCGACGGTGACGCTGGCCTCCGGCGGGATGCGGTCGGTCTCGTAGGTCATCGGGAACGAGTGGACGGGGTTGTTGATGTCGTCGGCCGCGGTGTCGGTGAGCGCGTCGTTCGGGTCGCCGTCGGGGAACGGCGTCAGGGTGCGTGCGGTGCTGGGTCCCGAGACGACGATGCGCGACTCGATGGGCCAGTAGAGGTAGTAGTCGGTCCCGTCGTGGCTTTCGAGCGTCGCGTACCCGCTTCCCGGAATCGTCACCGTCGCCTCGTAGGGCGTGTCGGACTTGACCGCGTTGTCCACCACGTCGAAGGAGGCGTTTCGCTCGATTCGGATGGTCTCCTCGGCGAGCGGTTTCCCGGTAGGTTCGTGGTAGATGTCCACGGTCGCTTCGTCGGCCGCCGACGAGCAGAGGTCGGCGTCGGTGAGGTTGAACGTCGCCTCGCCACCGCCCGAGAGGTCGCCGCTGGTCTCCACGTCGGGGTTCACGACTCGCTGGTCGCCCGCGCGGACGACGACCTTCAGGTTCTGGGGGTCGATGGTCTCGCCGCCCTCGTGGTGCAGGAGCATGTACTGGTCGGTCCTCCCGGTCTGTTGGTCGAAGGTAGCCTCGAACCCGATGGTCGTCGCGGCCTGTGGCGCGGTCCCGGACAACTGGACGCCGCTGACCGCCGCCAACATGACGACCGCGAGCGCGACCACCACGACGACTAACAATGCGACCCCCACCACCGGACTGATAGACCGATTCCCGAGTTTCATCGTCACCGGGTACGTAATATTACGCTTTTACAATAAATCTACTTTCAGACGTAAGCTCGTTGAATCATTCGCGGGCGAACGCCGACGGTCAATCTTCGTCTGCGTCTCCGAGGAGCGACGAATCCGGACTACTCCCGAGGAGACCGACGACTGGCCGGTCGCGGGTCGCGTCCGGTCGCGCCGAGCGTCGGCGAGGAAGACGGGGCTTGCTGGCGGCTCCGACGCCCGACCGTCTACTCGTCGTCCACCGTGCCGCCGGAGTATCTGGGTCGGCAGGCGACGAGCAGATCGAACGTGGGTCTGTAGCCGAGGAGGAAGAAGGACGGTCGCCGATCGACGGCAGTCGAGTCTGGCCGAGCCGAGTCGCCGATTTTCGGGGAGTGCTGAAATGTAATATAGAAAATATATTGGGGTGCCGACTGCAGTGGCGTCTCGAACGCTACTCGTAAACTGTTTCTCGCTATATGGAATTGAGTGGTTGGCGGGACGAGACAGTCGGTCGGGACTCCTCGGCGGGGACAAGACACTCCTACGCGACTCCGCTAAGGAGAGCGTGTCCGGACTCTACCTCGTCGCCGACGACCCGGCGTGGCACGAGCGGTTCGTTCAGGTGCGTGACCGAATCCGGGACGCCGCCGGAACGGAGTTACTGGGCGTCTACCACGTCGGTAGCACCGCAGTCGAGGAGCTTCCGGCCAAGCCCGTCGTGGACGTGGTGGCCGTCTTCGAGGAGTACGAGGCCGCGCGCGAAGTCGCGGACGCGCTCGTCGCGGCGGGGTACGACCGCCAGCGCGACGACCCCGACTGGATAGTCTGTTCGCGAACCGACGCCGACGCGGAGTCCGTCGTCGTCCACCTCCAGCCCCGGAGCGCCGAGACGTGGCGCGAGCAACTGATTTTCCGCGAATTCCTGCGGGACGACCCCGAGGCGCGCGCGGAGTACGAGGAGGCCAAGCGCGCGGCCGTCGCCGAGCATCCCGAGGACGTGGGTGCGTACACCGAGGCGAAGAACGAGACGATTCGGTCGCTCGTCGCGCGGGCCCGCGAAGCGGGGTACGACGAACGACTGCCGGAGTTCGGGGGCGAGTGAAGCGACCCCGAGAGCGATGTGTCGAGCGAGACGAATAGTTATGTTGTTGGAATCCGAACGTGATCGTATGTTCACACGACTGCTCGGCTGGCTTCGGTCCCGCGGGGCGTCCGGCGACGGCGACGAGGAGTCCGACGGGACGGTCTGGGACGCGATTCCGTCGTGGCAGTACGGCGGCCGACACGCCGAGTCCGGCGGGTTCAGTCGCGACCAGCAGGAGCGCGCGCTCGGCGAGATTCGAGAGCGGGCCGACGAGTTGGACGACCACCGCTGAGATCTCGCTGACGCGGTGAATGTATTTCCGAGTGAGCGAGCTTTTTTGGCGAACCTAAAAGTACAAATACGGCCCGCGACAAGCGACGGATAGCATGAACACGGATAGAGCCGGAGCGGGAAGCTCTGGCGAGGAGGACGCCCGACTCGCGGATTCCGAGTACACCCTCGACGACGTGAGCGTCGTCATGGGAACCTACAACGAGGAGGCCGCCATCGCCTCAGTGCTGGACGACATCGAGGAAGTGACCGACGGCCGCGCGGAGGTCGTCTGCGTGGACGGGTCGTCGGACCGGACGCCCGAAATCGCCCGCGAGAAGGGCGCGACCGTAATCGAACAGCGACCGCAGGGCTACGGTGTCGCGGTGCGCGAAGCGATTCTGACCCCCGACCGCCCGGTGGTCGTGACGACCGACTGCGACGACACGTACCCGATGGAGCAACTGCCCGAATTTCTCGACTGGATAAACCGGGGCTACGACGTGGTGAGCGGCGACCGCCTCTACTGGGGTGCCGACGAGATGCCCGACCTCAACCGGTGGGGCAACTACGCCTTCGCGGGCCTCGCCAGTCTCCTGATGGGCGAATTGGTCCACGACACGACGACCGGGATGCGGGCGTACCGCCGCGAAGTGGTCGAGGACATCCGCTGGACCGAGAACACGGGTCTCTCCGCGGAGTTACTGATTCGACCGCTGATGCGAGGGTACGACGTGCGCGAGATTCCCATCGAGTACGACGAACGCGCGGGCGAGACGAAACTGGACCCCTTCGCTGGCGGCGCGGCCATCGCCAAGTCCATCGTGAAGGTGTGTCTCGAAGAGCGGTAGCCCGGTTTTCGCGCTCCGGGGTGACTCTTCCAGCAGACCACCGGCCGAAGATTTACGGCCGATGCCGGGACGACTCCCGCCCGGACGCTTCGCGCGGTTGCCCGGCGACGGCCGGGGACCGCCAGTCCGGGTAGCCTGCCAAGGCCGAGCCAACTCTGAGCTACATCTTCCGACAGTAAAAACAGGAGAAGGATTCTAAAACAATTATCTTCCTGTCTCAGTCGCTCCGCTACCAGTATCGCGTCACGAGCGACCGGTGTTCGCACTCGTCGGGCACCGCGTCGAACCACGCGGCGTCGGCTATCTCGTCGGCGTCGCGCCCGAGGTCGTCACCGAGTTCGGGGTCGTCGGTCCGCGCCTCGAAGACGACGAACTCGCCCGAAACTGTGGGTCCGGTAGCGACGGCCGCGTCCGGACGAGTCGGGTCGGCGAACGCGCCACAGCCCTCGGACCCGGACTCGTCGGCGACGAACGTCTGTTCGACCACCGCCAGCGGTCGCTCGACGGTCGCGTCGAGACCGGTCTCCTCGCTGACCTCGCGGCCGACCGCCTCGCGGAGCGACTCGCCCGGTTCCACGTCGCCGCCGGGCAGTACCCAGCCGTCGCTCCAGCGATTCCGGACGAAGACGACGCGGCCGCTCGCGTCCCGGACCAGCGCGCCGACCCAGCGGTCCGCGCCCGATTCGACGTTCTCGCGGACGGTCTCGAACTCGGCGGGCGCGAGCGGGATTGTCTCGTCGGTCCGCGGGAGGTCGTCGGGGAGAGTCATTCGTCTACGGATTCTGCGCGGACTGGCTTTCGGGCTGTGTCTCGACCGTCGGAGTCGTGCGGTCCATCCGGCGAACTCCGAGCAGTCGCGTTGCCGTCTGCGACCGCGCCCGACCCGTCTGCTCGGAGCGAGGTCTCCATCCGAACGCCGTCCGGCACCGCGCCCGCGACGTAGGCCGCCTCGCCGTTGCAGTTGTCGAGGAGGAAACAGACCTCGCGGTAGGGCGTCAGCGCGCGGACCTCGCCGTCGGCGCGTCGGATCGGGAGTTCGAGTCGGTAGGAGAACCCGCCGGTGGCCTCGCTGACGAACACCTGCACGACGATTTCCTCGTCGCTGGCGACCGGGACGGTCGCGTTCTCGCCGACCGGCGCGACGCCGGGACCGGCGACGCGGGCGCTCCCGTCGGCCACTCGAAGCCGGAGCGACAGGTTCGCGGGCGTCCCGTTCACGGCGTAGTAGCCCACGTCGTCGCCCGTCGAGACGCGCACCGACGCGCTCTCGGCGTAGTCGGGCACCGCGAGCGTCGCGTTCAGCGTCACGGAGTCGCCCCGAACCGCTCGGACACGGTGAATCGCTGGCTCGACGGACTCGCCGAGGAACGGCGTCCACTCGCCCCGATAGACGTACCGGTAGTAGGTCCGATTCGGGAACGCCGACACGACCGCTAAATCGTCGGGACCGTCCGAGACCGCGTAGACGCGCTCACCGTCGAATCGAGGGTCGTTGCGGAGATGCTGGAACGGATGGTTGAGCCAGTCACCGTACGGCGTCGGGAGGAAGACCACCGACTCGTCGAGTTGACGCTCCTCGAATGGCTGGTAGGCCTCGTCGTACGCGGCGGTCGTCTCGGCGTGGTCGGCGACGACCGGCCCGAGGAGTCCCACCGTCGTCCCCGCGAGAAGCACTGTGCCGACGAGCGCGACGCCCGCGGCGACTCCTCGGGTGCGCCGGGCCGAGCCGGTACGCTCGGCCGCGAGCGCGCGAACGCGGTCGAACCCGAGTAGCGCGCCGTGGGCCGCGAACGCCGCGGTCGGCAGTAGGAGGTCGAAGTGGTAGTACGGCCCGAGCGTGTCGATGAGTCCGTCGGCGGGGTCCGCGAGCGACCCGAGGATGTTCAGGTTACCCCAGAAGTAGACGTTCCCGGCGAGTATCGAGACGAACAGCGCCGCGAGTGCCGCCGTGGCCTGCGCGTCGGTGAGGTCGGCCGACCAGTCCGAGAGTCGCGGGAGGCCGACGCGCCGGAGGAACGCGCCGACCCCGACCGCCGCGAGCAGGGTCCCGACCGGCCCGGCGACGACCCACTCGGAGAACAGCACCGAGACGACCTCGGTGTTCGCTCGAAGCGCCAGTTCCGAGGTGTAGTCGCGCGCGTAGCCCAGAATCTCGCGGTGGCCGAACCCGAGACCGTCCTCGGGTGCGAACGCGGCGTAGGGAAACTCCGTCGGCGAGCCGGTCATCGCGGCGTTGTAGGCCAAGGCGGCCCCGACGCCCGCTAGCCCGCCGAGCGCGGTCAGCGAGAGGCGCGTCAGGCGCGTCGCCGAGGGACCGGCCCACAGCGAGTAGAGCGCGTGAACGATGAAGGGAGCCGCGAACAGGACCGCGGTGTACGGTCGCGCGAAGAACGCCGCGCCGACCGCTAGTCCCGCGAGGAGGGCGTAGCCGTGGCTCCGGCGGGCGCTTCCATCGCCCCCGAAGTCGCCCTCGAACCGGGCCGACCGGAGGTACGCGAACGCGAACAGCAGGTTCCAGAACGTCGTCGGCGCGTAGGGCAGGAACACCGACGAGTCTATCAGGAAGAGTGGCGACGCGAGCAGGAACGCCCCCGCGAGGAGACCGGTCCGGCGGTCGAACGCCGCGGCCGCAATCGCGGTCGTCAGCGCGACGTTCGCGGCCGCGATTCCGGCGAGCGCGAGTCGGAACCCGCCGAACAGCTCCCCGACCGCGAACATCGCGGCCGGAACCGGCGCGTACTTGGGGTAGAGTCGGCCGCCGTCCTCGACGAAGAACCACGGCCGGAACGAGTCGGGGACCGGCGGGAACAGCGAGAACTGGCCCTCCAACAGCATCGCGGCCTGCTGGAGGTAGACGCCCTCGTCGTGGTTGGTCGTGTGGTACGGAAACAGTTCGGTCGCGGTCAGGAGGACGACCCCGCCCGCGAGAATCGCTAACAGGGCCGCCGAGAGGCGGAATCGCCGTCGCTTCATCGAGGTCGCACGGACGAGACTCGGTCGGTGACCTGCTCGTCGCCGTCTTCGGGCGGGTACCACGCCAGCGTGTGGTCGGCGTCTAACTCGACGCGGACCGGCTTGCCGATGTCCAACTCCTTGACGTGGTTGTGCTGGCAGTGGACGAGGTCGCCGTTGTCGAGTTCCACCCGGTAGACGAACGAGGGGCCGGTGTACTGGCGGTGGACGATGTGGCCGTCGGCTTCGCCCTCGTCCACGACGGTCGCCCGGAGGTCGTCGGGCCGGACCAGCACGTCGAGGTCGGTGCCCGCGTACTCGGTCGTCAGGCCGTTGAGCCGCTGTGGCGCGAAGTTTCCGATGGGCGTGACGACCGTACCCTCCTCGTACCACGCCGAGAGGAACCCGGCCTGCCCGAGGAAGGAAGCGACGAACCGCGACTCGGGATGCTCGAAGACGCTCTCGGGGCGGCCGACCTGCTCGACCTCCCCGTCGCACATCACGGCCACGCGGTCGGAGATAGAGAGGGCCTCCTCTTGGTCGTGCGTGACCGAGACGGCCGTGACCCCCGCCTCCTTGAGAATCTGGCGGACCTCCTCGCGCATCTCGACGCGCAGGCGAACGTCGAGATTCGAGAAGGGTTCGTCCAACAGTAGAATCTCCGGTTCGGGCGCGAGCGACCGCGCGAGGGCGACCCGCTGTTGCTGGCCGCCCGAAAGCTCGTCGGGCGTGGCGTCGCGGTGGCCAGCCAAATCCACGAGGTTCAGTAGTTCCGAGACCCGGCGTTCGGTCTCCTTCTCGTCGGCGTCGGTGAGTCCGAACGCGACGTTCTCGAAGACCGTGAGGTGGGGAAAGAGCGCGAAGTCCTGAAAGACGAGTCCCACGTCGCGGTTCTCGGGTTCGACCGAGCCGGACGCGTCGGCGACGACATCACCGCGGAGACGGACCTCGCCGTCGTCGGGGCGTTCGAGTCCGGCCATCATCCGGAGGGTCGTGGTCTTGCCACAGCCCGAGGGACCCAAGAGCGTGAGGAGTTCCCCTTCCCGGACCGACAGCGACAGCGAGTCCACCGCGGTCTCGGCGGCGTACTCCTTGACCACGCCGTCGAGTTCGAGGACGGCCTCGTGGTCGGTCTCCTCGCCGTCGGTCTCGCGGGGCGGTGCGGTCGCCGTCGAGTGGTGGTGCGTTCCGTCCATCGTATCGCTGTCGTCGCGTCGAGTTCGCCTAGCCATCGTTCTCTCCTTCCTGCCGGACGAGGCTGCCGTCCTGTTTGAGCAGGACCAGCATCGAGAGCGCGGACACGCCGACGAGGACGAGCGCCGGAACCGCGGCCCGTCCGTAGTAGCCTGCGTCCTGTACGCTCCAGATGTACGTGACGAGGGTTTCAAAACCTGTCGGACGAAGGAGCAGGGTCGCCGGAAGCTCCTTCATCGTCGTCAGGAACACGAGCGCCGCGCCCGCGACGACGCCGGGAGCGATGAGCGGCAGGGTCACGTGACGGAACGCCGCGCCGGGCGTTCGCCCGAGCGTCCGGGCCGCTTCGACGAGTTTCGTGTCCACCTGCAACACCGACGAGCGCGTCGTCCCGACCGCTTGCGGGAGGAACCGTACGACGTAGGCGAACACGAGGAGGGGCACGATGCGGTACGGCGTCGGGCCGTACGACGACCCGAAGTAGACCAGCGAGATGCCAAGCACGATGCCGGGCGTCGCGTAGCCGACGTACGTCGCCCGGTCGAACAGCGAGGTCAGCGTCGAGCGATAGCGCGCCGCCAGATACCCCACGGGAATCGCCGCGAGTGTGGCGACCGCGGCGGCCAGCGCGGAGACGTACACCGAGTTCCAGCCGTAGGTCCACTCGAACGCGAGTCCGCCGCCAGCGTACCCCGGCCCGCTCCGCGTGAGCCACATGAACAGCACGCCGAGCGGGACGGCGAGCGCGAGCGTCGCGACGGCGGCACAGAACAGGAGCGCGGGTATCTTCCACGGCCCGAGCGGCGTCCGCGTAGTGCGGTTGCCGCCCCCGGCGTAGCTCTCTTGGCCCTGTCCGCCGATACGGGATTCGAGCGCGACGATGACGGCCGTCACCGCCAGCAGTTCGAGCGACAGGAGTGCCGCGGTGTCGCGGCCGAACGTGTTGAACTCGACGTAGATGGCCTGCGTGAACACGCCGAAGTGCATGATGGACGGGGTACCGAAGTCCGAGAGCGTGTAGAGAGCGACCAACAGCGCGCCACCCGCGATACCGGGGGAAATCTGGGGGAGCGTGATGGCCCGGAACGCCTCGCGCCGGGAGTGGTTGAGCGTGCGGGCCGCCTCCACGAGTGTCCCGTCGAACGACAACAGCGCGGCGCGGGTCGTCAGGAAGACGTAGGGATAGACGTACAGCGTGAGGACGAGCGCCGTCCCGGTGAAGCCGTAGATTTCGGGGACCGATTCGATACCGACCTGCGCGAGTCTGTCCGCGAGGACTCCTCGCGGACCGAACGCCGAGACGAACGCGAACGCCCCGATGTAGCTCGGGACGACCAGCGGAAGCGCGAGGACGACCGTCCAGAACCGCCGGAACGGGAGGTCGGTCTCGACGGTCAGCACCGCGAGCGGGACCCCCAAAAGCACGCACGCGACGGTGACGGTCGTCACGAGCGCGACGCTGTTGAGCAGTATCTCGACCATCGACGACCGGGCGAGGAGTGCGACCGACGATTCGACCCCGACATCGGCCGCCCGGAGGAGAATCCAGAGGATGGGCGAGAGGACCGCGACAGCGACGCCCGCGCTCAACAGGGTCACGCCGACCGGGAGCGACTCGCCCTCCTCGGCGGCTCCGACGCCGTGTCGCTTGGCGAACCGTTCGACGCGCTCGGCGACCGACATGCTACAGGACGCCCACTTCCCGCATCAGTCGGAGAGTCGGTTCGAGGTTCGAGAGCTTCTGGAGGTCGAGTTCCGGCGGGTTGAGTTCGTCGATGGTGGGGAGTCCGCCGACCGGCGGCACGCCCGGAATCATCGGGTAGGCGTACGCCGTGGTCGCGAAGAACTCTTGCGCCTCGACCGTGAGCAGGTGGGAGATGAAGTTCGCCGCCAGTTCCTGCTTGCCGGAGTCCTGCATGATCTGTGCGCCGCTGACGTTGATGAGCGACGCGGCGTCGTTCTTCGTGAACGCGAGGTCGATGGGCGCGTCCGGTCGGGAGGCGACCACCCGCAGGACGTAGTAGTGGTTGGCGAACCCGGCGCTGATCTCGCCGTCGGCGACCGCGTTCGAGGTGAGGAACTCGTCGGGGTACTCGGTGACGTTCTGGTCGAGCATCCCGCGGAGCCACTGCTTAGTCTCCTGTTCACCGCGGAGGATGCGCATCGCGGTCACGAACGCTTGGAACGCGCCGTAGGTCGGTGCCCATCCCATCGACCCGGCGAGCGCGTCGCTCTCGGTGAAGTTCGCCACCTTGTTCGGGATATCCTCGCGCGAGAGCTTGTTCGTGTTGTACGGGATGGCGCGAGCGCGCCCGGCGACGCCGACCCACTGGTCGTTCGGATGGAACGTCTTCGGAACCGGGTCGGTGACGCGACTCGGGAGTTCCGCGGTGACTCCCTGCTCGGAGACGTAGCCCAGTGACCCCGCATCGACGGCCCAGAACACGTCGGCCGGAGTCGAACCGCCGCTCGACTCCTCGACGATGGTGTTGGCGAGCTGTGAGGTCGGGGCGGTCCTGACTTTCGGATTGAAGTCCGAGTACCGCTTGCGGAGCCGGTTCAGCAGGTCTCGGTAGAGTCCACCTTCGCCGCCACCGAGGTAGATTTGGAGCGTCCCCGAGAGGTCCGGCAGGTCCGCCATGCGCGTCCCGGACAGTTCCGGCCGGTCCTCGGCGAGCGGCCCGGAGCCTTGGAACGTTTCGATGCCGGACCCGCCGTCCGACGAGTTGCCGGTCGTCGTGGCTCGGGTCGTCTGGGTGTCTTGGTCAGAACTACCCGAACAGCCCGCGAGACCGGTCGCAGCAGCCGCGCTCAGCGCCAGAAAACGGCGCCGGTTGGACGTTCGTCTGTCAGCCATGTCTATCTAGATTAGGCCAGCCTAAAACCCTTATAACTACTGGTTTTCTTGCCGTTTGACCGCCACTGAAGCGACCTCCTATCAGTCGTCCGCTACGAGCGAAGTCGTTTCGAGCGACCGGAGTTCGTCCAGCGCGGCGAGCCAGTCGAGCATGTATTCGCCCACGTAGTTGAAGAACGCACCGTTTTCGTACTGGTCGAAGTCGCCCTCGGCGAGTTCGGTTCCCATCTCCTCGAAGACGCCAGCGTAGGAGTCGGCGTCCGCGGCGGTGTCGTCTACGACCTCCCAGAGGTGTTCGTTGAGTTCGAGTCCCGGCACCTCGTTGTTCAGGTCGCCGAAGGTCGAACGCGGGGCCTTGTTGTGTTCACAGAGCGGCGCGCCGTTGTAGATGCGCTTGCCCAGCACGTCGCAGGCGCGCTTGAGGAACACGCCCGACCAGATGTCGTCGAACCGGCCCACATCCCAGCGGTTGTCGTCCATCGGAAGCTGGTAGAACGCGGGGACGACCTCGCGCTCGAACGCGAGGTTCATCGAGCAGACCGTGAGGTAGTTGCCCCGTGCGGCCACGAAGTCCTCGCCGTAGTCGTCCGTACTCGTCCGCGTCTGGGCCTGTCCCTGCAAGTCGCCGTCCATCAAGATGCGCACCGCGTCGAGGTCCGGCACGTTGGTCCAAAGGCCTTGGGAGGCCACCACGTCCGAGATGTCGGCGGTGTCGGTCTCGACGGTCTCGTCCATCGCGGCGTAGGGGTAGCCCCGCGGGTAGAGGCCGTGTTCCTCGACGTTCTGGTAGAGGACGTTGACCCACTGTTCGTCCGAGGAGACCGCCTCGATTTCCCCCTCGTAGTCGAGGTTCCGCATGTGGCGGCCGAAGAAGTCGTACTCGTCGTGGGGCAGGGTGTCGTCGTCGATGAAGAAGCCGTAGTCGAAGTCGTTGGCCCAGAGGTACAGCAGGCCGAAACTCGTCTCGGCGTGGCTCGCCGCGGGGACGAGGTGGTCGTACTCGGCGATACCGTGGTCGTCGTACCACTCCTCGCGTCGGGTCCCGTCGAAGACTTCGCCCGAGACGCCCTCGTCGGCCAGCATCTCGCGCATCTCGTCGGTGTCACAGAAGTCCTCTGTCACCAGCAGGACGTGGAGTCGGTCCAAGTCGAAGCCGTGGTCGCGGGCGTTCTCGAAGTACGCCCGCATGCACTCGTACTCCCGAATCGTCGGGACGACGACGCAGATGTCTCCTGTCACGCTCATTCGTTATCCGACATTAGTTTAGGTATGCCTAAAAGGTTGTCTATCCATTTTGGAAGATAGTGTGCAACGAATTAAGTTATATTTCTGTTGTTTAAGATTGTTATATTTTATATTAATAGAAAAATTTAATTTAGTTATAAAATAGTATAAGATATGGCTGATAAAAAAGACAGCCACCGACAGAAAGACGGGCTTGCCAATCGCCGCCGATTCCTGCAATGGGCTACTTCAGCAGGACTCGCCAGCATCGCTCCGGGGACTGTCACCGCAATTGCAGACGTCAAAGAAAAGAAAGCGGGTAGCGACACCACAGCGTCCGGTCAACCAACTAGCGACGTGAACATAACTCATGCAACGGAGTTACCGAAGACTCAGAAACGCGTCGAACAGTACAACAACGGCGCGGATTCGAAGGCCTTCTATCAAAGAGCATTAGCAGAACAACTCAGACGCAATCCGGGGAAAAAGGAATTCGATCTCGTGGTTACGACGATTGGCGAGGCGACCACCGTCGAAACTAATAGGTACGGAAGAACAGTTAATGGATGGAAACCGACGAGCAACGAATTAGCTACTCTCGGAGAGTACGGAGACATCGGGTACGTACCGGAATTTAGTTCGACAGATGTCGTCCTTCGTAACGTCGCTCGGCGTGACTTACCCCGAATCGCAGCCGCTGAGTTCGTACTCTCTATCAACATTGAAGGGAGGACAAGGGTCAATGGTTGTGGAGATAGCGATTGCAATAGCGGAATTGGAGTTGATTCACTACGGTCAACGAGTTACTTCTCGTTTGACACTGTGGACAGCGATTACACAGTAGATTCGAACGTCAGAGTCGGGGTCATTGACACAGGGTACGACGGTAGCAAGTCGTGCTATGAGAGTAGCTACGCTGCAGATATCGGGATAGACGAAAATCTTGCTAAGGACTTTACGGGGAGCGGAACTTGGAACGAAGACGAGTACTCCCACGGAACTCACGTCGCGGACACCATCGCGTACATGCTGGGGACCAATAAAGGTCACAGTAATCTCTTTGTTCCCCTTCGTGCAAACGAGTCGAGCAACGATGACCGGATCGCTAATGTCAAACAGGCCACCGAATATGCGCTAAAAAACGACATCGAAGTTATAAATAACTCTCTTGCTCTATATCTCGGTGACAGTACCGGAAGTACGGACTACTGCCCTCAGAAAATCTGCGCAGAACACGATGCGTATACGAACGCCGGATACCTTCCGTTCGCTACGGCTGGTAACGACGGATACGAAAACAAAGTCGACATTCCTGGTGGCTCTTGGCTGACAATCGGTGTAGGTGGCATTGACCAAGGTTCGTGTAGTGGCAACGATTACAGTCGAGATAGTGCGTCTGACTATGCGCCGAACTTCGACTACACGCAGTGTTCGTACTGTGATTACTACGCCAACAGCGGATCTGCTCCGACTGTCTACGGTGCATACCACACCGCAACCGATGCTAGCGGCAGTCATCTCTGTGGGACATCCTTCGCGTCGCCCCAAGCTGCCGCGGCGGGGGTCATCATGGTATCTAACGATCAGTACAGCTACGTGGACTCGCGCCAAATCTTCGAAGAGATGAATACGTACACGATTTGTCCAGACGATGCCGCGAAACGCGGGCAACTCATTGATGCGTATCACGCGTGGAACCAGACAAGTAGCGACCCGAACCCAATGTAGGACTCAACTGAGTTAACTCGCTCATAACCGTCTTTTCCAGCCATAAAATATAAATAATTAATAAGTTACTGGAAACACATGCCCTCCACGAGACGCTCTTTACTGAAAGGATTACCGTGTGTTTTGGGAGCGTTAGCTGGGTGTACAGATAACACCCCGCAATCAAGACAAGTAGCGACCAAATCTCCAACCGAGCGATTCACGCGAAGGGATACGACCAATGAGCAACCGCAACGGAAAACGACCGTGAAAGGCAGTGACGAGCGTGCTGTGACGTTCAATCATCAACGGCGGCTGATGGACGATAGCGTACGGGACGCCGAATCCTCGTACTCATCTCGGGTTCTTCGAAGCGAGGTGGAGGCCGAGGAACTTGACCTGACGAACGTTCGTAGCGACGTCCCCGAGCAGGACCGGAAAAGAATCGACCGATTCCTGTCCACGATAGCGTTCGAGAGCGAGGTTCTGGTGGTCGTGCAGGCGGCAGTTCCATCGCCGAACTACCGACTCAGGTTCGATTCCGTCAGTAGCGGTGGGAGCGGAGTGCGAGCGCTCTTCTACATTGAGGAGACTGAACGGGCTGGTACAGCGTCGGCAATATCGACGGGTCTGGTCCGAATCCCGGCAGGCCGTACAGACACGTTTGAGATTACCGTAGTGGACATCGCCGGAGCGTACACGGACGACCCGATCCGGGGGGTGACAACGTTTTCACCAACCGACGAAACGATCATCCGGTCAAGGAACGTCGGTCCCTCGAACGAACGGGTCAACCCGGCCCTGTCCGTCCCCGGTGGAGCCTTGCTGACGAGCGCAGAAGTCGCGGGCAGATTCGTCCCCGACGACAGTTCGTACGGGAGGTTCATCGACGAGACAGCATTCGATAGTTCGTACCTTCTGGCCGTGCAGGCAACGATGCCGAACAGTGGCTACTTCATGTTTCCACGAACTTTGGAGAAAGACCAGCGAGAGGTCACGGTTCGGGTCCGTCAACAGAACTTCGGAGGTGGTTTGAACGCCGAGTTCACTCACCTCTTGCTCGCCAGAATCCCGGACTCGAACCCCCCGGAGAGTGGTACCGCGCTCGTTCGCACGGTCGACGCCGACGAGACCGTCCTCGACACACGTGAAATTGCGTTGAATAGCAACCCCGACGATTGGGCCGGAACGGAATCATCCGCAGGACACTGAGGTACTCCGCGCTGATCGAGCAAGGTCACTTCGAGCGCTACAACGACCATTATTTGGAAGAGAAGAAGACGACTAACCGAACATGTCCGCGAGAGGAGCCAAGCGGAACGCCGACGAACCGGTACGTATGGCGACCGACGAACGACAGCTCTGGACCGGCGTGGCGCTCCTCGTCGTCGCGGGCGCGGTCCTGTTCGGCGGGGTCGCAATCGGCGGCCTCGATGCCCTCTCGCAGGCGACGGGCGCAGTCGCGGTCCTCGGACTCGCGGGGGGCGCGGTCCTCGTCGGGACCGCAGGCGACGGACGACCGGTCTGAGGAGGTCCGGCGACTCCACCAGCGCGCGACTCGACCCGAGACGAGAGGAGAAGAGATTTCAGGCTCCTGAACGGTGCGACGAGTATGTCGCCCTCCCGCCGCGCCCTCCTCCGGACGGGACTGCTCGGCGTCGCCAGCGCGCTCGCCGGGTGTTCCGGGAGCGAGGAGACCGCGCCGCGAACGACGCGGACGACCACCGAGAGCCTCCCGACCGGCACAGCGCCCACGACGACCGACGACCGGACCACCGAGACTACCCTCCCGGACCGGACCGCGAGTGCGACCGCAATCGAGTTCGCCCACCGGGCACCAGCCTTCGATTCGGGCGTCACCGACGCCGGGCCGTGGTACGACGGACATCTCCTCGGCCGCGAGAGCGACGCCGGACGACTCGACGCGTCGGCAGTCCCCGACGACGTGGCGGGGCAGGACGCCGAGACCGTCCGGCAGTTCGTCGCCGAGACCGACTTCGAGACGACAGCGCTCCTCGCGGTGCAGGCCGAGGTCGGGTCGTCGTCCCACGGCCTCGACTTCGAGTTCGTGAACCGCGCAGTATGGCCGCCCCGCGTCGTCGCCATCGTCCGGGACCGAGACAGAGCAGGGTTCGGGTCGGGCGTCTCGACGCTGCTGGTCCGCGTGCCGGTCGCAGACGCGCCGCGGACCGAGGTCACGCTGGTCGAATCGGACCTCGCGTTCGGCGAGCGGGTCGGCCGCCCGGTCGTGACGTTCGCGCCGCCCAACGACGTGCGCTTCGAGTCGGTTCGGGTTCGCGGCCGTAACTTGAGCGACGAGACCGTCGGGCTTCCGGACCCCGGCGGCGCACTGATTACGGGACCGGACGCCGCGAGCGCGTTCGCGCCCGACGGAGCGGCCGCCGCGGAGTTCGTCCGGGCGACCGACTTCGACCGGTCGTACCTGCTGGCGGTCCGGTCGTCGTTCGACGCGCTCGACTACCTCTGGCCCCAAGCGGTCGCGCAGGACGGCGGTCGAGTGGTCGCCGACGTGCGCCAGTACGACCCCCGGATGGGCATCAACGCGGTCTACAGTTCGCTCACGCTGACGCGGATTCGGGCCTCGTCGCCGCCGAACCGGGGAATCGCGGTCGTCCGGCGCTACCGAGAGGAGCGACCGAACGCCGCGGCCGAGACCGAACTCCTCGGGCTATCGGCCGACCCCGAGGAGTGGCCGGACACGGCCGAGACGGCGACAACGGCGCGAGAGGCGACAACGACCACCGCTGGCGACACCCGAAGCTAAGTACCTCGGCGTTGCCACGAGTCACATGGACGACAAGACCCAGCTCTGGGGCGGGGCCGCGCTCATCCTCGTCGGCGGGATAATCCTGTTCGCGCCCCTCCTTTTCGCGCTCCGGTACACCTCGGTGTTGCTGGTCGTCGCCGTCCTCGTGCTGGCGGCGGGGTCGCTCCTCGTCGGCCTCTCGCGGCGCGGGCGGGCAGTCTGAGAGACGAGCGAAGACCCACCCCGACGGACGCCGGAGGAAGCCGAGCGGTTTCGCCCGCCGGGAATCGGCGATACAATGAAATATTCGTCCGCCGACTCCTCCCAGTATGTCCGTCGAGTACGAGCGCGAACGCGAGAGCTTCGAGTGGGCGATTCCCGACGACTACAACATTCCGGCAGTGCTGGAAGACCACGCCGAGGAGTTCGGCGACCGACTCGCGGTCCGGTTCCGCGACGACGAGGGCGGCGAGGCCGAGCGGACCTACGCCGACGTGCGCGACGACGCCAACCGGTTCGCCGACGCGTTGGCCGACCTCGGCGTCGGGCGGGGCGACCGCGTGATGCACCTGTTCCCGCGCCACCCCGACGCCTTCGCCGTGCAGGTCGGCGCACTGGCTCGCGGGGCGTTGCTGGTCCCCTGCTCGGCCATGCTCAAGCCCAAGGACCTCGCGTTCCGGGCGAACGACTGCGAGGCCGAGACCGTCGTCGTCCACGAGGAGTTGACCGGAATGGTCGAACCGATTCTGGACGAGACGCCCCTGAAGCGCGTCGTGGTGCTGGACGCCGGTGGCGAGGAGTTCGCGGACGAAAATTGGCACTCCTTCGAGCAGTTGGTGGCTGGCCGGGACGCCGACCACGAGGGGCCGGACCTCGGCGCGGACGACCCGATGTCCATCAACTACACCAGCGGGACGACCGGGCAACCGAAACCGGTTCTCCACCGCCACCGCTGGCTCCGCTGTTTCGAGCTAATCAACGCGCCCTACTGGTGGGGCGTCACGCAGGAGACCGACTTCTCCGACGAGTTGCTCTGGGCGACCACGGGCACCGGGTGGGCGAAGTGGTTCTGGAGTCCCGTCGGCGTCGCCCTGACGACCGGCGCGCCGCAGTTCGTCTACGAGGGCGAGTTCGACGCCGAGACGTTCCTCGATTTGATGGACGAGGAGGGCGTGACGCGGCTCTGTGCGGTCCCGACCCAGTACCGGATGTTCACCCAAGTCGAGGAGTTGGCCGACTACGACCTCGCGCTGACCGAGGCCGTCTCGGCGGGCGAGCCGCTGAACCGCGAGCCGATTCAGGAGTTCGAGGAGGCCTTCGGCGTCACTCCGCGGGACGGCTACGGTCAGACCGAGACGGTCGCGCTGGTGACGAACTACCCCGGCATCGACGTGAAGCCCGGTAGCATGGGCAAGCCCGTGCCCGGCATCGACGTGACCCTGCTCGATACGCAGGACGAGGAGGAAGTCGAACCGGGCGAGACCGGCGAGATTGCGGTTCCGGTGGACTCGCCCGCAATCTTCGACGGCTACTACGAGAAGCCCGACTTGGACGAGAAGACCTTCCACGGCGACTACTACCGAACCGGCGACCTCGCCCGGATGGACGAGGACGGCTACTTCTTCTTCGAGGGCCGGGCCGACGACATCATCATCTCGTCGGGCTACCGCATCGGTCCCTTCGAGGTCGAGGACGCGCTCGTGGGCCACGATGCCGTCGCGGAGGCCGCCGCGGTCGCCAGCCCCCACGACGAGCGGGGCAACGTCGTCAAGGCCTACGTCGTCCTCGCGGACGACTACGATGGCGGCGAGGAACTGACCGACCGGTTGCAGGAGTACATGAAAGCCGAGACGGCCCCGTACAAGTACCCGCGCAGAATCGAGTACGTCGAGGAGTTGCCGACGACCTCCAGCGGGAAGATTCGCCGGATAGAGCTTCGGGAAGAGGAACGAGAAAAGTTCGGCGAGTGAACTCGGGAGAATGAAGCCAACGGGCGCGAGAGCGCCCTCTCCCGGCGTCCGGACGCTCGTCGGACGCCGAATCCAGTTCGGCGGTTGACAACACCGAGAGCGGCTGAGACGCCGAAAACGATTCTCGTTCGTGAGAATAGTCACCAAGGATTATACCGGACGAGTCGAATCTCGGAGGTATGTCGCCGAAGTTCGAGTCCGCTCGGTCGTCACCGAGCGAGCGGATACCGTCGCTTCTGGTCGCTCTCGGGGGAGGGTTTCTCGTTCTCTTCGCGGTGGGACAGTACGTCTTCTACCCGGAGCAGTTCGGTTTCACGAGGGGTTTCGCGGTCAATTTCGGCATCTACGCGCTGTTCATCATGGGACTGTCGGTCGGCGGCTACTGGCTCCGGGAGAGCGACCTCTCGCCGAGGCGCTACCCTCGCATCGGTGGGTGGGTACTCGGGGGCCTCTCGTTCTTTCTCGCTATCAACCTCGCCATCATGGTGGCGTGGGCGGGCGGGACGACGCCGTTTCGCTTCTCGTGGGGACTCTGGGCGGCGAACGTCGGGGCCTCGGCCGGTCTCCTCGTCGGGTACGTCGAGGCGCGCGCCATCCAGCGCGAACTCCAAGCCCAGCGGGCCTCGATTCGCGCCGAAGAAGCCGAGGGACAGCGCCAGTGGTTCGACTACCTCAACGGACTCCTGCGTCACGAAGTATTGAACACCACGAACGTCATCGTCGGCTACGCGTCGGTCCTCCTCGAAGACGGCGACCTCGACGAGACCACGGAGTCCGCCCTCGAACGGATTCACCGGCAGGGCCGGGACATGACGAGGGTCATCCGCGACGTGCAGGTGTTGATAGAGTTGACCCAAGATGAGGCCGACCTCCGACCGGTGGACCTCCGCGAGGTGATTACCGACGAACTGCAACTCATCGCGGAGGTCCACGACGAGGTCGAAGTCGAGACCTCGATTCCGGACGCGACGCTCGTGGCCGCCGACGACCTCCTCCCGCGGGTTTTCGGCAACCTGTTCCGAAACGCCGTCGAACACGACGACGGCGACCGGCCGCGGATATCGGTGGTCGCCGAGCGGGACGACGAGACGGTCACGGTCCGGGTCGCCGACGACGGACCGGGCGTTCCCGACGACGAGCGAGCGACCCTCTTCGAGCGGAGCGACAACAGCGGCGCGACCCACGGTCTCGGTCTCTACATCGTGCGGACGCTGACCGAGCGCTACGACGGGAGCGTGGATTTGAGCGAGACCGGTCCCGAGGGGAGCGTCTTCGCGGTCACGCTCCCGCTCGCGGAGCGAGACGAGGAGGCGAGCGACGAGGAGGCGAGCGAGAAGGCCGCACGCGAACGGGCGGAGAGTAACGGAGCGGCCCGCGACTCCGTGACGGCGGTCGAAACCTAATCGCGGACCGGGACCGCTTCCGACTCCGTGAAGTATCGCGCCACCGTCGTCGGGTCGTCGTCTACCGAATCGAGCGCCAGCGCCAGCTTCACCCGCGCCTTCCACGGCGCGAGGTCGCCGCCGGGAATCGCACCCGCGTCCTGCATCGTCTTCCCGCCGCCCGCGGTGCCGTAGACCGCACCCGTGGTTCCCGCGCCGGTTCTGGACGTGAGGACGACCGGCACACCCGCGTCGATGGCGTCCGCGACGGCCTCGCCGAGGTCGCCGGTCGCGTTGCCGAGGCCGGTTCCCGCGAGGACGAGACCGTCCGCGCCGGACTCGACCGCGCGCTCGACTTGCTCGCCATCGACTCCAGCGGCGGAGACGACCATCTCGACGCGGGCGTCGGGGGCTTCGACCGACTCGGATTCGTCGCTCTCGGCGACCGGCAGGGACACCGACTCGCTGCCGGGTTCGCGGTGGAAACGAATCCCGGCGCGGGTCAGGGTGGCGACCGGGCCGTCGTTCGGCGAGGAGAACGCGCCCAGTTTGTGAGAGTGGGCCTTCCGCACGTCGCGGGCGGCGTGGAGTTCGTCGTCGAAGGCCAGAAAGACGCCCTCGGCGACGCGCTCGTGAGTCGCCGCGCGCACCGCCGCCAGCACGTTCGCGGGCGCGTCGGAACTCGGTTCGTCCAGTCGGCGCTGTGCGCCGGTCACGACGACCGGAACCGGGAGCGAGCAAGTCAAATCGAGGAAGTAGGCGGTCTCGGCCATCGTGTCCGTGCCGTGGGTCACGACCACGGCGTCCGCGCCTTCGGCGGCGGCCTCGCGGGCGGAGTCGGCGACCGACGCCATAATCTCGAAATCCACGTCGAACCCCGGTACCTGCGAGACGGATTCGACGCTCAAGTCGGCGTGGGAGGCGAGGTCCGGCACCGAGACCAGAAGGTCCTCGCCGTCCAGACTCGGCGCGGCCCCCTCCTCCTCGTCGGGCGTACTCGCGATGGTGCCGCCTGTCGCGACGACGTGAACTTGCGGGAGCATACCCCTCCTCGCGTCCGTGGCGACAAGAGCGTACGGGTCGGGGAGAGAGTTGTCACTAGCGGGGAGGATTCAAATCCGAGAGGTAATTTATTTATTCTAGTTCGTCGTACGTGTCCCGTGTTCGGGAGTTTCCCCTCCGAAGCGGAGCCAGACGGGGCCGTGTTCGGACCGCACCACTTCTATCTCGGCGTCCTGCTGATACTGTTGGTCTGTTGGGTGTTCTACGACGCCGACGACGAGACGGGACCGTGGGGCATCGCGGGCCTGACGCTGTTGTCGGTGTTCTCGTTCGCGCTGACGTGGCCGTACTACCCCGCGGTCGGCGCGGTCGGCGTGCTGGTCCTGCTCGGCGTCGCCACGCTCGCGGCGATGCGCCCGCGCTGGTGGCGCTACGGCGTGGTGCCACAGAGCGCGCTTCTCCTCGGGTTGTTGGTCGCGTGGGACGACGCGCTGAGTCACGCACTCGGCTGGCGGACGCCGCTGGACTCGCTGTGGGCGCGCTACCTCTATCCCTACGTCTCGGACCCCTACGTGCCCGAGGAGGTCCGACTCCCCGACGGCATCGGTCTCCCTGCCGAGGTCCGGCTACCGGAGGGCGCGCGCCTACCCCTCGACCTGAAAGCCCTCGTCGCGGAGCAGGTCGGCGGCGCGCTCGCGATGGTCCCCCTGTAGCTCGATGCGGCCGTCGTCCACGGTGCCCCCGGTCGCCAGCTTGCTCTTGAGTTGCGAGGCGAGGTCGCTCAGGTCCACCGACGAGTCGTCGAACCCCTCCACGATGGTCATCGCTTTCCCGTAGGTTCGCTCCTCGGTCCGGACCGTGAGTCGCTGTTCGGCCCGGCCCAAGTCCTCGTCGATGCCCAACTCGTCCGGAAGCCCCGCCACGTCGCTGATGTCTTTGTCTTCCCCCATGATTCGACGTAGGGGACTCGGACGTTTCAGCCTTCCCCGCCGGAGGAGTCACCCCCGACGAGTCGGGGTCGCCGACCGGCTTCCGGAACCCTCGAATTTACCTCTTGGAGTCCGTACACGAACGCGAACGATGCTCCACGCGACGGGAACCCTACTGACCATCGACGTGGGTGAGCGCGAGGCCCGGACGACCGACATCGGCGACGTGTTGTCGTCGTTCGTCGGCGGGCGCGGCGTGGCCACCAAACTGGCCCACGACCGCACCCCGTTCGACGCCGACCCGCTCGGCCCCGAGAACAGACTCTACTTCACGACCGGTCCGCTCCAACACTCCCGGATGAGTTTCACCGGGCGGATGAACGCCACCGCAATCTCTCCCCTGACCGACGGGATTCGCTCGACCAACGCGGGCGGGTTCCTCTCGCGGAACTTCGCGGCGACGGGCCACGCCGCGGTCGAACTCGTCGGCGAGAGCGACGAACTCCTCGCCGTCCACGTCACCGACGACGGAGTGACCTTCAAGGAGGTCCCGGACCTCGAAGGCGCGCTCGTCTCCGAGACCAGCGAGTACGTCGAGGAGGCCCGCGGTCTTGGCGCGGAACACCTCATGACCGCCGGTCCGGCGGGCGAGAACGAGGTCAGATACGCGTCCATCATGACCTCCGACACCCGCGCGTTCGGCCGGGGCGGCCTCGGCGCGGTGATGGGCGCGAAGGGCGTCAAGTGCGTCTCCTTCGACGGCGACTCCGAACCTGACGTGGAGATTCCGGACGTACAGACGGAGGTCCACCGCGACGCCGCCCAGTCCGACGACCCGATGAAGCGACAGGGAACCACCGGCGGCACGGAGTTCATCAACGACGAGTTCTCGCTCCCGACGCGCTACTTCTCCGAGCAGTCGTTCGAGGACGTAGCGGACATCGGCGGCGACGCGGTCGAGGAGAAGAAGTACAAGCGCGGCACCTGCTCGCAGTGCGCCTTCGGCTGTAAACTCCCGACCAGAGACGACGAGACCGGTCTCGAAACCGAAGGCCCGGAGTTCGAGACCGTGATGTCGTTCGGGAGTTGCGCGGGCGTCGGCGACATCGTGGACGTGATGAAGTCCAACGATTTGTGTGACGAACTCGGTCTCGACACCATCTCGGCGGGCGTCACCGTCTCGGCGTACCTCGCCAGCGAGGACGAGTTCGGCAACGCCGACCTGATTCACGACCTGCTTCCGAAAATCGCCCACCGAGAGGGCGTCGGCGACCTGCTCGCGGAGGGCGTCGAACGCTGTCACGACGAGTTGGGCGTCGAGAACTGGTCCTCGAAAGGTCTGGAATTCGCGGCCCACGACGGTCGGGCCATCAACGGACAGGGCCTCTCGTACGCCACGTCGAACAGCGGTGCCGACCACATGTACTCGGAGATTCTGTCGGCCGAATACTCGGGCGAACTCGACCCGGAAGGCTTGGACGGCAAGGCCGAGTTCCTCGTCCGGTCGGAGAACGCCGCGGCGTTCAAGGACAGCGGTATCGTCTGCGCGTTCTCCAGCGACTACGCGACCGAGGAGCGTCTGGCGGCCCTCTTTGACGCCGACTACGACGACCTGCTCGCGGTCGGCGCGCGAGTCGTGGAACTGGAACGGCACTTCAACAACCGGCGGGGCTTCGACCGGAGCGACGACGACCTGCCCTACGAACTGCCCAGTTTCGAGTCGGCGCTGGACGACTACTACGAGGCGCGGGGCTGGAACGACGACGGCACGGTCCCGGAGAGTCGGATTTCCGGCGGCGAGGGCGCGGTGGGTGCGGATTAGGGGGTGACCGGCGCGACGGACCGACGCGACCGACCGACGCGCTAGCCGCCGTGGACCGGCGAGGTGACGCTCAACTCGTCGCCGTCTTCGAGTCGGGTGTCGAGGTCGGCGCGCTCGCTCCCGTTCCGGAGGACCGCGACCTGCGGGCGGAGGTCGCCCTCGTCGGTGAGTCGGCCGTCGAGGTCCGGGTACTCGTCGGCGAGGTCGGCCAGCAGGTCCGCGAGGGTGGCGTCGGCGGGGAGGTCGCGGGTCAGCGATTTTTGCCCGACCGACTCGCGGTAGGTGGCGTAGAGGGTGAGTTCGACGGTGATTCGTTCGGGGGCGCTCGTCGTCACGGGTTCGTCTCGTCGGTTTTTCGCCGGAGCGGTTGAATCTATCGACGGACGCGCCTGTAGGGGCCGCGCAGAACTGCGCGGCCGCGCCGACTGCGGCGACCGACCGGCTATCTCCTCGGCGAAATCTCTCCTGCGCCATCCCCGAGTTATAAAGCCCTCCTGCGCATTCTGGCAGGCATGGACCGAGTCGCAATCGTCGGAGCCTCGATGACCGAGTTCGGGGAGCGCGACGCGTGGCTGCGCGAGTTGCTCGCGCAGGCCGGACGCGAGTGCCTCGCGGACGCGGACGTGGCTCCCGACGAGGTAGACCACCTGTACGTCTCGAACATGGCCAGCGGCGAGTTCGAGGGCCAGACCGGCGCGCCGAACGCGCTGGCCCACGACCTCGGCGCGATGCCCGCCTACACCCAGCGCGTGGACCAGACCAGCGCCTCGGGCGGCGCGGGCATCTACGCCGCGTGGCAGTCGGTGTCCTCCGGAGCCTCGGAGATGACCCTGCTGGTCGGCGGCGAGAAGATGACCCACAAGACGACCGCCGAGGCGACCGACGTTATCGCGTCGCTGACTCACCCGGTCGAGTACAAGCACGGCGTGACCCTGCCGAGCTTCGCGGGACTGACCGCGCGACGCTACCTCCACGAGTACGACGCGCCCCGCGAGAGTCTGGCGAAGGTCGCGGTGAAGAACCACGAGAACGGACTCGACAACCCCCACGCCCAGTTCCGGAAGGAAGTGGACTTGGAGACCGTGATGGAGTCGCCCATCGTGGCCGACCCGCTGCGGCTCTACGACTTCTGTCCCATCACGGACGGAAGCGCGGCCCTGCTGTTCTGTCCGGAGTCCGTCGCCGAGGAGTACGTCCCCGAGGGCGAGTACACCGTCGTCTCGGGAATCGGCGGCGCGACCGACACCCACGTCGTCCACGAGCGCGACGACCCGACCGTGATGGGCGGCGCGGTCGAGAGTTCCGAGACGGCCTACGAGATGGCCGACCGCGACCCCGACGACGTGGACGTGGCGGAACTCCACGACATGTTCACCATCCTCGAATTCCTCCAGAGCGAGGCGGTCGGCTTCTTCGAGCAGGGCGAGGGCTGGAAGGCCGTCGAGGAGGGCGTCACCGACCGCGACGGCGAGTTACCCATCAACACCTCGGGCGGTCTCAAGTCGAAGGGCCACCCGCTCGGCGCGAGCGGCGTCGCGCAGGCCTACGAGATTCACGAGCAACTGCTCGGCGAGGCCGGGCCGCGGCAGGTCGAGGCCGAGGTCGGACTGGCCTGCAACGTCGGCGGATTCGGCAACTGCGTGACCACCACGATTCTGGAGGAACCCTGAGATGAGTCTGACTGCATACCGGTGCCCGAACGGGCACGTGACCTATCCGGGCCACGAACTCTGCCCGGAGTGCGGCGAGGCACAGACCGAGGAGGTAGACCTGAGCGACGAAACCGCCGAGGTCGTGACGTGGACGGAGAACACGGCGACTCCTCCGGGCGTCCGGCGACCCAACTCGCTGGCCATCGTGGAGTTCGAAGTGGAAGGCGAGTCGGTGCGCGCCATCGGCCAGTTGACCGACGAGACCGAGGTCGAAATCGGCGACGAGGTGCGGCCCGTCTACGCCGAGCAACTGCGCGACCCCGACGCCGGAATCCGCGAGAAGGAGAGTCAGGAGTGGGACGGGTACAGATTTGAATCGGTATGATTTGCTTGTAAATGCATTTTTAGCATAGTCTAAGACTACATTTTGTCATAAGGCATTTTACCTAACAGGATAATGGCTACTTAATGGGAAAGAAAGAGGAATTTATACGAAAATATCAATTAGATCACGGAAGGGTATTAGAGTATGCAGAGCGGAAAAATTATAGTAAATGGTCCGGTAGAGCCTTTGGAATTTCAATTATTTTGTTTCTCATATTTGGTCTAGTTGGAGGTAGTTTTACAGAGATACAAGATCATTTTCTATACGATTTGTGGGCGATTATAATTGTAGTACTATTTTTGGGAGGTTTCATTTCTAATCAAATCGCTGAAAGTCGCCTTAGCAAATCTGAATTAAGTGAGGAGCGTATTGCGCTTCACGAAATTGCTTCAGCAATTGACGAATTTCAAAGTGGAAATCTTGACGAGTCGGCCACCCATTTAGCTGAAGCACGACTATGGCTAGATGGAGCAGAAACTACTCTATTATCAACTGAAAGAAAAGAGCAGCTTAAACGATATCTAGACAGAATAGATAGTGCTAAGAACCCAAAGGAAGCCGTGAAGAAAACATTTGGAGAGGTGATAACAGTTCTCGGAAAAGAAATAGTGGAAATAGAAAAAAATCCAATTGATAAAGAGATTAGTGTCATTGAACAATCTCCTTATCAAGACCGGAGTGCGTTTCGTCGTTTTAAGAATGATCTAGGTGAGACATTTTCACATTTAGTCTTTAGCTTTTGGGGTATCGTAGTGGGTTCAATTTTGCTTGGGATTTCAGTTGCAAATTATTATGATAAACCGACAGTAGGTGCTGCGGTTCCTACCGTTGTGCTAACAATATATCAAATATACAAGAACAAAGAAAATAGTGGAGGATAAGCTATACCCCTCAGACGAAGCCAATTCATCGGCTTAACGAATTATGAAACTGGCTTGATTCTCGCCGCCGGAGAACCGGCGAATGAGCATTTATCTTCTGACAACGAAGCTATCGGTATGAGCCACTCCTCCGTCTCTCCGCCGCGCTGGCAAGTCGCTTCGACCGTGGCGATTCTGGTCCTCTCGGCGGCCGCGACGCTCGCCGGACTCCTCTGGCGGGGTCTCTACCGCGACGCCGCGGTGACGCTCCCGCAACTCTACGGGCAGGACGTGGTGACGCTCGCGTTCGGCGTCCCCCTGCTGGCGGTCGGTCTCCGGTACGCCGTTCGCGGGTCGCTCCGCGGCTACGTCGTCTGGCTCGGCGCGCTGGCGTACATGCTCTACACGTGGGCCTCCTACGCGCTCATGCTGTACTTCAACGAGTTGTTCTTAGTCTACGTCGCGCTGTTCGGCCTCTCGCTGTTCACCTTCGTCGCAGGAATTCTGCGGGCGGACCCCGGCGCGGTGCGCGACCGACTCGCAGGACGATTGCCCCGCCGACTCACGAGCGGCTACCTCGCGGCCATCGCGCTCTTTTTCGCGGCCGGGTGGCTCGCGGAGGTCGTGCCCGCGACGCTCCGCGGTGAACCCCCCGAGAGCT
Source organism: Halorussus salinus (assembly GCF_004765815.2). Taxonomy (NCBI): domain Archaea; kingdom Methanobacteriati; phylum Methanobacteriota; class Halobacteria; order Halobacteriales; family Haladaptataceae; genus Halorussus; species Halorussus salinus. The sequence goes on along the minus strand of NZ_ML974127.1, from coordinate 1,354,051 downwards.
ACCGACTCGCCGCGATTCCGACGAACGTGATTCACGTCCTCGACCTCGCGGTCCTGCTCCCCGCGGCGCTCCTGACGGCGGTCTGGCTCCGGCGACGGCGCGACTGGGCGTACGTGCTGGCGGGCGTCCTGCTGGTCAAGTTCACGACGCTGGGGCTGGCCGTCCTCGCGATGGCCGCGCGGCTTCGACAGACCGGACAAGGGGGCGACCTCGGCGAAATCGCACTCTTCGGCGTCGTCTCGGCGGTCGGCCTCGCGCTCGGGGTTGCCTACCTCCGGGCGATGGCTCCTCGGTCGCGTTCCGGCGCGGCCGAATCTGGTTCCGGCGCGACCAGCGGCGACGCAAGTGGGGACGGCGAGGAGCGGCCCTCCTCGGCCGAATAAGCGTGACGAAGCGACGAGATTTATCCCGCCGGAGGCGCTACGTACAGCAAATGACCGCGCCAGAAGAAGGCACCACGCGAACGTTCGAGCGCACGTTCACGCCCGAGGAGGTCCGCCAGTTCGCCGCAGTCTCCGGCGACGAGCAGTCGCGCCACCTCGAACCCGACGACGAGGGCCGCCTGTTAGTCCACGGCCTCCTCACGGCGACGATGCCGACCAAAATCGGCGGCGACATGCAGGTCCTCGGGCGCTCGATGAACTTCGAGTTCCACGAACCTGTTTACACCGGCGAGACCGTGACCTGCGAGTTGACCGTCGAGGAGGTCGCCGAGCGTGCGGACCGCTACGACCTCTCGGCGGCCGTCACCTGCGAGAACGACGAGGGCGAGACGGTGATGACCGGCACCGTCGAGGGGTTGGTCTGGAAGCATTCGGACCAATAAGTAGTTGTCTTAGAGATGTATTCTCGAACGGAAAGAGTAGGTCTTCCATCAGAAGCAGACTGATTTTCTGTTCGAGAGGGCAGTTCGGCGTGACCGTCGTCGCGGCGCTCAGACGTTCGCCGTCTCGTCTTCGAGTCCGTCGGCGTCGTCGGCGCGCTCGACGCCCTCCGCCGATTCCCGAATCTCGCGCTCGATCTCCTCGCGGCCCTTCCTGAACTCGCCCATCGCCTGCCCGGTCGAGCGGGCGAGTTTCGGGAGTTTGTTCGCGCCGAACAGCAGGACGGCGACGAGGAGAATTATCATCATCTCCATCCCGCCCGGAACGGGGCCGAACAGCGGTGTGGGAAGCATATCGACCCCCCTACGCGCCGGGTCGATATCAACGCCTCGGTGGTCAGCAAAGTGTCATCTCCGGATTCGAACTCTGTTCGTCGCCCAACAGTTATAAAATCGGTAGTTTCACATTGAATCCACGGCCGAGTGAGAGTATGTTTCCGCCGGGCCACTACGGGTTGGCGCTCGCGTGCTACTCGGTGGTCGGGTACGCCCTGCTGCGGCGCGGTTACGCGCGGGACGCGCTCTCGGGCGGCGGCATCGTCCTCTCCTATTCGCTGTTCCCGGACTTGGACGGCCAGTTCGAGTTGCTGGTCCACCGTGGCGTCACGCACACGGTGTGGTTCGGCGTGGCGGTCGGGGTCCTCTGCGTGCTGGCCGTCGCGTCGTCGCTCCGGACGCGCCCCCGGCGAGAAGCCGCTCGCGGGGCGCTCTGGGCGTTCTTCCTCGGGAGCTTCGCGGTCGCGGTCCACCTCGTCGCGGACCTCCTCAACCCGTGGGGCGTGATGCCGGTCTACCCGGTCTCGCCCGCGCTCTACTCGCTGGACATCGTGCGCGCGACCAACGACGCCGCCAACTACGCCATGCTGGCGTTCGGCGTCGGTTGCGCGGCGACGGCGTGGATTGCGGGTCGGACTCCCGAGACGGACTCGTCGCTCGTCCGGCGACTCTACCGCAGAATCCGGCCCGAGGAGACCGTCACCGACGAGCGCGTCGGCGAGTAGTCACTCGTCGTCGGCGTCGTCCCGGTCGTCCGAGTCGGCCGTGGAATCGTCTCCGTCGGTGTCGGTGTTCGACTCCTCGTCAGCCGCCGACTCGCCGTCGGCCGCGTCCTCGGCGGTCCCGTCCCCGGCGGCCGCCCCCGCGCCGTCGGCGTTCGTCCGGCGCTCCATCTCGTCTTTGATGGATTCGAGTTCGGCCTCCACGTCCACCTCGGCGCGGTCGTCCGCCTCGCCCGGCGAGGTTTCGGCGTCGTCCGAGGCGGCCCCGGCGTCGTCGGCGTCGCGTCGCTCGTCGCTCTCGTCGGTGAGTTCGATGGTCGTGCCGCCCTCCAAGTCGTCGTCGGACCGGTCGTCGCCGCCGGACCGTCCGTCGCGCGCTCGGTCCTCCGCTCGTCGGTCCGCGTCGTCGCCCTGCCGGTCCGCGTCGTCCCACCGCTCGCGGTTGATGTCGCGCTCGCGCTGGCGGGCCTCGTCTACGGTGTTCTCCTCGCGGTCCACGCGGTCCCGAATCTCGCGGTTGATGCGCCGGGCGTCCTCCAGCAGGTCCCGCGCGGCGTCCTCGCGCGGCAGGTCGCTCTCCCGAATCGTCGTCTCCACGTCTTCGAGCGCCGATTCGAGTCGGTCGAGCGTGAGTCTGCTCGCGTCGGCCGCCCGGCCCTGCAAGCGGTCGCGCTCCTCGCTCACGACGCTTCGCTCGGGGTCCAACAGGCGAATGACCTGCTGGAGCGCCTTCAGCGCCCGGACGTTGGCCTCCAGCATGGCGATGGCGGTCGGGATGGCGTACTCGCCGGTGAACGACAGCACCTCGCGGGGCGTCGGCGGGCGCGGCAGGCCGAGCGGTCCCTCCGGCGGGCGGCCCAGTTCGTCGCGGAGGTCCCGGACGCGCGTCTCTAGCTCCTCGACGCGTTCGTCCAGTTGCTCGGGGTCCCGGTCGTCGCGGCGGTCGCCAGCGTCGCGGCGCTCCTCGCCGTCGCGTCGGTCGTCGCGGCGGTCGCCAGCGTCGCGGCGCTCCTCGCCGTCGCGTCGGTCGTCGCGGTCGTCTCTCATGGCCGGGGATACGTGTCGCGTGGTAAAGAGTTTGGCCGCTTCGAGGACGGGTCGGGAACCGTGGTCTCGACGGTGTTAGGTTTCAGTTCGGTGATGGGGATTGGTTCGATACTGAGAGAGCGAGATAGAACTCGGATCGCGGCCACACAGCACCACAACTGCGACAGCAGAGCAATCTCTCGCGACAAACAGGAGTCACCGCGACCGCACCGCTCCGCACAGCGCCTCGTCCTCCCCAACCGCCTGCGTTGCTCGGTCGCTACGCTCCACTGCGCTACTCGGCCCTCGCGCGGTGGGCGCGACCACTGACGGGTCGCGCTCGCACGCGCCGAGGAGAAAAGTCGAGTTCGCTTCGGAACGAAATCGACAGATGTGCTTTACGCGCCGCCCTCTCAGAACCCTTCGTGCAGGAACACGTCGCGCTCGGGGAACATCGCCGTGAGGGCGTCGCGGGCTTCGGGCGTCCGGATTTCGAGGTCGGCCAGCGTCTCGGCGTCTTCGACCGAGTGGTAGCCGACGACGACCTGTGAGAGCGCGCCGATGCCGGTCGTCACGTCCGCGTCGGTGACATCGGCCGCCGCGGTTGCATCGGCCGCGTCCGTCGTCGGTTCGCAGGTCGCCCGCCCATCCGCGACGGCGACGCGGAAGGTCCCGTCGTTCCAGTCGGCCAGCGAGTCCGAAACGGCGACGGTGAACTCGGCGTCGAGGTCGTGCGGATAGTCCAGCGCCTCGATTGCGGTCGGCACGTCCACGATGCGGACCATCGGACCGGGGTGGACCTCGCAGTCGATGTCGCCGGGGTCGCGGGCAACGTCGAGGAGGGCCGTCTCGTTCAGGCCGTAGAACGACACGCGCTCGACCTGCGAGTCGTGGTTGGCCAGAAAGCGCAGGAGGTTCGTCCGCGCCGCGCGGTCGGCGGCCACCAACTCCTTGGCTTGCAGTCGCTTACCCTCGTCCTCGTCGCGGACGTGGTAGACGACGTACCCGCGGACCTCGCCCGCCTCGTCGGCCCACCCGTAGACGTAGGGGTCGCCCCGCCAGTTGTCGAATATCTTCTCGCGCCACCACTCCTCGGTCCGGTCGATAGCGAGGTCGTAGTTCTCGTGGGCCGCCGCGTGAACCGAATCGAGGAGGTCCCAGTCGTCCGGGTCCAGTTTCCGAAACGTCCCGCCAGCGAGCGGCGAGTCTCTGGCGAACGCGAGCGCGTCCGGTTCGCAGTCGTACTCGGTGAACTTGGTCGCCAACCCCCAGCCGTGGCGCTCGTAGAACGGATGCTCGAACGCCCACAGTGCGGTCAGGAAGTCGCCGCGGTCGCGGTACTCCGCCAGCGACTCGGCGAGCAGTCGGGTGACGTTGCCCTCCCGGCGGTGTTCCGGCGGCGAGGCGACCGCCGACAGGCCGGGCATCTCACACCAGCGGCCCCGGACGCGCGCTCGGAACCAGTAGTGGCGACAGACGCACAGCATCTCGTCGCCGTCGAACAGCGCCCGCTCGTCGCCGACGCGCTCGTCGGGGTCCGTCTCGTGGTCGCTCTGGGGACCGTCTTCGGCGCTGAAGGCGTAGTGGAGGTAGTCCTGAAACTGCGTCTTCCGGTCGTCCGGAAGTTCGCGGTAGTCCATGCCGGAGAGGCGTCCGGGCCGAGTAAATAGCTTGCTCTAGTGTGAGACGAGTTCGCAGGACCAACGCGCGAGCGAAACGCTTTCGTCGTTTTCGTGACACCACGACGTATGACGGTCGCCGCCCGCGACGCCCTCGAATACGCCACGCGAGACGAGTTTCTGAAACTCTACGCCGTCCTCGCTGGCGGATGGGTGCTGATACTTCTCGGTCAGTTCGTGTTCAGCACTTCCCTCGGCAGTCTCCTCGCTCTCATCGGACTGCTCGGGATGTTCGCTGGTCTGCTCGTCGTGCTGGCCGCCGTCGTCGCCGTCCTCCACAAGGTTCTGGCCGAGAGCGCGACCGAGGAGAAGTAGTTACCGACCGCCGCGCGGAGACTACTTCCCGACCGCGCGCCGGTACTGAATCGGCCACTCGACGCGCTCGTCCGCGCCCAACTCGTCGGCGGCGTGGAGGGTGAAGTACGGGTCCCGCAGGTGTTCCCGGCCGACGATGGCGAGGTCCGCGCGGTCGTTGCGAATCAACGCGTCGGCCTGCTTGGGTTCGGAGATGCCGCCGACCGCGCCGACAAGCGCCTCGGTCTCCTCGCCGACGCGCTCGGCGTAGGGGACCTGATAGTTGGCTCCGCCGTCGGGCACCTGCTGGTCGGGGTGGATGCCGCCCGCGCTCACGTCGATGAGGTCCGCGCCAGCCTCCGCGAGGAGGGGCGCGAGTTCGGCGGTGTCTTCGACCGTCCACGACTCGCGGTCGGGGAGCCAGTCGGTCGCCGAGATGCGCACGAAGACCGGCTTGTCACCCGGCCAGACCTCCCGGACCGCGGCGGTAATCTCGCGGACGAGTCGGGTCCGGCCCTCGAAGTCGCCGCCGTACTCGTCGTCGCGGCGGTTCGTCACGGGCGAGAGGAACTCGTGGAGGAGATAGCCGTGGGCGGCGTGGACCTCCGCGATTTCGAAGCCCGCGTCGAGCGCGCGCTCGGCCCCCGCGACGAAGGCGTCTACGACCGCCTCGATGTCCTCCTCGTCCATCCGTGCGGTCCGGGGCGGTTCCGGCGGTTCGGCGTCGTCTCCGCTCGCGTCGTGGGCCGCCGCGAAGGGGTACGGCTCCGCGCTCGGCGCGACGGTCTCCCACCCGCCCTCGTCGGGTCCGAGCGGCTCGCTCCCCTCCCACGGCGAGGTCTTGCTGGCCTTCCGACCCGCGTGGGCGAGTTGGATGGCGGGGGTCGCACCCCGGTCGGCGACGAACTCGGCGACCGGCGCGAGCGCGTCGGCGTGGTCGTCGCTCCAGATGCCGAGGTCGTTGGGCGTGATGCGCCCGCGCGGTTCGACCGCGGTCGCCTCGGTCATCACGATTCCCGCGCCGCCGGTCGCGCGACTCCCGAGGTGCGTCTCGTGCCAGTCGGTCGCGAGACCGTCCCGGTCGCAGGAGTACTGGCACATCGGCGAGACCATCACGCGGTTTCGTATCTCCGTGTCGCGAATCGACAGCGGAGCGAAGAGGTCGTCGGTCATCGGGTCCTCCTCGGAACGCCGCGCCCGAAAGGCCTCGGCTCACCCACGTTTCTTGCCGACGAGTCGGACGCTTCGTTTTCGGCACCCCGAAACACTTATTATAGATATTACCGTCATTGGTGAATCAATGTGTGGGGAGGAACGAAGGGGGAGCCACGAAGCGACAGCCCGATTTCGACATCGGCTGGCAGACCTCAAGCGGAACGGGTGTAACGTGTTACTCGTCGGTACCGACGCAGTGGACGCGGCCTGCGAGCGACTCCTCGGCGAGTCGAGCGCCGGACCGCGCTATCGGCTGTTCGTGACGACCGATTCGAGACCGCCGACCGCCCACGCGAGACTGCGGTCGGTCCAGTCGGGACCGTACAGCGATTCGGCCGCGGTCGTGGACTGGGCGGCCGACGTTCGAGGTGGAAGCCGGGCCGATGTTCGGGACGGGAGCGCGGCCGACGTTCGACGCGGAAACGCCGACGACGCGGCCGGGAATCGGTCGCCGAGCGTGCGGGACTCGTCGGACGCCTCGTTCTCCCGGACGACCGTCGAGAGCGACGACCTCCGGGACCTCGGCACTGCCGTCGAGGAGACCGCCGAACGGTTCGAGGCCGAGACCGGCGGACTCTCGCCCGCCGAACTGCGGCTCTGTTTCGACTCTATCGTCCCGCTGGTGGCCGACCACGACGAGCGAACCGTGCGCCGATTCCTGTTGGGACTGACCGAGACCGTCGAGCGATTCGACGGGATGGCCCACTACCACCTCCCCGCCGAGTACGACTCGGAGACGGTCGATTCCATCGAGGCGCTGTTCGACGCGGTAGTAGAAGTCCGGTACGGCACCGCGGAAATCGAACAGCGGTGGCACCTCGCGGAGCCGGACATCACGACCGACTGGCTCGCGCTCTGAGGTCGCGCTCCGAAGCCGCACTCTGAAGCCGCGCTGTGACCGCGCTCCGGAGGCCGATTCTCGACTACCCCTTCGGCTCGCTCGCGCGGCCCGCGGCGACCGACCGGTCGCGCTCGCGGCCGAGATACCAGTCGTAGTCGTCGAGGAGTCGCTTCCAGACGCGGGCGTCGTTGCCCGGCGACTCCCGATTGACGTGCCGGATTCGGCGCAGGTCGCGCTCGGCGAGTCGCTGGAAGTGGGGCTTGCCCAGCAGTTCCCGGATGCCGCGGGACTCCTCGGTCCCCTCGATGCGCTGGTGGCGGCGCTCGCGGTCCTCCGCGACGAGTTCACCGGGACTGAGACTGTAGTAGTATGATTCGACGGTGGCGTACCACCCGCCGCTGACCGCGCGGTCGGTACAGCCGAGGAGTTTCGACCGGACCTCCTCGCGCTTCCGTCGGTGGTCGTCGCCCGATTCGGTCTCCTCGACGTGTTCGACCGCCGCGTCCACGAGCGCGTCGTGGGCCGACAGCACCGCGTGGAGGTCGTCCACGAGGTCGCTGAGTCGCTCGGCGGTCCGGATTCGAAGACGACGCTCGGCGCGCTCGTCGTGTTTCAGATACTTGCCGCTGGCGTCGGCCTCGAACTCGCGGGCGGCGAAGTAGCCCTCGTCGAGGTCCACCAGCGTCTTCAGGTAGGCGGACTTCTCGTCGTCGGCGTCGACCGGGAGCGCGACGACTCGCTGGCCCGCGGTCGCGAGCGCGTGGAGAAATCGCTCGCCGTTCAGTCGCAGGTAGTCGTGACGGCCGTCGTTGTCCTCGACGAGATACTTCGACCCCGTGAAGAACGCTTTCGACACCATCTGCGCTACTCGGAAGAAGTCTCCGTGCTGGTATAAATTTCTCGTACAGTATCACCAGCGAGAATCGGACGACGGTGGCGTGGTCGCTCGAAACCGCGCGGTCCGGACGTTCGGGACGAGTTCACCGGTCGGTCAGCGAGTCCCCCGCGAGGAGGCCGTCGATGGCACTGGCCCGGCGTTCGAGGTCCGCGAGGTGGCCCCGGAGGAGGTGGCCGGTCGCGTGGTCGCCCAGACTCTCGGCGAGTTCGATGTGACTGCTGACGCGCTCGATGGAGTCGCCGTAGGCGTCGCGGTCGTTCGCCAGCGAGGTTCGGGCGTCGTACACGTCTTCGCCCTCGAAGGGGACCGGACTGTGGCGCTCGAACGTCGCGGGACTGCTCAACGGGACGCCCCCGATTTCCCGAATCCGGCGAGCGAGCGCGTCGGCGTGGCGGTCGGCCTCGGCGGCCGCCTCGCGGAAGAACCGACCGAGGTCGCGCGAGTGGGGTCCGGCGACGCTCCACCGGTGCTTGCGGAGTTGGTGGGAGGCGACGACGCTCGCCGCGAGGTCGAGGTTCAGAGCTTGGACAACCTGTTCGGCCTTCTCGGTGTCGAAGCGGACGGCGTTCTCCTCGACGGTGCCCGCCTGCTGGAGTACCTGTCGCTGGTGGCTCATGTGGATTGACCTCCGGGTCGGCTACCACCGGCGGGCGCTTAAGCCTACTCGCAGGGTAGGTCTGGGTACCACAGGTTCAATCGAGGAGCGGAGAAAAGGAGAGGACACGTATTTTTCACTCTGGCGCGCGGGCGCGGCGGTTTCATGCGCCGCGCCCATTCGCGCGAGGGATGAGCAACGCAGTGAAACGAGTAGCGCAATCGGTTGGGGAGGGTGTGGCCCGCGGCCGCGGTACGGTGCTGTGCGGCCTCCTTGGAGTCGGCAGTAGCTAGCTTCGGTTCGGTAGTCGCCGGTATCGATTATCTGTAAAAAGACACCTCCGCAGACGATAGGTCTCCACGGACGATATGTCGCCGAGGACGAGAAGTCTCCGTAGACCATACTCGTCCGCAAACCGCACACGTCCGCAAACCGCACACGTCCGCAGACCGCACACGTCCGCAAACCGCACACGTCCGCAGACGACACAGTTCCTCACTCGTCCAGAACCGGAATGAACTCCCGGCACTCCGCCAGCACCGTCGGGTCCAAGTCTGCCACCAAGTCGCGCTCGCCGCGGTTCAGGCCCGCCTGCACGCTCCCGTCCGGGCGGACGACCCGCGACCGTCCGGCGTACTCGGTGGGGCCATCTACAGCCTCTCTGGAGCCATCCACGGTCTTCTTCCCGGTCCGACCCGCACCGACGACCCAGCGAACCCCGTCGAGCGCGCGGGCGCGTAAGAGGAGTTTCCAGTTCTGGCTGTGGGCCGCGGGCCACGCGCCGACGACGAGCAGTGCCTCCACGTCCGGAGTGGCGAACGCCGCGCTCTCGCCGACGAAGTTGAGGTCGAAGCAGGTTAGCAGGGCCGCGGTCCCGACCGGCGTCTCGACCGTGACGCGCTCGTCGCCCGGTTCGAGGAGGGCCTCCTCGTCGCCCCAGAGGTGGCGCTTGCGGTAGACGGTGGTCTCGACTGCATCGGTCCCGGTCTCGGCTCCGACTTCGCCGTCGCCGCGGTCGCTGTGCGGGTCGAGGTACGCCGCGGCGTTGTAGTACTCGCGGCCCCCGCCGGACTCGTCGGCGGCCTCCTCGACGAACCCGACGAGGAGCGCCGTGTCGGTCGCGGCCGCGAGGTCGGCCAGTCGGCCGAGTTCGGGGGCGTCGCGCGCGAGCGCGGCGTCGTGGATTCGCTCGTCGCCGACGAATCCCGTCAGGGCGTACTCGGGGAAGAGCGCGAGGTCTGCGTTCGGAGCGAGGTCGGTCACGCGCTCGCAGACGGCGTCGAGGTTCGCCGCCACGTCGAGGTCCGCGACCGCCATCTGGCAGGCCGCGACCGTCGGCGGTGGTGCGCGGGTCGTGGTCTCGCTGTGGATTGGGGTCTCGGTGTGGGTCTGCTCCTCGGTCACGTCCGGCGACTCGAAGCGTGACGAGAAAAGCGTCGGGGGTCACCGCTGGTGGGGTGCCTCCTCGGACCGAACCGTCGAAAAGGCACGGACGAGGAGGCCGCCGCGAATTCTACACCGATAATCGTCGTTAATCCGCTCTTGAGTAAATATTTTACCCGCGGAGCGCAAAGGGGTGTGTATGTCCCAACAACCACTCCAGCGCCGGGAGCGCCTCTACATCGACGGTGAATGGCACGAGGCCGACGACGTGCTCGAAGTCACCGACCTCGCGGACGGCGGGTCGTTCGCGCAGGTCGCGGCCGCCAGCCCCGAGCAGGCCGACGACGCGCTCGCGGCGGCACAGCGCGCCCAGTCGGAACTGCGCGAGACGACCATCCCCCAGCGCGTCGAATGGCTCGAAGCCATCGCCGAGGGCCTGCTCGAGCGCAAGGAGGAACTCGCGGAGGTAATCGTCCGCGAGGCGGGCAAGCCAATCTCGTCGGCCCGCGGCGAGGTCGAGAGCGCCGCCGAGCGGTTCCGCCGCGCGAAGGAGGAGGCCCGCTCGCTCAAGGGCGAGTTCCGCGAGGGCACGACCGCCGGACACGAGGGCTGGGAGGCCATCGTCAAGCACGAGCCAATCGGCACCGTGCTGGCGATTACGCCGTACAACTACCCGGTCTCGACCACCGCGCTGTCGGTCGCGCCCGCGATGGCCGCCGGGAACTCGGTAATCCTCAAGCCCGCGAGCGACACGCCGGTCAGCGCCGCGATTCTGGCCGACGTAATCTCGGAGTTGGACCTGCCGGACGGCGCGTTCAATTTCGTCTCCGGCAACGCGAGCGACATCGGCGACGTTCTCTCGGGCGACGAGCGCGTGAACGCCATCTCGATGACCGGTTCCAGCGGCGCGGGCAAGCACGTCGCCAAGGAGAGCGGCATGGTCAATCTCCACATGGAACTGGGCGGGAACGCGCCCGCGGTCGTCTTCCCCGACGCCGATTTGGGCGACGTGGCCGGGCAGTGCGCCAAAGGGTCGTTCAAGTACGCCGGACAGCGCTGTTCCGCGGTGAGCCGAGTGTTGGCTCACGAGGAGGTTCACGACGAAATCGTTGACCTGCTGGAAGCCGAGATGGATAGCTGGCAACCCGGCGACCTCTTCGAGGAGGACACCACGATGGGGCCGCTCATCAACGAGGGGCAGGCCGAGTGGGTCGAGGAGCTAGTCGAGGACGCCGTGGAGAAGGGTGCGGACCTCGTTCGCGGCGGCGAGCGCGACGGCGCTCACTTCGAGCCGACCCTACTGGCGAACGTCCCCCACGACGCCCGCATCGTCCACGAGGAGCAGTTCGGTCCGGTCGCGGCGGTCACGACCTTCGAGGACGAAGAGCAGGCCGTCGAGATAGCGAACCGGGGCGACCTCGCGCTCGACGCCGCCGTCTTCACGAGCGACTACGACCGCGCGATGGAGTTGAGCGACGAGCTGGACGCCGGAGCGGTGCGCATCAACGGTGCCCCGAGTCACGGCCTCGGCGACATCCCCTTCGGCGGGAACAAGGCCTCGGGCATCGGTCGGCAGGGCCTGCACACGACCATCGAGGAGATGGTCCGCAAGAAGAGCATCGTCCTGTAGAAGTTGCTCCACGAGAAAGGCATCGTCCTGTAGACGGGTCGGCGCTCCTCTGCTGGAGTCTCTTTTCTATCGTCGTGGTGGCGTAATCGCTCGTCAGTGACCCGATTCGGCGATTCGTGTGGGAATCGCGTGAAAAAGTATTAGTCTGCGGTCGGACTACTCGAAAGCGAGATGGCGAGGAGTATCGAATTTTCTGGCGGCTCGCTCGGACTCCTCGTCTGCGGGTTCCAACTGGTCGCGCTCTCGTTGCTCCTCGTCTTCGTGGCGCTTCCGCTCGACGATACCGCCAGCGTCGCGTTGGCGTTCCTGTTCGGGTCGGTGGCCGTCGCGGCGGTGGTCGGCCTCTGGCGGACGGCGACCGGCGACGACGAAGGGACGCACCTCGGGACGCCCGAGGACATCACCTACGACCCGTTCGCCGACCCCGGACAGGCCGCCAAGGACAGGTGGGAGAAGGCAGTCCGCCGACTCCCCGGCGAGGACGACGAGCGGGACTGACCGCCGGGCCGTCGGCACGCTCCGGAGTGACTGTTCGTCGTCGGTGCGCTCCCGGCCGACTACTCGTCGCCCTCCTCGGAGTCGAGACCGAACGTCCGTCGGATTCGCTTCGACAGCGCCTCGCGTAAGTTCCGAAGATCGGACTCGCGGCCCGTTCCGAGTCCGGCCGCCTTCGAGTCGCGGTCCGTGGCGTCGGTCTGCGCGACTTCCGCGTTCACGTCGCGGTCCGTGGCGTCGACCTGCGCGACTTCCGCGTCGCGGGGATACGGAAACCGATGCGCGCGCCACGCGTCGGGGAAGGCGTGGCGGTCCGGGAGGTCGAGTCCCCGCCCGGCGATGGTCTCGGCGTCGAGGAGGGAGTAGACCGCGCCCTCCTCGTGGAACAGGCCGTTGACGCGACCCTTCTCGCGGGGCCTTCGGAGGTACGCCGGGCGGAGCATCAGGCTCCAGAAGAAGTCGCCGTCGAGGGTTCCCGCGTCGTGGAGTTCGCGGATGGTGGGCGCGAGGCTGGCGAGGTTCGGCGCGAATCGGGACGGTGGCTCCTCGAGGGTGCGTTGCCACTCGGTACACCAGAGCGGTTTCGGCGCGTCGCGTCCGGCGACCTCGGCGGCGATTTCGTCGGCGAGCGCGCGCTGGTCGCCGACGTACTCGCGGGCCGCCGCGCGATTCTTTGGGAGGTTCATGTGGAACTGGTAGGCGTCGAGCGCGTCGTCGCGGTCGTAGACGCGGGCGAAGCGCACGTCCTTGGTGCCCATCGTGAGCGTGGCCTCCGGCGCGGCGTCTCGGACGGTTTCGAGCGCGTCCAGTACGAAATCCCGGCGAGGTTGCACGTCGCCGGGTTCGTTCATGATTTCGGTCGCCAGCAGGCGGTCGTCTTCGGCGTACTCCTGTGCCCAGCGCCGCGCGAAGTGAATCGGCGAGCGGTCGTAGCCCCTCCAGTTTCGCGGTTGGAGGATTTCGGGGCGGGACGGCGAGTGGACGCCGAAAGCGTTCTCCGGGTCGGTCGCGTGCAAATTCCCGTCGGTCGGCGGTGCCTCCGGCGGAGCCTCGAAGAGCGCGACGACCGGTTGGATACCTCGTTCTTTGCAGGTCGTCAGGAAGTGTTCGACGTGGGCGAAGAAGGTGGGGCCCTCCTCGCGCCAGTACTCGTAGGACGCGAAAACCCGGACGCTGTTCAGGCGGAGTCGGGCGGCGTAGCTCAGTTCGCGCTCGATGGTCTCGTTCTCGTAGTTCGCCCACATCTGGTAGGCGTTCCAGTCTTTTTGGGGAAGGTAGACCGCTCCGCGGACTCCGCGAAGCGACTCGTCTCGGGGGGTGTCGCGCCGACCTCCGTGGAGGGTGTCGTCTCGGCGGGCCGCTGTTCGCTCTCGGGTTCCGTCGTCGTCCACGAGGAGCGAGAGCGAAGCCGCAGACAAAAGCGTTCGGTCGGGTCGGACGACAGGTAACCATCGAGGGAGTTTCGGCGTTCGATGTGTCGAGGCGTGCGCCACGTCGGACCGTGGTACGCGGAGCCACCATTTCCGCTGTTTCGTCTGTTCCGCGAGGTATATAAATACCCCCACCCCGTCGTTCCTCTGAATCTCCTCGGGACCGTAGGGGTGGGTGAACGCGAGGCCAGTGCGGTTCGGTTCCTTTCGTACAGTGGATAGTCGAAATAGGCTACTTTGACTGGTTTGCGGATACTATTTCTATGGCTAGGACAAGAAGGTTTTCATCTCTAGAGGCCTCCCCACGGCTACCCTCCCCTCCCCATCTCTCACGATATTCAGCGGAACGATGGGGTGGGGGTGTTTCTTAAGTAACTCGTTCAGATGAATCAGCGGAATCAGCGGAACGGGTGGTTTCGACAAGTTGAAGGCCGACCCACTACTCGGCCACGAGTACCATGGGCTCTTTCGATTTCGTCAGGGAATACTCTCCATACACCAATCGAGAGGCGCTGTTGGACGATTACACGCCCGACACGCTGGTCGGACGCGACGACGAACTGGAGGAGTACCACGGCGCGCTCCAACCGGCCATCTACGGCGAGCAACCCGACAACATCTTTCTCTACGGCAAGGCTGGCGTCGGCAAGACCGCCGCGACCAGATTTCTCCTGAACAAGCTAGAGGACAACGCCGAGGAGTACGAGGACTTGGACGTTCGCACCGAGATAATCAACTGCGACGGCCTGAACTCCTCCTACCGAGTCGCCAGCAACCTCGTCAACACGATGCGACCGCCCTCGAACCACATCAGCGAGACCGGCTACTCCCGGTCGCAGGTCTACGACATCATGTGGCAGGAGTTGGACGACGCGGGCGGCATCATCCTCATCGTACTGGACGAAATCGACCACCTCAAGGACGACTCCATCCTCTACCAACTCTCCCGCGCCCGCGAGAACGAGAATCTGACCGAGGCCCGCATCGGACTCATCGGCATCAGCAACGACCTCACCTTTCGGGACTCCCTCTCGCCGAAAGTACGCTCGTCACTCTGCGAGCGCGCCATCTCCTTCTCGACGTACGACGCCAACGAACTCCGCGCGGTCCTCGAACAGCGCAAGAACGTCGCGTTCAAAGACGACGTGCTGACCGACGACGTGGTGCCGCTGTGCGCCGCGTTCGGTGCCCAAGAGTCCGGCGACGCCCGCAAGGCCCTCGACTTGCTCCTGAAAGCGGGCGACCTCGCCCGCGAGCAGAACGACGAGGAGGTCACCGAACAGCACGTCCGGCGCGGGCGGCAACTCCTCGAACGCGAGCAGGTCGCCCGCGGCATCGCGGACCTCAACGACCACGAACGCCTCGTCGTCTACGCCCTCGCCACGCTGGAAGCCGAGAGCGACACGCCCGCCCGCTCCCGCGAGATTTACACCCGGTACAAATCCTTGGCGGACGCCGCGGGCAAGGACTCGCTCACGGCGCGCTGGCTCCGCGAGCATCTGGACGACCTCGCGATGCTCGGCATCCTCAACGTCACGGAAATTAACGAGGGGTCGGCGGGCGGCAAGTACCGCGAGTACGACCTCCAGCAGGACCTCGCGGTCGTCTTGGACGCCCTCGAAGAGACGTTCGAGTCGATGGGCGTCCACGCGAGCGTGAAAGGCTACCTCTGAACCTTTTGCTGCGGGCGGCGCATGAACGCGCCGCCCTTGCAAAACGTTCATGAAAAACACGGCGGTCGTCCCGTTGGTCCTCCCTTGGTCCGCTCGCTCGTCGCGTCGCGCGGCGCGGAGCGCCGCGCTCTCTCCTCGTTCGCGGTCGTCGCGCTAGCCCGACCGCACTCCTCGCCTCCGGTAGCCGCACCGCAACCGCCCCGCCACCGCAAACCGCACAGCACCGCAACCGCCCCGCCACCGCAAACCGCACAGCACCGCAACCGTACCGCCCTGCAATCGCACAGCACAACACCGCGACGGCACTTCGCGCGCGCGTCTCGTCCGAATTTCCGCTACCTATTCGGTTCTCGACGGAATAGTCGGGCGCACGAATGGTCGAAGTCGGCGACCACTACCGACCGGTGCGCGGCGACTCGAACGACGCCAGCGCGGACGACCCCGGCGAGAGCGGCGGCCCCGTCTACCGCGTCGTCGGCGCGAGCGACGAAATCGCACTGCTCCGCGTCACTGACGCCGAGGAGCGCCGCGCGCACACCGGCGACCTGCGTCACGTCACGCCCGAGACGCTGGCCGAGGAGTTCGCGCGCGCCGAGAACCCCGACGCGGGCTTCTCGCCGATTGCGGAGATAGCGAATCTGCTGTCGGGGCTGTACTGGAGCGTCCGCCGGTTCTTTTGATAATCCTCGACCAGTGTTTGAGGTGCCTATAGATTGCTTAAGCGCGTATATTTGTTTCTCATCGGTCGGATGGGTCGTCCCGAAACCAGTGGCGAACTGCTCGCGTATCGACTCCTCGTCGGAGGAGACTGCCGTCGCCGAACCGCGGACTCCTCAGCGGTTCACTCTCTCCCGAGCGACCGAGAGGACGAACGACACGCCGACTACAGTTCCGAAGAGCGGAAAGACCTCGTAGGTCCGGAGGACGCCCTCGTAGCCGACCAGCGGGAGCGTCCACTCGCCGACGAGGTAGCAACCGGAAGTCGCCGTCCCGAACGCGAAGTTTCGATTCAGTCGCGCTCGTTCGCCCTCGGTGCGCGCGTATCGTGAGTAGAACAGTCCGCTGAGAAGTATCGACCCGACTCCGGCGACGGCGAACAGCGACTCGACTATCACGTTCCCGACTGCCGGAGTCGAAACAAAAAGCGCTGTCGTCACGCGCCTGCCAACTACGCGCAACGTCAGCGAGGCGATTCTGCCGCACGGGGTGGCGCTACCGTTATCGA
Source organism: Halorussus salinus (assembly GCF_004765815.2). Taxonomy (NCBI): domain Archaea; kingdom Methanobacteriati; phylum Methanobacteriota; class Halobacteria; order Halobacteriales; family Haladaptataceae; genus Halorussus; species Halorussus salinus. The sequence goes on along the minus strand of NZ_ML974127.1, from coordinate 1,337,786 downwards.
AACGCACGCGTCGAGTTGACCACCGGGTATTTGCGGTTCGGCGTGCTACTCGCTCTGTACTCCGCCGCGGTGACACCGCGGCAGACGAGCGAACGGGGAACGGGGACTCACCGTGGCACTCGACTACCAGCGCGTCATCGACTGGCTGGACGACCGCATCGTGAACCGGCCGGGCAGAATCGTCGCCGTCTTCCTCGTCGCGACCGCCGTCTTCGCGGTCGGCGCGACGCAGGTCTCGACGGAGGCCGGGACCGAGAGCTTCGCCGAGGACGTGCCCGAGCAGACGGCGTTAGACGCGGTGAACCGCGAGTTCGAACCGCCCTTCGGCGCGGGCACCGCGACGACCCAACTCATCCACACCGGCGAGAACGTCCTCTCGAAGCGGGGCCTCGTCCGGATGCTCACGATTCAGGAGCGCATCGCCGAGCGCGAGGAGCTTCGCGTAATCGGCGCGACCGGTCCCGCGAGCATCGTCGCCCAGACCTTGGACCCCGAAGCGACCACGCCCGAGGAGCAACGCCGGGCGGTCGAACGCGCCTCGCCCGCCCGCATCGACGCCGCGGTCCGGCGGGCCGCCCGCGACAACCCCTCGTTCCGGACGCTCCTCAGCGAGGACTTCAATCCGCAGTCCGCGCGGGCCTCGTCGTCGATTACCGTCGTCGAACACGCGATTCCCGAACTCGCCGAAGACGAGCAGGCCGCCGGGTCGAACCCGCTCACGCCCATCCAGCGCGAGATGCAGTCGATTACCGCCTCGGCCGGTGGCGACGTGCGCGTCTTCGGCGCGGGCATCATCGACGCCGAGTTCGGGTCGGTCATCGGCGACACTCTGCTCGTCGTCGTGCCCGCCGCGGCGGTCCTCATCGTCCTCTTCCTCGTCGTCGCCTACCGGGACCTCGCGGACCTCCTGCTCGGTATCGTCGCGCTCGTGATGGCAATCGTCTGGACGTTCGGCTTCATGGGCTGGGCGTCCATTCCGTTCAACCAGATTCTCATCGCGGTCCCGCCCCTCCTACTTGCGGTCGGCATCGACTTCGGCATCCACGCGGTCAACCGCTACCGCGAGGAGCGCGTCGAAGGCTTCGGCGTCGCCGACTCGATGCGGACCGCGACCGACCAACTGCTGGTGGCCTTCTTCATCGTCACGACCACCTCGGTCATCGGCTTCGCGTCGAACCTGACGAGCCAACTGATTCCCATCCGGGACTTCGGCGTGGTCGCGTCCGTCGGCATCGTCTTCACCGCGCTCATCTTCGGCGTGTTCCTGCCCGCCGCGAAGGTCCTGCTCGACTACTCGCGCGAGACGTACCCCATCCCGACGTTCAGCCAGACGCCGCTCGGCTCCGAGGAGTCGTCGCTCGGGCGCGCGCTGACCGGCGGCGTCGGCATCGCCCGGCGCGCGCCCGTCGTCTTCCTCCTGCTCACCGCCCTCCTCACCGCTGGCGCGACGGGCTACGCGACCGGCGTGGACACCTCCTTCACCCAAGAGGAGTTCCTGCCGCCCGAACAGACCCCCGACTACCTCCTCGCGCTCCCCGAACCGTTCCGGCCGAGCGAGTACACCGTCACGCGGGACATCAACTTCCTCGAAGACAACTTCGAGACCGGCGAGGACGAGGAGGTGGTAATCTACGTCGAGGGGCCGATGACCCGCGACACCGCGCTCGAAAGCATCCACCGGGCGGGCGCGGACCCGCCGGACAGCTTCGTCGTGGAGGACGGCCGCGCGAGCGAACGGAGTATCGTCACGGTCATCCAGTCGCTCGCGGCCACGGACCCCGAGTTCGCCCGCCTCGTCGCGCGCAACGACCGCGACGGCAACGGGATTCCGGACGACGACCTCGCCACCATCTACGACGCCGTATTCGACTCCCAGTACGAGGCCCTCGCGCGCCAGTACCTCACCGAGGACCGCCGGAGCGCCCGCGTCGTCTACTCGGTCGAGGCCGACGCGCCCGACGCCGAGGTCACGGCCGACGCCCGCCGGGTCGCGGACCGCTACCGCTTCGAGGCGACCGCGACGGGCAACATCGTCGTCTTTCAGGCCATCGCGGACCTCATCTTCGAGTCGGCCATCGTCAGCCTCGCGGTCGCGCTCGCTGGCACCGCGATATTCCTCGTGGTGGTCTACGGGATTCTCGTCGGCAGGCCGACGCTCGGCGTCGCCAACCTCGTGCCAATCGTCGTCACCGTCGCGGCGCTCGCGGCCACGATGCGGTTGGTCGGCATCTCGCTCAACGCCTTCACCGCGACCGTGCTAGCTATCACCATCGGTCTCGGCATCGACTACTCGGTCCACGTCGTTCATCGGTTCACCGACGAGCTGGAAGAGCAGGGCGCGTCGGTGGCGGACCGCGACCCCCTCGTCGCGCTCCGGCGGACTATCACCGGGACCGGCGGCGCGCTGACGGGAAGCATGCTCACGACCGTCTTCGGCATCGGCGTCCTCGTCCTCGCGGTGTTCCCCGCCATCGGACAGTTCGGCCTCCTCACCGCACTGAGCGTCGTCTACTCCTACATCGCGTCGGTACTCGTCCTGCCCTCGGTGCTGGTCGTCTGGGCGCGACTCACGGGCGCAGGCTCCCGCGCCGACGCGGCGGGCGAGTCGGAGGCATCCGGTCGGGACTCGTCGGACGGCGCGGCCGCTCGCGGCAAGGTGGAGTAGCGTCGCCACTCGCGGCGACATCGAGTAGCGAAAAAAGTCGCGTCGAAGGTCGGTCGAATGCTGGCCGAGGAGTCGCCGGGTCAGGCCGACGCGTCGGCGACTACCGGGACGACCGCCGGAGCGACCATCGAGGAGTTCTCGGCGGTCGCGTCCGGGAGGTCGCCGGGCGAGACCTCCTCGCCGTCGAGGAGGAACGTCGCGTTGTTCAGGTCGCCCTCGGCGGACACGTCGGTCACGCGACCGACGAACTGGTAGGCGTCGGCGTCGTCGCCGTCACCGACCTGTCCGGTCACGGTCGAGTCCTGAATCTCGTCGGTCTCCTCGGTCTGATTCTCGACTGCTTCGACCGTTCCGGCGAAGGAGATGCTGTAGTTCAGCGTCTCTCCCTCGCTCTGGATTTCGAGCGTGTTTCCGGCCTGTGCCTCTTCTTGGGTTTGGTTACCCGCGGCGGCGTCCGTCTCGTTGGCTACTTGGGTCGTCTCGTTCCCCGCCGCGGTGGTCTCATTTCCCTCTGTCGTGGTCGTCGTGGTCTCGTTGCCTCCTGCGTCGGTTTCGTTCGCTGCGGTCGTGGTCGTCGTCGTCTCGTTCTGCTGGTCGTCTTGCTGGCCGTCCTGCTGGCCAGCACCGGCTTCCACGACCTCGAACTGGACGATGTCGGTGTTGTCACCGTCGTCCACTTCGAGCGTGTAGGTGCCGGGTTCGACGTTCTGGGCGCTCAGGTTGACCGACCAGACGCCCGTGCGGCCCCACTCGTCGGTCGCGGCCGAGTCGAACTCGGCGGCGCTCGGGCCGTCGATAACCTCGACGGTGATGGTGTTGTCGTCGGGCCGCCGGTTCGTCACGCCCCGGACGAGGATTTCCTGCCCGACTTCGATGGGCTGAACGTCGGTCCGGAGACTGGGCGTCGGCTCGCCCTCCGCCTCTCCTTGCGGCACGATGGCCGAGACGGAGGTCGCGGCGTCGGCGTAGCGGAACGTCTGCATCAGCGTCAGGTCGTCGCTACCGGCTTCGTCGGTCGTCTCGTCGGTGATGCGTTCGCTGACCTGCTCTTGGGTCAGTCCGGTCCCGAAGGTCGCGATCCACGATTCGAGTCCGGCGATGTCGGCGTCGTCAACGCCCGGCAGGACGCCGTCACCGACGACGGTGTCCCGGCCGAGGCCGATGACCATGCCCCGAATCTGGCCCTCATTGAGCTGGCGTCCCTCGCGGGTGACGAGTTCGATGTCGTCCTCCTCGAAGATGTCGTTGTCGTCGACGCTGACCGTCTCGGTGACGGTCCGGCCCCGCGAGTCGATCATCACGACGAGGACCTCGTCGAGACCGGGCGCGACGCCCGTGACCTCGACGGTGCCGTCCTCGACGGCGACTTGCTGGTTGTACGTCTGGAAGACGTAGGTCGCGTCCTCGCCCTCCGTGTCGTTTTGCTGTTGGTTCTGGAGTGCCATCGGTGAAGTGCCTCCGAAGGCCGCGGCCAGCGACGACCCGCCGCCGAGCGTCGGCTCGGTGACGATGATGGAGGTCTGTTCGCTGGTCGCGCTGCTGAACTCGGAGGTCGTCAGCGTCTCGGCGATGTCGCCGTTCTGAGTCACGTCCACTGCCTCGACGACGCCCAAGCGGTAGCGGCCGGGGATGCTCAGGATGTCGTTAGCTTGCGAGAGGGTCACGTCGCGCTCCTCCCACTCGCCGTCGGCGTCGACGCTGATGAGGTCCTGCTGGCTGAACTCGCCGTCCTCGTTGATGTCCACGAGTTCCCAGTCGCCTTGGTCGCGGACGTACACTGCCACGTCGTCCACGCCGGGCGCGGCGGTGCCCCGCACGTCGACTTCCTGACCGGCGATGTAGGTGCCCGCGGGACTGTCGATGTTGAGTTCGCCCTCGCTGATGTCCAGCGAGAAGTCGTCCTCGGTGTCGCCGAGGTCGTCGGCGATGTCCGAGAGGTTCTGGTCGGACTCGTACAGGTTCACGTCCACGCTCGTGTCGTCGAGGTACGTGGTGTCTATCTGGCCGACGCCGAGTCCGGTGTCGTCGTCCACTTCGATCTGCGCCCACGCGAGGTCGGCCTCGCCGTCGTCGTTGGTGTCGAGGCTACCGCGGTCGATCACGTCCTCCACGTCGCGGAAGACGCGCTCGTCGACTTGGTTGTTCCGGAAGTCGGTGTCCTCGATGGTGACGATGTGGGTCGCGCCAGCGGTCGAACCCCGGACGGTGTACCGGACGTTCTGACCGCGCGTCGCGTCGTCGTTTTCGAGGTCGAGGACGACGTTCTCGTCACCGGTCACCGAGATGGTGGTCGAGCGCGTGGCCGCGCCGAAGTCGAGGTTGTCCCACCCCTCGACGGTGATGGTGTAGTCGCCCGCGTTCTGGTCGCTCAGGTCGATAGCCCAGTAGGCGGCTTCGAGGTCCTGCGTAGGCTGACCCTCGGTCTCGTTGAGCTGACCCAGCCCTTGCAGGTACTCGATGCCGGTCTCGGTACCGCGCTGGCCGGGGTTCTCGATGAGGTCGGGGTTCTCGGCGTACGGGCCCTGTAGTCGGTCGAGTTGGGCCTGCGAGAGGTCCTCGACCTGCGTGAGCACGTCGCCGGTGATCTCGTTGCCGTCCTCGTCGCTGACTTCCAGCGAGAGGTCTTCGGCGCGCTGGAAGTTCCACTCGCCGCTGATGAGGAGCGTTTCGTCCTCTTGGACGGTCGAGCCTTCCACGTCGACGCCTCGCTCGTTGAAGACTTCGAGGTCGGTCACGCGCGGCGTCTGGACGGTCACGCCGATGTTCGCGGCGCGGCCGTCGACGGCGTACTGACCGAGTTCTTGGTCCTCGGGAATCGGCGATTCGAGCGGAATGCCTTCCGCGTTACCCGAGACGCCGATGAGGTTCGACGGGTTGATGTCCTGTCCGTTCTCTCCGACGAAATCTACGTCGTCTTCACCTTGGAAGACGACCGGTTTCTGCTCGGAGACGACAACGTCGTTCGGTCCGCCGACGCCGGGATTGAACGTGGCTTGGTCGCCGCCACGCTGCACGTCGGCCGCGGCCGTGACGCCTGCGACCATCGACAGCACCAGCAGTGCCGAAAGTACGATGGCGCTCGTTTTCTCTCTCGATATTCGTGTCGGAATTCTCATTTTGTCTTGTCGTTCGGAGTTCGGAAACCCCAATCGCTGTTCGTTCTACGTTCCCCCATTCCGGTGTCGTGAATTTGCCAATCTCTCTGTTTCACACCCCTGCCGGTTTCCGGCTTTCACCTCGAATAGCGAGACGCCCGATTTCTTCTTAAAGAGCGAAGACCGTTTTCGGCGGCCGCCGGTAAGTATTGGCTAATACCGTCCGGAATGTGGTGAGTACCGGTCCCGTATCTTGAGTTACTCACATAGGCCGAGAATATCCTGCGCCACCACTCCGGATAGGCAGACAGTAGTATCGGAAGACGGTCATACCTCGTAACGAACGAACTACCCGCTTCACTGCGCGACGAGAGCGAACCCCGGCATAGAACGCGGTGTTACGCCGCTTTTCGACGGCGATGAACCCGACGAAGCTGTCGCCGGAGAAACTATACGACAGTAGAGGAGTTAGGGTATCTCAACTGGTACGTCGTTCTCGGGACGAGACTGTCGCCGGACTCCTCGGACATGATGCTGACGCTCTCTTATATGGCGTTATCCGGCGATTGTGGCCTCTCGGACCCCCCGAGGGCGAGTTAGTTGCGGGCTATCGACGGTAACAACGCGTAGTCTACTCGCAAACGTTCGTTACCCGCCGAACGACTCGTCGAGACCGAGAAACCGGCAAAATCCGGCGACAGTGGCGGACCGCTCGCGGACGACTCACTCGCGGCCGCCCACGGACGACTCGCTCGTGACCGCCCGCGGACCCGCGGTACTCGCGTTCCGGGTCGCAGTCCGGGACTCGTTCGCCGCTCGCGGGAGGATTCGCACGCGAACGCTGTCGCTCGACGCGCCGTCGTCGGCTTCGACGGTGTAGACGCCCGGTTCGACGCCCGAGGAGTCCAGTCGAACCTCCCAGACGCCGTCGGTGTCCCACGAGTCGGTCGCCGCGAAGTCGAAGGCCGCGGCGCTCGGTCCGCCGACCACCTCGACGAAAATCGTGTTGTCGTCCGGTCGGAGGTTCGTCAGGCCGCGGACGACCACGGTGTCGCCGACGCGAATCGACTCGACGCTTCCCGTCGCGTTCGCCGCCGACTGGGCGACGACCTGTTGGATGCTCGTGCGCGCGTCGGTGTAGACGAACTCCTCGGCCAGCAGGAGGTCGTCGCTCCCCGAGTCCTCGACGGTCTGGTCGTAGTAGAGTTCGACCAACTGCCGTTGGGTCCGCGAGATGGGGCGGCCGCCCGACCGCTGGCCGACCGTCTCGCGGAACGCGGCCTCGAACGCTCGGAGGTCGGCGCGACTCGCGTTCCCGACCTCGCCGTCGCCGACCTCCTCGTCCCGCCCGGCGGCGAGGACCGTCGCCACGACTCGCCCCTCGGCCAGCGGCGTCCCGTCGTCGGTGACGAGTTCGAGGTCGTCCTCCTCGAACGCGCCGTCGTCGTCCACCGGGACGAGTTCGGTGGCGACCCGCCCTCGGCGGTCGAACAGCGCGACCAGCACCTCGTCGGTCCCGGTCGCGGTCCCGCGGACCGCCACGGCTCCGTCCTCGACCGCGACCTGTCCCGCGATATCCCGGAAGACCGTGGCGTCGAACGTCGGGGCGGTCGGGTCGGCGGTGTCGGTCGCGTCGGCGTCAGTCGCGTTGGTGTCGTTCACGTTGTCGTCGGTCTCGCTGGCGTCGCTCCCATTGTCGCCGCTCCCGTCGGCGTCGGTGGTGGTCTGCTGGCCGCGGTCGGCGACCGTCGAGGAGTGGCTACCCGTCGGGAACTGACCGACCGCCGAGGAGTGACCGACCGCCGAATCCTGTCGGTCGCCCGGCGTCGCGGTCCCGGCCGCGAACACCCCGGACACCGTGAACACCGCGAACACGGCGAGGAGTCCGAGGAGCGCGGCCCCCACTACGAGCGCGGTCTGTGCGCGGTGTCGTCGCCGATTCCGGTCGCCCATTCGACCAGTCTATCGACGCGCCCGCTCAAGAAGTTCGTGGCGGCCGCGGCGGGGCGACGCTCCCAGTGGGTCGCGGCTCCCGACCCGCTCCGCGCTCACGGGAGGAGTCGCGCGATGGCCTCCTGTTTCCACCAGACCAGCGCGCCCAGCAGGACCACCGCGACGCCGAGACCGACCAGTATCGGCGAGATGCCGCCGGTCGGGAGGCCCAGTCCGCGGCGCTGGCGCTCGGTCACTTCGACCGGCACGCGGTAGGTGTCGGAGAGTACCGTGTCGCCGCGCGCGTCCTCGTAGGTGAAATCGACCGAGACGGGGTAGACCTTCGGAATCGACCCGCCCGCCGCGGCGACCCGGAATTTCATGGTCGTGGACTCGCCCGCGTCGAGTCGGGAGACGAACGCCTCGTCGTTGTCGCTGGACAGGGGGTCGCTGGCGAACAGTTTCGCCTCCACGTCCCGGAGCGTCTGGTTGGCGGTGTTGGTCACCCGGACCTCGATGACCTCGGAACCGCCGACCGGGAGCGACGCGTTGACCGGTTCGACCCGGAACTCGTCGCGCTCGGGGGCGACCGCGATACGGGCGTCTATCGCGTCGCTGACCCGCAGGTCGCCGTCGCGGTTCCGGTAGCGCACGCGGTAACTGACCTGCCGCGGGCCGGGTTCGGCCTCGCCGTTCACGTCGATAGTGTACTCGAAGGGGACCGACTCGTTCGGGCCGAGGCGACCGAGCGCGTACTCGGTCTCGCGGGCGTCCAGATTCGGGTTGTTCGTCTGGAGGACGAGGACCGCGTTCGAGACCGCGCGCGCTCCTCGGTTCGTGACCTGTCCGGCGATTTCGCCGGTCTCGCCCACCCGGAGCGTGCCCGTGACGTTCTCGACGCCGAAGGTCTGTTCGTCGCCGACGACGACGCGAGCGTCGAGACCCTCGCTGAGTCGCAGGTCGCCGTTCCGGTTCCGGTAGCGCACGAAGAACGTCGCCTGTCGGGGGCCGGGGTCGGAGGTGTTGGGCACGTCCACGGTGAACTGGAAGGCGGTCTCCTCGCCGGGGTCGAGGTCGCCGACCGCGACCTCCTGCTCGCGGGGGACGAGGCCCGAACCGCCGCCGAAGACGACCACCGCGTTCGAGACCGGCACGTCGGCGGTGTTGACGACCGTCCCCGAAACCGTCCCCGAGTCGGCGACCTGTATGTCGGCGCTCACGTCCCGGACCGCGAAGGTGCGCTCGCCCGCGACCGACACCGCGGCGTCGAACGATTCGGAGTAGCGAATCTCGTTGTCGGCGTTCCGGTAGCGAATCCGGAACGAGACGGGCCGGACGCCGGGGTTCGACTCGTTGGGCACCGCCACCTCGAACGCGAAGTTCGCCGACGCGTTGGGCGGGAGGTCCCCGACCGCGAACTCGCGTTCTATCGGTTGGAGTCCCGAGTCCTGCGTCTGGAGGACGACCACCGCGTCCGAGACGTTGGTCTCGCCCGTGTTGACGACGGTCCCCGAGACGGTCCCCCTGTCGCCCGCCAGCAGTCCGGAGGCGGTCGCGGCCACGTCGAAGGTCTGCTCGCGCGCGACCGCGACCGGCACGTCGATGGGGTCGCTGGTCCGCTGGTCGCCCTCGGCGTTGCGGTACTGGACTCGGAACGGGATGCGCCGCGGCCCGGCGTCGGTCCCGTTCGCGGTGTCGATGCGGAACGAGAAGTTGGCCGACTCGCCCGCCGCGAGGTCCCCGACCGCGAACTCGGTCTCGCGGGGCCGGAAGTTGGGGTTGTCGCCACCGACGACGACCACCGCCTCCGAGACGTTGGTCTCGCCGGTGTTGACGAGGCGGCCGCTGACCACGCCGGTCTCGCCGACCCGGAGCGTGCTGAAGACATCCCTGACCGCGAAGGTCTGCTCACCCCCGACGGCGACCCCGAACGTGAGCGGTCTGGACCGCTCGCGGACTCCTCGGGGGTTCGTGTACGAGACCGAGGCGTCGGCGAGGTACGTGCCGGGCGCGGTGTCCTGACTCGCACCGACCGAGACGGTGAACGTCTCGGTCTCGCCGGGGTCGATACGCCGGAAGAAGACGCTGGTCTGCTGTTGGGGGTTGTCTCCCCCGCCGAAGAAGACCGAGGAGTTGGCGACCGACAACTGGACGCGAGCGTCGGTCGCGGGCGATGTTCCCTCGTTCGTGACTTCGAGTCGGTAGGTCGCGGTGTCGCCCGCCGTTATCGGGGTGAGGTTCTGCGCGCGAACGTCGAACTGCGGGCGGTCCTCGACGACGACCTCGAAGTAGGCGGTCTGGGTTCGCTGGTTGTCGCCGTACTCCGGCGCGCGGTTCGGCCCGTAGCGCACGAAACTGGTGTAGTCGTAGGTCACTTCGACCGGAATCTCGTAGGTTCCGGGTTCGACGGACTCGGAAATCTCGACGTTGAACCCGAAGGGTCCCGAGACGCCCTCCGGGACGCTCCCGGCGAAGACCTCGCCGGTCTCGACCTGTAGCTCGCCCGCGAGTTCGTCCGGTAGTCTCTCCTCGTCGATGTCCAGTCGGACGTTCCGCGCGGTCGTGACGCGCTCCTCGAACTCGGAGGGACCGCCGCGGTCGAGGTCGCCGTTGTTCGAGACGAACACCTCGAAGACGGCCTGCTCGCCCGGTCCGAATCGGTTCTCGGTCGCCGAGAGTTCGAGGTTCGGGCGACCGACGACCGTGCCCTCGTCTTGGGCGCGTGCGACCGCCGAGCCGAGTCCGGCGGTCGGCCCGATTCCGGCGGTCGGCCCGATTCCAGCGGTCAGTCCACTTCCGGCGGTCGGTCCGCTTCCGACGGCCGGTCCGCTTTCGGTGTCCAGTCCGCTTTCGGCAGTCGGTCCGCTTCCGGGCGGGCCGACCGCGGGGAGGAGGCCCGCCGTGACCACCAGTCCGACCACCAGCAGGGCGGTGGTTTTCATGCCCTCGTCTCCGTGCCGAGGGACAATAACGCCCCACGCGGTCGTCGCGGCTTGAAGTCGGGAAACGACCGCTTGACTACGTTCTGGTCGTCGTTTCGTCCCCGCCGCTGCCGCCGCGCGAGAAGAGGAACAGCGCGAACAGCACCGGCGAGACGAGCGCCAGCGCGATGACGCCGAGGACGACCAGCGCGCCGAACGGGAGCGTGCCGAAGAGGCCGCCGCTCTCGCCGCCGCCCTCCGCCTGCCCGGTCACGGTCAGGTCGCCGACCATCGTGGTCGGGTGGACCGTACAGATGTAGGTGGTCATCGCTGGCGTCGCGGTGAACGTCACCGAGGCGGTCGCGCCCTCCTCGGAGACGAGTTCGCTCTCGACGATGGCGTTCCCGTCGGCGTCCTGAATCACGATGTTGTGCGGTTGGCCGTCGAGGTTCTCGAACCAGAACTCGTACTCTCGGCCCGCCTCCAACTCGACGGTCGGGTTCGACTGCCCCTCGATTGCGGCCGGTGCGCGACCCTGCCACGCCGCCACCTCGCCGCCGAACCGGTAGGTCTGTGTCTGGGCCGCGGCGTCGTCGGCGAGGAGGGCGCTCGCGCCCATCCCCGCGGCCGCGCCGCTCGTGCGGACGAACGCCCGGCGAGTCACGCCGTCGCCGCCGCTCTCGTCGGGTTCCGATTCTCCCCCGGCCTCGGCCGAGTCCCCGCGCGGTGCTGGCGAAGAGTCCCCCGTCATCTCCTCTGGTAGTGAGGCCGCGAGTCCCCAAGAGTCCACGGGCCGGAGTTCGAGAACCCACGGCTCACAGTCGGAGAGTCCGCGGACCTCGCGGCGTCTCGCCTCGTCCGCGACGCTCGCTCGCGCCCCGAAAACCACTACCGTCCGGCGGTCGTCGCTCCGCCATGAACGAGCGAACCGGCTTCGTCACCCAACTCGGGATGGACTACGAGACGGCCTTCGACGTGGCCGCCGAGTTGGAGTTCGACTTCGTGGAACTGCTGATGGACGGCGACCACGAGCGCCAGCGCCTCGACCCCGCGGCGGTCCGCGAGGCGGCCGCCGACCGGGACCTCGACCTGCTGGTCCACCTCCCGTTCGCGCTCGACATCGGTTCGACCTACGAACACGTCCGCGAGGGCGCGATTCGGGAACTCGTCGCCGCGAGCGAGACCGCCGCCGAGATGGGCGCGGAGAAGGGCGTCGCCCACGCCTCCTCGAAGGCGTGGGGTCCCGCGTGGGACGACGCCGACCTCCGGGAGATACTCCTCGATTCGGTGCGCGAGGTGGACGCCGAAACGCCCGACGAGTTCGAGGTCTGCTTCGAGAACATCCCCCGAGGAGCCTTCTCGACCGGCAACTTCCCGGACCTCCTCGCCGACACCGAGGCCGCGATGACCCTCGACACGGGCCACGCTCGCGTGGACGGACTCGACTCGGCCGAGATGGCGGAGTTCGTGGCCCGCCACGCCGACCGCATCTCGCACTTTCACCTCAACGACACCCGGAAGGCCCAAGACGAACATTTGCCGTTCGGCTCGGGCACCATCGACTTCGAGGAGGTACTGGGCGCGCTCCCCGACGACTGGGCGGGGACGCTCTCGTTGGAGGTGTTCACGCTGGAGTACGGCTACATCGGCGTGAGCAAGGAGTATCTGGACGACGTTCTCGGGCGCTTCGAAAAGTAATCGAACCGGTCGGGAGCGTCTGACGAGTCGAGAACGTCAGTTGCAGTCTTGAACAGCGGAACTACTGCGACGCGAACTGCACCGCGACCGCGAACTGCACTGTCGCCGACAAAAAGGAGTTACCGCAACCGCACCGCGACCACAACTGCACAGCACCGCAACCGCGAACCGCACAGCACCGCGCCCCGAACCTCCCCGCGTGCATCTGCGCTCGCGCAGTTCTGCGCGAGCGCAGACGCGGCGCATCCCGTGGTCTGCGAAGATACGCGATTCGGTGGTCGGTGACAGTTCGCGTCTCCGTGGCTGTAACAGTTCGCGCGTCGATAGCTGGCGGCCTCGTTCGCGGTCGGGGCGTCGGCGACGATTGCCACCGACGAATCCTTTTCGGCGCGCCGCCGAATGGTCGAACGCATGACCGACTCCGACCCCGAACTCCTCGTCGCTGGCGAAGCCCTGATAGACTTCCTGCCCGACAGCCCCGGCCCGCTCGCGGGCGTCGAGAACTTCTCGCGGCGCGCTGGCGGCGCGCCCGCCAACGTCGCGGTCGCGCTGGCGCGACTCGACGCCTCCCCGTGGTTCTGGACTCGCGTGGGCGAGGACCCCTTCGGCGACCTCCTCGCGGAGACGCTAGCGTCGTTCGGCGTCCCCGACCGGTTCGTCGAGCGCGATTCCGACGCCAAGACCGCGCTGGCGTTCGTCAGCCACGACGCCGACGCCGACCGCGCGTTCACCTTCTACCGCGACGGAACCGCCGACACGCGCGTCGAACCCGGCGGGGTTCCCGACGAGGCGTTGGACTCGGTGTCGTGGGTCTACGTCGGCGGCGTGATGCTGGCGGCCGACCCCGGCCGCGCGGCTACGCTCGACCTCGCAGAGCGCGCGACCGAGCGCGACTGCACCGTGGTCTTCGACCCGAACGCCCGCCCGGAGTTGTGGGACTCCGACGACGAGTTCGCCGAGGAGGTCCGCGAGATGCTCCGGTACGCCGACGTGGTGAAGGCTACGCCGGAAGACCTCGACGCGGCCGGATTCTCCGGCGAATCGCCCGAAGACCTCGCCGCGGCGGTCTCAGACGCCGGACCCCACACCGTCCTGCTGACGCTCGGCGACGCGGGGGCGTTCGCCCGCTCGACCGACGCGGCCCCGTGGGGGTCCGGCGCGGCCTCCCACGGCGGCTACGAGGTCGAGTCGGTCGAAGACACCACCGGCGCGGGCGACGCCTTCACCGCCGGGGCGCTGGCCGCGTTCGCCACCGGAACCGGCGAGCGAGCGAGCGGGCGAGCGGACCCGACCGACCTCTCGCTCTCGGACCTCCTCGGGTTCGCCAACGCGGTGGCGGCGGTCACGACTACCGCGCCGGGCGCGATGACGGCGTTACCGACGCGCGAGGAGGTCCGGCGGTTCCGGGAGTGAGGACGCCCCGAGGTTGCCAACGGACGGGCGGGCGAGAATCGGCCGAAGTCCCGGCTTTCGCACCCAAAACGAAAAGACGCTGTACGTCGTTGCTGTACGTCCATGCGCTCACCGACCGCGGCCGGACCGGCCTCGAACCCCCGACTCGCAACCTCCGACTTTTCGACATGACAGGCGACCAATCGAGCGACGACCGAGCGACCGACCGGCAATCGACGGACGAGCGACCGACCGACGACGAGGGCGGCGGCGCGGCCCCGACTGAGGGCCTCCTCGTCGTCTCGAACCGGGAACCCTACAGCCACTCCTACGACGGCGACGAGATAGTCGTGGACCGGCCCGTCGGCGGCCTCACCGCGGGTCTCGACCCCGTGATGCAACGGGCGTCCGGGACGTGGATAGCGTGGGGCGACGGCGACGCCGACCGCGAGGTCGTGGACGACGAGGACCGCGTTCGCGTCCCGCCCGAGGACCCCTCCTACACCCTCAAGCGAATCTGGTTGGACGACGACGAGATAGAGGAGTACTACTACGGCTACAGCAACCAAGTGCTGTGGCCGCTCTGTCACAGCGACCGCGGGCGCATCACCTACGAACCCCGATTCTGGCACCGCTACCGCGAGGTCAACGAGCGGTTCGCCGAGGCGGCGAGTCGGGAGGCCGAGTCGGGGTCGCTGGTCTGGTTTCAGGACTACCACTTCGGTCTCGCGCCGAAGATGGTCCGGGACCGGCGCGGCGACGACGTGACGCTGGCGCACTTCTGGCACATCCCGTGGCCGACGTGGGACGACTTTCGGGTCTGTCCGCAGAGCGAGCAACTGATGGAGGGATTGCTGGCCAACGACCTGCTGGGCTTCCACGTCGGCCGGTTCTGCGCGCAGTTCCTCGAAGGCGTCCAAGCCTGCTTCGACGACGCGGTGGTGGACTGGGACGCTGGCGTGGTCCACCGGGGCGACTCGCCGACGCTCGTCAAACCGTTCCCGATGGGCGTGGACGCCGAGCGCATCGAGCGATTGGCGGGGAGTGACGAGGCAGACCGGTTCTGGGACGAGTTCCGCGAGGAGCGCGCCATCGCCGACGACGCCGTCGTCGCCGTCGGCGTGGACCGCCTCGACTACACGAAGGGCATCCCCGAGCGCATCCGCGCCATCGAGTACTTCCTCGACGAGCATCCGGAGTACCGCGGCGAGTTCGTCTACGTCCAGAAGGCAAGCGAGAGCCGAAGCGAGATTCCGGCGTATCAGGAGCTACAGCGAGAGGTCTCGGCAGTCGCCGAGCGCGTCAACGAGCGGTTCGGGACCGACGACTGGAAGCCCGTGGTCAGCGTCACCGAGATGCTTCCGGCGGCGGCGCTGTACGGTCTCTACCGGCACGCCGACCTCGCGCTGGTGAGTTCGGTCCGGGACGGGATGAACCTCGTCGCCGAGGAGTACGTCGCGGCCCAACTGGACAACGAGGGCGCGCTGGTCCTCTCGGACTTCGCGGGCGTGGACGAGACGCTGGGCGACTACGCCTACACCATCAACCCCTACGCAACCGAGGAGTTCGCCGACACCATCCACCGGACGATAACCGACTCGCCCCAAGAACGGCGCAACCGGATGCGCCAGATGCGCCAACTCGTGACCGCCTACGACTTGGACGCGTGGATGGACGACATCTTCACGACCGTCGCCGCGCTCCGGGACGACAGCGCCGAATCCGCCTGATTCCGGGGTTTTACGTGACGGGCTTTCGTGGATTTTTCCGATGGAACTCCGTTGGCTGTACGCGTGGGGACTCGGGTCGGTCGCGCTCGGCGCGGCCTCGCTTCTCGTTCCGCTGTACGTCGTCGCATTGGGGGGCGACCCCGTGGCGCTCGGCCTGCTCGCGGCAAGCGCGGCGCTGTTGGGCACGCCCGGCGCGCTCCTGTGGGGTCGGGTGGCCGACCGGACCGCGAACCGCCGAGCGGTCGTCGTCGGGAGTCTGGTCGGCGTCGCGGCCTCGCTCGGCGCGATTCCGCTGGTCGAGTCGGTGAACGCGGTCCTCGCGCTCAACGCCCTCCTCTGGTTCGTCTCCGCCGCGGGCGGCCCGGTGTTGACTCTGCTGGTCGTGGCCGACGCGCCGGAGTCGGCGTGGTCGCGCCGCATCGCCGAACTGAACACGTATCAGGGGTACGGCTGGGCGGGCGGTCTGGTCCTCGGCACCGTCTGGCTCGGCGTCCTCGCGCCGGTGTTCGCCTCGCCGCTCGCGGCCCGTCGCTGGCTGTTCGCGGTCTGCGGGGCGCTCGCGGCGGTCTCGGCGGCGGCGGCCGCGAGGTGGGTGCCGTCGGTCCCGGCGGCGGCGACCGAACTCGGGCGGAGCGAGCGCAGACGAATCGCCCGACTCCTCTCGCGGAGTCGGCGCAACGCCAAGACCGCGACGTTCCCGTTCACGCCGAATCGGCTCTACTGGACGACGCTCGGGATTCGCCCCCGACGGCTCCTCGCGCGGTTCACGCCGCGCTTGACGGCGTACTTCCTCGCGGTCGCGCTGTTCTCGACCGGGTTCGCCGCGTTCTGGGCACCGCTCCCGGCGTACCTCTCGACGGCGGGCTACGGCGGCGACGCCACCTTCGGTCTCTACCTCGCGACGAGTCTCGCGTCGGCGCTGTGCTACGGCGCTGTCGGGGAGTTGAGCGACCGCTTCGACGCCCGACTGTTCCAGAGCGGCGCGCTCGGCGTCAGGGCCGCGGCCTTCCCCGCGGTCGCAGTCGTCGGCACCGCGGCGGGCGTGGTCGGCCTGACCGCGAGCGGGGTCGTCTTCGCCCTCCTCGGGGTGACGTGGGCGGTCATCGCCGTCACGGGAACCGGACTGGTGACGCGGTTCGCTCCGCCGTCGGTCCGCGGGGAGGCGCTGGGCGTCCACGCCGCGCTGGTGGCCGCGGCGGGCGGCGTCGGCGGTCTGCTCGGCGGCTGGGCCGCTAACTTCGGCTACGGCGTCGCGTTCGCCGTCGCGGGCGGATTAGTCGCTGTCGGCGCGGCCGCGGTGGTCGCGCTCCGCGGACTCTCGGCGGGCGATTCGGGGGCCGGGGCCGACGGGAGCGAGTCGTCCTCACCGAGGAGTGAATCGGCTTCGTCGGGCAACGAATCGCCCTCGTCGGGGAGCGAGTCGGGGACCGACTGACGACCGCGCGTTCGTCGCACGCCGACCGATTCGACGGTATTGTGAAACGTTAGCAAGCATCTAAATCGCTGCGCGTCGAGAGTCGGTCCGGAGGACGATGACAGCAGAACCGACAGCATCGACCGTAGCGCGGCCGCGGTGGCTCAGAACGTGGGGCGGCGGCGTCGTCGCCGGACTCGTCGCCGGAGTGGGGATGGGACTGGTCGTCCAGTTCGGCGCGGGCACGATGGCGCTGGTCGGCGCGCTCTACGGCTACCCGACGGTTCTCGCGGGGTGGGTCGCGCACCTGTTCAACAGCGTCGTCTTCGCGCTAGTCTTCGTCGCGGTGGTCTCCCGACCGCTACTGGCCGAGTACACGACGACGGCGACCGAACTCGTCGGCCTCGGACTGGGCTACGGCGCGGCGCTCGGCGTGTTCACCGGCGGGTTCCTGCTCCCGGTCGGTCTGAACGCGGTCGGTGCGACGGAGTTACCGGTGCCGCTCCTCCCGATTCCGGGACTGGTCGGCGAGTTCACGTTCCCGGTCGTCCTCGGCGTGGCGCATCTGGTCTACGGCGTCCTGCTCGGCGGGGTGTACGCCGCGATTGCGGGCGTCGAGTCCGCGCCGGGAACCGACGAGGCCGGAGTCGGCGGGTGAGCCGACGCCGCGGGAGTCCCGAACGAAACCGGCGGGCGTAGCGGTCGTCCGGGCTGTCCCGGATTCGGACCCGAATCCGCTCCGAGAGCGAGTCTCACCTCGACCCGGAGATATTTGACCCGTGGCATCACAACTCACGGCCATGCACGAGCGAGCCGAGGAGTTCGCCGACCGCGCCGCACGCGAGTACGGATTCGAGGTGGACGTGGAGGAGTTCCCCGAGGGGACCAAGACCGCCGCGGACGCCGCCGAGGCCGTCGGCTGCGACGTGGCCCAGATAGCCAGTAGCATCGCCATGCGGGCCGACGACCGACTCGTCGTGGTCGTGACCAGCGGCGCGAACCGCGTGAGCGAGGCGAAACTCGCGGGGCTTCTCGACCTCACGGAGAGCGACGTGGCGATGGCCGACGCCGGGGAAATCAAGGCCGCGCTCGGGTGGTCCATCGGCGGCGTGCCGCCGTTCTGCCACGACGCCGACGTGCCGGTGTATCTCGACCGGACGCTGACGGAGTTCGAGACGGTGTGGGCCGCCGCGGGGACCCCGGAAGCGGTCTTCCCCATCGACCCGGAGACGCTTCGGGAGTTGTCCGACGCGGAGGTCGCGGACGTGGCGGAGTGACCGGTCGCGCGACGGACCGGCGAAACGACCGGTAAGCCTTTCCGACGACGCTCGGTACTGCCGACATGGACCGGTCGCTCCCGCTCGCCGCGCTCTGCGGGTCGCTGGTCGGCGTCGGGACGCACCTGTTTCTCGTCGCCGACTGGTTCGTCGCGCTGGGACTCGCGGCGGTGTACTTCGGGGCCGCGTACTTCTACGCCGCGTTCGACCTCTCGTTGTTCGGGCGGAGCCTACAGTTCGAGGAGCGAGCGGACAGACTCGGCTACGCGGTCGGCCTGTTTGGCCTGAGCGTGAGTCCGCTGGCGCTCGCCGACCACTTCGGTCACGGTGACGCCACGACCGCTCCCATCGTCGTGTCGCAAGTCGGGGTCGTCGCCTTCTTGCTCCTCGCGTCGAGGGCCGCACACCGGGACTGATGCGACTCTCGGCCGCTCCGACTCGCCGAGGTTCGGTTTTCCGAAACCGCCACCGCTTCCGAATCCTTGATTTTCCGCGCGTCCAAAGCCTCGCGCATGGGTCTCCTCGAAACTGCGCTCGCCACCCTACTGGACGCGAGCCTCGGCGTCTGGCTCGGGAGCATCGTCTTCTTCTCGTTCGTCGGCGCGCCGACGACCTTCGACGTGTTGGGCGACGACGCCGGACGAGTCGTCAACGCCATCTTCCCGAAGTACTACTCGTTCGGGACGGCGCTGGGTTTCGTCGCGTTCGCCGCGGCACTGGTCCACGGCGTTGGCCCCTACGACGGGGTTCTCCTCGCGGCGCTCCCGCTGGTCGGCGTGGCGCTGAACCTCTACGCGCGGCAGGTCCTCATCCCGAAGATGGAGGAGGCTGGCGACGACGCCTTCGCCCAGTACCACAAGCAGTCGGTCGCGCTGAACGGCGTCACGATGCTCGCCATCGCGGTCGGACTGGTCGTCTCGCACCTCTAAAGTGACTGCTAGTTGCTAGAGAATAGACAGACAATGTCGAAAGGAACCTATACCTTGCTCGTAGAACTCGACGCCCCGGCCAGCGTCGCGTTCGGCGCGGCGGGCGAGCGCGACCTGTCCGCGGGGTGGTACGCCTACACCGGGAGCGCGTTCGGGACCGGCGGGTTCGCCCGCGTCGAGCGCCACCGCGAACTCGCCGCCGGGGAGCGCGACGCGCGCCACTGGCACGTCGATTACCTACTGGGCCACCCGGCGAGTCGAATCGCGGACGTGGTGAAAACAGCGAGCGCGGATGTGGAGTGCGAGGTCAGCCGAGAAGTCGAGGAGGGCGACGGCGCGACCGAATCGGTCGCCGGTCTCGGGGCGTCGGACTGCGACTGCGAGTCGCATCTGACGTTCGCGCCCGACCGCGAGGAGCTAGCGCGGTCAGTCCGGCGAGCACACGAGTCGGCGGACGACTGACCGCGAGGAGTTAGCGCGGTCAGTCCGGCGAGCGCACGAGTCGGCGGACGAATGACCGCCGCGAACCGGCGCTCGGCGCTTCGGTCCGACGTAGAGTTAACTGTCTCCGGTCCCGAGACGGAGGTATGCCACTCACGCGCAACGTCGGCAAGTGGGACAGAATCGCTCGCGCAGTCCTCGGGGTCGCGTTGCTCGCGCTGGCGGGCGGCGGGATGCTCCTCGGTTACAGCGGTCTCGGCATCGTCGGAATCGTGGCGGGCGCGGCGCTCCTGTTCAACGCCGCCACGCAGTTTTGCGGCCTCTACGCGCTGTTGGGCGTGGACACCTGCTCGCGGAAATCACACTGAACCGGCCCACCTAGACTTATTAATTTAAATTGGGATAATATTTATACTATGTCGGGCTAGTATAGTGTAACGGGATGTTACATTACTCGAACGGGATTTCCGATTTCGTCGCCCGATTGTACGTTTCTGATACCCCGGATTCCGACCCACGGGAAGAAGCAGACGAGCAGACTGAAGAAGAAAAGGCCGAAGCGGACGATTGAGCATTCTTTTATGGCTGTGACCGCGCCGACCGTACAGGTCATCGTAGTCTTCTTGAGTCTCGTTCCGGGGTACGTCGCCTACGCGACCGCTCGACTCATCGGACACGTCACGATTCCGCTCAAACGGTTCGAGAAGACACTCTGGAGTCTCTTGGGGAGCGGGGTCTCGATCTCGGTTCTCTACTTCCTCTATACGACTCTCACGTCTATTACACAATCGCGTCTGGTTTGGCCGAACGTGGTTCTGACGATAGAATCGCTCGCTGTCGCGTTTCCGTTACTTTTGCTCGTCGCTAGCGGTCTCGGCGTCGTGTCCGGCACGGTCGTCCGAAATCGAAACATCAGGGAACTCAGCAAGGATATTCCGGAACCGACGTGGAACTACCTCATGAAGAAAGCGAGAAACGCGGAGGAACCTATCGAAGTCCGCGTTAATACCGACGCTGGCGACGAAATCCAGGGCTACCTCGGAGCTATCGGGACGACCAACGACATGCGGGACTTACTGCTGGTGTATCCACAGACTATCCGCCGGGAAGATGGTCGAATCACCGATAGAATTACCAACGGAGCGTTCGTGTACGTCCGGGAAAACGCCATCTCCAGCATCTTCTTCGACACGGATTTGGATTTGGATTTATCCGACAGAAACTAATTCGGCTGAGGGCGCGTTCCGACGGAAACGGGGCAGCCGAAGTCAGTACACCGCGTCCTCGATGTCGTCGTCCAACTCCTCGAAGGTGCGGAGGTGGGTGCGGCGCTCGGTCCGGAGTTTCGCCAGTTTCTCGTCCAGATTTGCGACGTTCGCGGCCGCGTCGTACTCGGACACGTCCATCCCCGGCACCTCGCTCGGGACCGTCATGCCCGTCGCCTCGTCGTCGGTCCACTCGACGGTCCCGCGGGCGATTTCCCGCAGTAGCGTCACGGACTCCTCGACGCCCACGTCGCGGCCGCCGAGGTCCCCGGTGTTGAGGACGAAGCAGTCCACGTCGAGGTCGGCCACGAGGTCCCGGAAGCGGTTGCCCTCCTCGCCCTTCGACCCGACGATGAACGGGTTGGTCCCGACGACGCGGATGGACTCGCCCGCCTTCGAGGGGTCGCCCGCGCTGGTCTGGACCGACTCGCCGAGCATGAACGCCGCGGCGGCCTCCTCGGGGGTCAGTTTGGCGACCGGCGGCATCACGGGGTTGCGGGTGATGAAGAAAATCTGGTCTACGCCGTCGAGGTCGATGTCCTCGCCCGCCGACGACAACTGCTCGCGCTCGATGACCGCGCGCCCGTTCGAGGTGTGGCGGTCGCTGTCGAAATCGACCGTCCCGTCGTCGGCCACGTCCACGTTCTCCAAGACCGCCGACTCGTCGGTCACGGCGTCGTGCATCGCGGGTTGCTCGTCGGCGTCGAGTCCGATGGTCTTGACGTAGAGCCCGTTGCCCTCGCTCCCGGCGATGGCTCCGTCCGGGCGGAGCGCGCACACGTCGTCTTGGAGCATCGTGGCCTCCTCGCCCAATTCCTCGTCGAGCCAGAGGCCGTGGGCGGTCAGGGTGGACTTGCCGGTCGCCGACAGGCCGAGGAACGCTTGGCCGACTTCCTTCAAGTCGCCTGCGTCGTCTCGCAAGCGCACGCGCTTGCTCCCGGCGTGGAGACCGAGGCCGCCCTGCTGTTTCGCGTAGTACATGAACAGTCGGAGGAACGACTTCTTGGCCTCGCCGGTGTAGTCGCTCCCGAGGACCGCGGTGACGCCCTCGTCGGGCAGGACGCGGATGGCGGTCTCGTCGGCGTCGGGCACTTGTACCGTCACGAAGTCCGGGTCCGGCGCGGCGTCCGCGCCGTCGGCGTCGCCGCTCTCGACCGGCTCGAAGAGCTTCGACCACGCCAGCGCGATGCGAGCGTACTCCTTCGTGACGAGGAGCCGACAGACGTACGAGTGGTCGGGGTGGCGGCCCATCCGGCGGTCCACGCAGACCATCTCGCGCTCGCTGGCGGCTTCGACGGCCTCCTCGACGCGCGCGTAGTCGGCCGGGCCGAACTCGTCGTCCACGGCGTTCTTCGTCCGGTCGGCGTTGCGCGACCGCTCGTCGCTGACGTACGACGGCGACCCGAACTCGGTGGTCGTTTCCAGATGCGAGGAGAACTCGCGGAGTCGGTCCAGCGACGGGTCGTAGAGTACGTTGCCCGCTTCGACAGGGTCGGGGAGTGCTGTCTCCAGCGACCGAACTGTCTTCCCGGATTCTGACATCGAGTGGAGACAGAGTACCCGGACGTATAATTATGCACCATTTACGCGCTCCTCGGGGGCTGTACTCCGGATTTTTGATTTCGGATGTGAGTAAATAATCTCAGTTTCACGCCGGATGGCGTCGATTGTGACCGAGTAGGTCGCGGTTGTACTCGTCGATTCCCGCCGCGATGAAACGGGACACCACTTTTAAGCGCGAATCGGGCCAACTTTCGGGCGTGGACGAGAATACAGGAGGGTTGTCGGGACTGTTCGCGCCCGAGCGAGTCGCCGTAATCGGCGCGACCGAGAGCGACGGGTCCATCGGTCGTGCGATTACGCAGAACTTGCAGGCCGACTTCGCGGGCGAGACCGTTCCGGTGAACCCCAACTACGACGACGTGCTGGGGTTGGACTGCTACCCCGACGTGGACTCCGTACCGGGTGAACTGAACCTCGCCGTCATCGTCGTGCCGCCGTCGATTGCCGTCGATGCGGTCCGCCAGTGCGGCGAGGCCGACGTGCGCAACGTGGTGGTCATCACCGCCGGGTTCGGCGAGACCGGGAGCGAGGGCGCGAGTCGGGAGCAGGAACTGACCGAGGTCGCCCAGCAGTACGACCTCAACCTCGTCGGCCCGAACAGCCTCGGCGTGATGAGTACGCCGACCGGACTCAACGCCACCTTCGGCCCCGAAAACGCGCTCTCGGGTTCTATCTCCTTCATGAGCCAGTCGGGCGCGTTCATCACCGCGGTCCTCGACTGGGCCAACGACGAGGGCATCGGCTTCAAGGACGTGGTGTCGCTGGGCAACAAGGCCGTGTTAGACGAGACAGACTTCGTGGACGCGTGGGGCGACGACCCCGACACCGACGTTATCTTGGGCTACTTGGAGGGCGTCGAGAACGGCGAGGAGTTCATCGACGCCGCGCGCGAGACGACCGACGACACGCCCATCGTGATGGTGAAATCCGGACGCACCGAGGCGGGCGCGCAGGCCGTCTCGTCGCACACTGGTACGCTCGCGGGGAGCGAGCAGGCCTACGAGGCCGGACTGGAGCAGGCCGGGGTCCTCCGCGTCGAGAACGTCCAAGAGCTGTTCGACTTCGCTCAGATTCTGTCGGGCCAACCGCTTCCCGAGTCCGACGACGTGGCCATCGTGACGAACGCGGGCGGTCCCGGCGTCATGACCACCGACGCGGTGGGCGACTCGAACCTCTCACTGGCGTCGTTCACCGACGAGACCTTGGCCGAACTCTCCGAGGCGATGCCCGAGGAGGCCAACATCTACAACCCAATCGACGCCATCGGGGACGCCGACATCGAGCGATTCGAGGAGGCCCTCGACATCGCCTTGGCCGACGAGAACGTCGGGTGTGCGGTGGTCCTGTCTGCACCCACGGCCGTCATCGACTTCGACGACCTCGCCGAGTCCATCACCGACCTACAGGCCGAACACGGCAAGCCGGTCGCCGCCGTCCTGATGGGCGGCGAGCGCACCGAGTCCGCCAAGGAGAAACTGCGCGAGGGCGGCATCCCGAACTACTTCGACCCGGCCCGCGCGGTCCGGAGCCTCGACGCGCTCTCGCGCTACCGGACCATCAGCCAGCGCGACTACGACGAGCCAGCGGAGTTCGACGTGGACCGCGAACGCGCCGAGGACATCCTCGCCCGCGCCGAGGAGCGCGGCGACAACCGCCTCGGCGTGGAGGCGATGGACCTGCTGGACGCCTACGGGATTCCGACGCCCGAGGGCACCATCGCCGAGGACCCCGAGGAGGCCGTCGCCGCCGCCCAAGACATCGCGGGCGACGTGGTGATGAAAATCGTCTCTCCGGACATCCTGCACAAGTCCGACATCGGCGGCGTGAAGGTCGGCGTCGCGCCCGAGGACGTGTACGACGCCTACGAGGACCTCGTGACTCGCGCCCGGAACTACCAACCCGACGCCGAGATTCTTGGCGTCCAAGTGCAGGAGATGGTGGACCTCGACTCGGGCACCGAGACCATCATCGGGATGAACCGCGACCCGCAGTTCGGCCCGCTCCTGCTGTTCGGACTCGGGGGCATCTTCGTGGAGATTCTGGAGGACACCGAGACCCGCGTCGCGCCCGTGAGCGAGCGCGAGGCCGGAGAGATGGTCGAGGGGATTCGGTCGGCACCGCTCCTGCGCGGGGCGCGGGGTCGGGACCCCGCCGACCGCGAGGCCATCGTGGAGAGCCTCCAGCGCCTCTCGCAACTCGTGACCGACTTCCCCGCGATTCTGGAACTCGACGTGAACCCCCTCGTCGCGGGACCCGACGGCGTGCAGGCCGTGGACGTGCGACTGACCGTGGACACCGACGAACTATGAGGATTACCGAATCATGAAAACGATACTCGTAACCGCGACCGAAGAGAGTACAGGCAAGACCGCGGTCGCGCTCGCGCTGGCCGAGTTGGCCGCCGAGCGCGGCCTCTCGGTCGGCTACATGAAACCCAAGGGAACCCGACTCCAGAGCAACGTCGGCAAGACCTTAGACGAGGACCCGATGCTGGCGCGGGAACTCCTCGGCTTGGACGCCGAGATGCACGACCTCGAACCGGTCGTCTACTCGCCCACCTTCATCGAGCAGGCCATCAAGGGCCGCGAGGACCCCGACGAACTCCGCGAGCAGGTCCGCGAGAGCTTCGACAGTCTGGCCGAGGAGAAGGACCTGATGATAATCGAGGGCGGCGGGAAACTCACCACGGGCGGCATCGTGGGCCTGACCGACCCCGAAGTCGCCGACCTGCTGGACGCCGAGGTCCTGCTCCTCTCGAAGTACTCGCAGGCTGGCGACGTGGACGACGTGCTGGCCGCCGCCGCCGAGGACGTGCGGTCGGGCGGCGACGACCGACTCCTCGGCGTCCTGTTCAACGCCGTCCAAGAGGGCAACTTCGACGGCCTCGACACCGAAGTCGTCCCCTTCCTCGAAGGCCGAGGAGTCCCCGTACTGGGGGTCGTCCCGCGCGAGCAGAAACTCGCTGGCGTGACCGTGGACGGACTCGCCGAGGAGCTATCGGCCGAGCAGTTGAACAGCGCGCCGGGCGACGCCTTCGTGGAGCGGTTCCTCGTCGGCGCGATGTCGGGCGACTCGGCCCTGCGACACCTCCGTCGGACGAAGGACGCCGCGCTCATCACCGGCGGGGACCGCCCCGACCTCCAGCGCGTCGCGCTGGAAGCGCCGGGCGTGAAGTGTCTCATCCTGACCGGGGGCTACCGCCCGCCGGGCGCGGTCATCGGCAAGGCCGAGGAGAAGGGCGTACCGGTCCTACTGGTCCAGTCGGACACGCTGACGACCGTCGAGCGCGCCGAGGACGTGATTCGGAGCGGTCGCACGCGCGACGCCGAGACGGTCGAGACGATGGCCGAACTCCTCCACGACCACGCCGACGTGGAGGCCATCGTCGGCGACGGCGAGACCGATGCGGTCGGTGACGGCGGTTCGTCGGGCGACGAAGACGACGCCGAGTAGGCAGACGAGTACCTACTCTTCTATCGTCACCATCCCTTTCACCGTCTCGGGGTCCATCGCGCGCCGGAACGCGGCGTCTACCTCCCCGAGACCCATCTCGAAGTCCACGATGCCTTCCACGTCCACCTCGCCGTCGGCCAGCAGGTCGATGGCCGCGGGGTAGGTGTTCCGGTAGCGAAACGACCCGCGAACGTCGAGTTCGTTGTCTACGATGTCCAGTACGTCGAGGGGCACCTCGGCTTCGTCGGCGAGACCGACGAAGACGACGGTGCCCCCGCGCCGCACCGCGTCGAGCGACCCAGCGATTGCCGACTCCGCGCCGGAGGCTTCCACGACGACATCGACACCTTCGCCGCCGGTGTGCCGAGCGACCGCTTCGCCGAGGTCCTCCTCGCGGGGGTCGATGGTCGCGTCCGCGCCGCGCTCCTCGGCCCGGTCAAGTTTGCTCTCCACCACGTCGGACACGAAGATTCGGGTCGCTCCGGCGGCACGAGCGGCCTCCATCGCCAGCAGGCCGATGGGTCCCGCGCCGGTAATCAGCACCGAGTCGCCGACGCCGATGTCGCCGCGGCGCGCGACGTGGACGCCGACACTGAGCGGTTCGCAGAGCGCGCCCTCGCGGGTCGATACGTCGGGTGGAAGTCGGTAGGCGAAGTCGGCGGGCCACGCGACGTACTCGGCGAACGCGCCGTCGTCCGGCGGCGTCGCCATGAAGGTCACGTCGGGACAGAGGTTGTACTCGCCGCGCTTGCAGTGGGCACAGCGGCGGCAGGGGACGCCCGGTTCGAGCGCCACCCTATCCCCGGATTCGAGGCCGGACACCTCGTCGCCGACCGCGACCACCTCGCCCGCGCTCTCGTGCCCCAAAATCAAGGGGTCTTCGACCACGTAGTCGCCGATTCGGCCGTGTTCGTAGTAGTGGAGGTCCGACCCGCAGATGCCGACCTCGCCGACCGCGACCAGCACCTCGTCGGGTGCCGGGTCGGGGTCGGGGCGCTCCTCGACCGCGAGTTCGCCCGGTTCGCTCAGGACTGCCGTGCGCATGGCTCGTCGTTCGTCGCGGAGGCCTAAAGCGATTCGTGCGCCGAGTCGGAATCTGCCCGCTGTGCCAACCGCTACCGCACTACCCCATCCGTTATGGTCTCTCCTCGAATACCGACGAGTATGCCCGGCGCAGTGTTCCTCCGAGGAGAGACCGTCACCCTCCGAACCGTCGAGGAGGACGACGTTGAGTTCATGCGCGACACCATCAACGACCCCGCGGTCCGTGAGGGTCTGACGACCGCCTTTCCCATCAACGCCGAACAGGAACGGGAGTACTTCGAGGAGCGAATCTCGAATCAGGAGGACGTGAACCTCGCGGTCTGTGCCGACGGCGAGATGACTGGCGTCGTCGGACTTCACGACATCGACCAGCGGTCGGGCCACTGCGAACTCGGCCTGTGGCTCGCGCCCGAGTACCACGGCGAGGGGTACGGCACCGAGGCCTCGCGCCTGCTGACCGACTTCGCCTTCCGCGAACTCCGGATGCACCGCGTGATGGCGCGGGTCCTCGCCACCAACCCGGCGTCGGCCCGCATCTGGGAGAAGTTGGGGTTCGAGGAGGAGGGCGTCCACCGAGACGAGGCGTTCACCGGCGGCGAGTACGTCGATATGCGGTACTTCGGCGTCTTGGATCACGAGTGGGAAGACCGTGGCGACGAGTAGGTAGTTCCACCGCCAGCACGTCCCGAACCGCTATTTCGGCACGTCTCGACCTGCTATTTCAGTACGTCTCGGACCGCTATTCGAGTACGTCTCGGACCGCTTCGAGGGCGGGGGTGAGGTTCGCCACGTCGCCGTCCATCCCGACGAAGATAGTCGGCACGTCGTCGTAGCCCAGCAGGATGACGTTGACGCCCTCCTCGAACACTTCGACCGAAGCGGTGTAGTCCCCGAGCGGTTCGTGGAGGTCGTCTTTCCGGCCGCTATGTAACTTTTCGAATACTACGTCGTCTACGATCTCGCCGATCTGGTCGGCCGAGTAGTCGTCTGTGGCCGACTCAGACGCGTACGCTATCGAGTACTCCCGATGGCGGAAGTCGCCGTAAAAGACGCCACGCAGGCTATCACCGACAGAACTTTCGAGGGCATCTACCAGTTTTTCCAGTTCCGAATCCATCTATCAGTCGCTTAGGAATCGTCCGTTATTTTTCTTCGGTTCGGTATGCCAAATCTCAGTCACGACAGTCGCTGCGGGGGCACCGGCGGGTTATTTAATCCGGGAGCGAAAATCCGGGGGCGAATGGTAGTCGAACGCGTACTCGCGCTGGCGACGATACTCGTACTCGCGGGGACGTTTCCGCTGGCGGTCGTCGCGGCCCGCGGATTCCGAGGAGCGCCCTTCGGGTCGGTGTTGCGACCGATTCCGGTGGTCCTGCTCGCGTACGTCGGGTTGAACGCGAACGCGGCCCTCGGGGTGTCGGTGCCGCCCCTCTACGAACTCGTCGTGTCGGCGGTGGCGACGATGGCCGCGCTCGTGTCGGCGGCGCACGTCCTCGTCTTGCTCACCGAACGGAGGAAGCTATGACCGGGATGAGTGACCTCAATTCGTTCGTCTTCGTCGCCCAGACGACGATGCTGGTCCTCACGAGTGCGCTCCTCGTCTACCCCGTGGTCGCGTACGCTCGGAACGTCGCCCACACGCGAGGACTGTTGCTCCTCGGCGGAGCGTTCCTCTCGTTGACGGTGTCGTACGTCGCGTCGGTACCGCTCGGGATGTCGTTGGTCTCGTCGGCGTTCGACTTCGTGGCGTCGGTGCTGGCGGCCGCTGGCGTCTGGCAGTTCGCCCGGCCGTTCCTGCGCCTCGACGGCCACGAAGTCGGGCGACCGACCGGGGACGGTACCCCCGACGACGACCCCGACGACGCCACCGGAGGGTTCGAGAGTGCCGGGGACGACTGACGGCCCCATCCGGGTAGACCCCGGCGAGCAGGCGCTGGTGTCGGTGCCCTCGATGGGGTCGCCGCTGACCACCCTGCCGGACGACGCGTTCGAGAATCTGCTGGTCGTCTCGGCCACGGCCGCGCCGGGCAAGGTCGAGTCGCTGGTCGAACGCCGCGGGGGCGACCCCGAGAAGGTCGGCGTCGTCCCGGTCACGGGGTCGCCGACCGAGTATGCCGGTCCGCTCTGGACGACCGACCCGGTAGACCCCAGCGACCTGACCGGTATCAGCATCCGACTCTCGAAGGCGATGGAGTACGTCACGCGCGGCGGGTGGGTCGTCGTGGACAACGTGAACGTCCTGCTGATGTACGGCCGCGAGGAGCAGGTGTTTCGACTGTTCGACTCGGTGGTCTCGAACGCCCGCGAGAAGCAGGCCCGCGGTGCCTACTGTACGGTTCGGGAGGCCGTCACCGACGAGACGTTCGGCCGATTCCGGGACCTCTGTGACCGGGCCATCTCGGTCGAGTAGTCCGGTTGACGACCCGCCGCAGCGTCCGGAAGGGGACATACGTTCGCCGACCCGCTGGACTAATTTTCCGCGTTCTAACTCCGTATACCGATACGGTAAAATTAATATCTCGTCATTTGCTAAGAGTACGCACAGATGAAACGACGAACCTTCTTGACCAGTAGCGTGGCGGCGCTCTCGGCAACTGCCGGATGTCTCGGCGGCGGCGGGGGGAGCGGTGCGAAGCTATCGGCGACGCCGACCGACGGCGACACCGACGGCTACCCGCCCGCGTTCGACGACCAACCGGCCGAGCGAAGCATCGACACCTCGTCGTTCGACACGGTCGAGGAAAACGGGGTGCAGGTGCCGCTGGCACCCATCGACGTGGTTCACTACTGGTACAAGCGCGGCGAGGCCCGCATCGCCGACGCCCGCGGGAAGAAGTCCTACGGGAAGTCCCACATCTACGGCGCGGTGCTGAGTCAGGCCTCCGAGAAGCGACGCGCCAACAACGACCCCGTGATGGACTGGCCCAAGGACGACCTCATCGTCTGTTACTGTGGCTGTCCCCACCACCTCTCGTCCATCCGCGCGTCACAACTCATCAACGCGGGCTACGAGAACGTCTACGTCATCGACGAAGGCTTCTGGGACTGGCACGACAAGGGCTACCCGATGCGGGGCAGTAACGTGACCAGCAAGCCCAAGAGCTGGGTCATCAGCGGCGAGGCCGAGGCCTCGCTCGCGGGCGAGAACGCGTGGGCTCGCCACCGCCCGAGCGGACAGATGGAATCGACCGACATCTCCGACGCCGGGAGCTACGAACTCCACCTCAAGTTCCACGAGGTCGGCCCGGACTCGACCATCGAAGTCGAGACGCCGAGCTACACGGTCGAAGGGAAGTTGAAAGACCTCGCCACCGGCACGGTGCAGGGCTAACCGGCCACGCGATTCTCCTCGGTCTCGGGCGGTCATCCCAGTCTCAGGCGGTCGCGTCGGGCGCTCGACCGTCGTCGAAGGGGTCTTCGAGTTCACCCGTCGTCTCGAAGGCGTCCGTCGGGGTGACCATCCCGACGACCGTCTCGTCGTCGGTGACGAGCGCGAGTTCCCGTCGCTCTTTTCGAAACTGGTCCACGAGTTCGCCGACCGCGACGTTCGGACGTAGCCGATTCCGACGAACTCGACTATCGGCGTGAATCGAGTCTTCTAGCTCGTCGCTTCCGGCCGACGACTCCGAATCCCGTGGGTTTATGCTCGCGCTGTTAGTAGGCTACTAACAACAGTGCCAGACATGCAACGACGAACCGTCGCGCGGAGGGGTCGCCCGTGAACGCCAGCGACCTCTTCGCCGCCGTCACGGAGTACAGCCGTCCGATTATCGCCGTCCTCCTCGTGCTGACCGTGCTGGTCGGGGCGGGCGCGCCAATGGTGGACCAGTCGTCGTCGCTCGACCAGTTCCAGAGCGACAGCACGGCCGCAGAGAAGTTGGACTACATCAACTCCAACTTCTCGTCGGGCGACGAGAATCAGACGACGGTCCAACTCATCGTCCGCGACGAGGAGGGCAACGTCCTCTCGAAAGGGGCGCTCATCGAGAGCCTGCGACTCCAGCAGGCGTTGCGGAGCAACGCCACCGTCAACCGGACGCTGGTGAACGGGACGCCGACGACCGGCGTCGCCAACATCGTCGCCACGGTCGCCATCCGACAGGAGCAGGCGACGGAACTCCGCAAGCAGGGCGCGAAACTCCGAGAGCGCACGCAGGCGCTCAACGAGTCGCGGACCGAGCTTCGAGAGCGGAGTCGGCAACTCAACCGGACCGCCGCGCGACTGAGTACGACGCTGAACCGGACTCGCGAGTTGCAGGCCCGCTACGACCGCCTCAACGCGTCGTACCAGCAGGGCCAACTCAACGACTCCACGTACAGCCAGCGGTCCGAGCAGTTGGAGACGCGACTCCGGCAGGTCCGGACCGCCGCGACCGGGAACCTGAGCGCGAACCAGTCGGCGACGTACGTACGGGCCTTCGAGCAGGTTCGGGGCCTCCAGCAGCGACTCGACCGACTCAACGCTTCGTTCCAGCAGGGCGACATCAACCAGTCCACCTACCGCCAGCGCGCGGGCGAGATTCGGTCGCAGTTCGGGCAAGTGTACCAACTGGGCACGCAGGGCGTGTTGGCCGACGAGTTCCGACAGCTCCAACAGCGCGGGGCCGACCTGCGCGAGCGCGGCCAGCAACTCGCCGAGGAGGGCCAGCAGTTGCAGGAACAGCGCCAGCAGTTGCAAAACGCGTCCGCACCGACCCTCTCCGAGCAGGTCGCCCAGTTGGAGTCGATGAACGACTCCGAGGTGGAGTCGGCG
Organism: Halorussus salinus; assembly: GCF_004765815.2. Lineage (NCBI taxonomy): Archaea > Methanobacteriati > Methanobacteriota > Halobacteria > Halobacteriales > Haladaptataceae > Halorussus > Halorussus salinus. The sequence continues at coordinate 1,306,214 of NZ_ML974127.1, read as the reverse complement.
GTCGGCACCGTCCTGAGCGAGGGCGGTTCCGGCCCGTCGAGTCAGGCGTTCGCGTTCATGCCGACTTCCTACGAGCCCGGTAGCACCGAGGCCGACGCGACGATGCTCGTCGTGTTCCAGCAACAGGGCGGGCAGTCGGTCCAGAGCATGGCCTCCGACACCATCGTCGAGTCCCAGACCGCGATGCAGCAGATCGCAAAACAGGACCTCGACCGCGAGGTGTTGGTGTTCGGGTCGGGCATCATCAGCGAGGAGACCAACCAGTCGATGGCAGACAGCATCGCCATCGTCGGCCCGATGGCCCTGCTGTTCGTCGTCCTGACGCTGATAATCGCCTACCGTGACCTGCTGGACATCCTGTTGGGCGTGTTCGGCATCGTCGCGGTCCTCGTCTGGACGTTCGGCTTCATGGGCTGGTTCGACATCACGTTCAACCAGATCTTCATCGCGGTGCCGGTCCTGCTCATCGGCCTCTCCATCGACTACGCCATCCACGTGTTCATGCGCCACCGCGAGGAGCGCGAGGAACACGACGGCGAGAGCGTCCGGGAGGGCATGTCGGTCGCGCTCGCGAGCGTCGGCGTGGCGCTCGTCTGGGTGACCGCGACGACGGTCATCGGCTTCATGTCGAACCTCGTCAGCCCCCTGCCGCCGATTCAGGACTTCGGTATCGTGAGTTCGGTCGGCATCCTCGCGGCGCTGGTCGTCTTCGGCGGCCTGATTCCCGCGCTGAAAGTCGAAATCGACGGTCTCCTCGAAGCCCGCGGCTTCGACCGCAAGAAGCGGGCGTTCGGGACCGGCGGCGGCGCGCTCGGCTCGCTGCTCTCGGTCGGGTCGGTCGCCGCCCGGAAGGCTCCCTTCGTCGTCATCGCGCTGACGCTGGTCCTCTCGGCTGGCGGCGCGTACGGCGCGACGCAGGTCGATACCAGCTTCTCGCAGACGGACTTCCTCGCGGAGGACCCGGCCGACTGGATGAAGGACCTGCCCGAACCGTTCGCGCCCGGCACCTACACCGCGAAGGCGAACCTCGAATACGTCAACGACAATTTCCTGCGACAGGATTCGCAGGCCCAAATTCTCGTAGAGGGCGACGTGGCGACGCCGGACGCGCTCGAAAAGCTACAGCGGGCGAAAGACACCGCGGCCGGGAAGGAGGAGGTCGTGGTCGTCCTCTCGAACGGCGAGCCACAGATTCGGAGTCCGCTCTCGGTGATGGAGCGCGCGGCCGCGCAGAACGAGTCGTTCAACGCGACGCTCGCGGCCGCCGACACCGACGGTGACGGCGTGCCCGAGCAGAACGTTGAGCAGGTTTTCGACGAACTGTTCGCCGTCGCGCCCCAAGAGGCGAAGGGCGTCCTCGTCCGCCAAGACGGGGAGTACGAGGCCGCGCGCATGGTCGTCTCCGTGAAAGGGGGCGCGTCCTCCTCGACGGTCACGACCGAGATGCGCGACATCGCCGCGAACGTGAACGGCGACGGCCTGACCGCGACCGCGACGGGCCAACCCATCGTCTTCGAAATCGTCCAGAAGCAGTTGCTCGATACGGTCATCCAGAGCCTGCTCATCACGCTGGGCGCGACGTTCGCGTTCCTGATGATAGCCTACCGCATCGCTCACGGGAGCGCCACCTTGGGAGCCATCACCCTGCTCCCGGTGGCGTTCAGCGTCTCGTGGATTCTCGGGACGATGTACCTGCTGGGGATGCCGTTCAACGTCCTGACGGGGATGATTACGAGCCTCACGGTCGGTCTCGGGGTGGCCTACAGCATCCACCTCAGCGAGCGCTACACGATGGAACTCGGGCGGCGCGACACCATCTGGGCCGCCATGCGCGAGAGCGTCACCGGGACCGGCGGCGCGCTCCTCGGTAGCGCGGCGACCACGGTCGGCGGGTTCGGCGTCCTCGCGTTCGCCATCCTGCCCGCGCTCCAGCAGTTCGGCATCATCACCGGACTGACCATCGTCTACGCGTTCCTCGCCAGCGTCCTCGTCCTCCCGAGTCTGCTGGTGCTGTGGACGCGCTACCTCGGGCCGGGCGAGGCCACCGCCGCGGACCCGAGTTCGGCGGTCACCCAGAGCGCGGGGACGGAGGTGAGCGAGGACTGATGGACGAAGACGACGCCATCGACGCGCTCGAAGACCTCGGCCTCTCGAACTACGAGGCCAAGGTGTTCGCCGCGCTCCAGCGACTCGGCACGGGGACCGCCCGCGACGTGCATCGGGCGACCGACGTGCCCCGCTCGCAGGTCTACGGCGCGGCCGAGTCGCTGCAAGACCGCGGTCTCGTGGAGGTCCAACAGTCCAAGCCCATCCAGTACCGGCCCGTCAGCCTCGACGCCGCGCAGTCGCACCTCCGCGGCGAGTTCGAGCGCACCCAAGAGCGGGCCTTCGACTACCTCGAAGCCGCCCGGAGGCAGCGCGGCGAGGGCGACGAGGAGCGAGAGGACATCTGGACGGTCCACGGGCGGACCAGCATCGACGGCCGAGTCGAGCAACTCATCGACGAGGCCGAGCGCCGCGTCGTCTTCGGCGTGGGCCGGGACGCCCGCGGTCTGACCGACGACCTCGCCGACCTCCTGCGCGAGCGGGCCGACGCGGGCGTCGAGGTCCTGTTGGTCGGCGACCCCGCGCTCGGCGAACTGTTCGCCGACAGCGACGTGACGGTGATGCAACTCCCGGCCGACCACCCCCACGGCGACGACCCCGTGGGCCGCGTCGTGGTCGTGGACGCCGAGACGGTCCTCCTGAGCGTCAGGGACCGACGCGACGACCCCGAGCTAGAGGAGGAGACCGCCATCTGGTCGTCGAAGACCGGTATCGCGGCGGTCCTCATCCAACTCATCGACGGCGGGTTGGGCGACGCGGCCTCGGTCTGAGATACACCCGTTTTTCCCCCGACAGTTTTCTCGGTCGGTGTCGTAGTCCGGCGCATGTCGTGGTACGCTGTGGCGGCGCTGGACGACGCGCTCGACGCCACGAAATCCCTGCTCACTCCGCTCGACGCCCGCCAGTGGCTCAAACTCGCCGTCGTGGTCTTCTTCCTCGGGAGCGGCGGCGGTGGCGGCCCGTCGGCCAGCGTCGGGGGTTCGACGGGGAGTCCCGCCGACGGACCGGGGATGGCTCCCGGACCGGGCGAACTCGACGTTCCGGCCGAGTTCGGCGAGGTCGTCCCGATACTGCTGGGCGTGGTCGCGGTCGGCCTCGTCGTCGGCCTGCTCTACGTCCTCGTCGGGGCCGTGATGGAGTTCGTCTTCGTGGAGAGTCTGCGCCGCCAACACGTCCGAATTCGGGACTACGCGGGCCAGCACTTCGGCCGCGCGCTCCGACTGTTCGGCTTCCGGGTCGTCCTCGGACTGCTCGTCACCGTCCCTGCGCTCCTACTGGTGGCGAGCGTCGTCGGACTCGCAACCGGCGCTCTCGACCTCTCGGTGGGTCTCCTCGTGGCGTCGATTCCGCTGGTCGTTCTCCTCGGGATTCTGGTCGCCGCGATAGACGCCTTCACGGCCAACTTCGTCGTCCCGGTGATGATTCTGAAGAACGTCGGCGTCCTCGCTGGCTGGCGGCGCTTCTGGCCGACGCTGACCCGCGAGTGGAAGCAGTTCGGCGTCTACGCGCTCGTCCGTGTCGGTCTCGCGCTCGCGGCGGGACTGGTCGCCTCCGTAATCGGGGGCATCGTCGGTGCGCTACTGGTCGCTCCCGTCGCGGTCGTCGGCGTCGTCGGCGTCACGCTGTTCGGCGGCCTCGACGCGGTTGCGGCGAGTCCGGTCGCGGTGGCCCTCCTCGCGCTCGTCGTGCTGGCGTACGTCGTGCTTCTGGTCGCCGTCCTCGCGGTGGTCTTCGTGCCGATTCGGACCTACCTGCGGTACCACGCGCTGTTGGTCCTCGGAGACGCCGACCGGGAGTTCGACCTGATTCCGGAACTGCGCCGCGAGATACGCGAGGCGGGGTAGTCCTCGGAGGAGAGCCGAGGAGTTCTCACCGAAACGCGGCCCGGAGTTGCCGGGAGACCGTCTCGTCGTCCAGCAGTTCGCCGTCGCGCCGGACGTGGACGACCGGCGCGTCGTCCATCCGGAGCCACTCGGCGTCGCCGTCGCCCGAGAGCGTCACCGACCGCGAGACCGACCGGGCGGCGGGACGCCGACGGCCGGACGCCCCGCTCGCGCGCTCGGTTCCGCTCGCGCCGTCGCCTGCGCGCTCGCTCCGCTCCCGCGCGTCGAGCGCGAGCGGCGCGGCGGTTCGCTCGATAGCCACGATGGGGATATTTTCGAGGTAGGGGTCCACTTCCCGGAGGAGTTTCCGGTACTCGACCACGAGGTCCACGGCCTCCTCGGCGGCGGTTGCGTCGGGGAACGACTCGCCGCGGACGGGGACCGGGCACTTACCCGAGAGCGGACAGACGACGGCGAAATCGCCGTCCGGCTCGGTCAAGTCGGTTATCCGCTGGCGGAGGTGTTCGAGGGAGTCTGTCATAGGGACTCGGTGGCCAGCCCTCAACCGACCGAGTAAGCAGTTTCGGAATCGGCATCGGCCGGAAAACTGATAGAAGAGTCAGACGCGCGCGCTGAGGTGCTTCCGGACCGCGCGCTGGCAGTCGGCCAGTAGCGCGTCGAGTTCCGCGAGGTCGGCCAACACGGGATGGTCGTCGCCGAACTCGCCGTAGAGGTGGTCTATCAGTTCGGCCTCCCGAATCCCGGTCAGACCGTCGTTTCGGGTCTCTCGAATCGCGGCCTGTCGCTCGGCCGCCAGTCGGTCGCAGGTCTCGCGGAACTCGGCGAGTCGGTCGTGGCGCGCCCGTAGCTCCTCGAAACCCAGTTGGAGGAGCGGCGTCTCGTCGGCGGTGGCGAGCCAGTCGAGCATTCGGTCCAGTTCGTCCGCAATCTCCCGAACGCGCTCGCGCTCGCCCTCGATACCGTCGGCAAGCAGGCGACACTCCTTGCGGCGCTGGTCGGCGCGCGAGACCAGTTGGCGCTTCAGGCCCGTCGAGAATCCGCCCGCCGCGGGCGAGAGCGCCGCGGTCAGTTCCGGCGACAGTTCGTCGGCCATCGCCTCCTGCATCGAGTCGGCGTCGGCGTAGGGCAGGACCGTCTCGCCGAACGCCTCGCGGACCGTCGCCGCGCTGTCGGTCGAACTGCTCGCGGTCGTCCCCACCGCCAGCGCGCCCCCGGCCGACCGGCCCGACTGTGCGCTCCGACTGCCGCGGCCGCTCGCGTCGGTCGGCACGTCCGCGACCCGCTCGCGGAACTCGCCGAACGCCGCGACCTTCTCCTCGATGCGGTCGCGCTCGCTGGCCGCGCGCTCCATCGCCGCGGGCGTCCGGCGGTCGAGCGACGCCTCCACGCCTCTCGTCGGGAACTGGTCGGTCATAGCTTCGATTCGAGTTGGCGCTCTACCGCGTCGTCGGGGAGCGGTTCGCCGTCGCTCCGGACGTGGACCAGCGGCGCGTTGTCCATCCGGAGCCACTCGGACTCACAATCGCCCGAGAGCGTCACCGACCGCGAGGTCCGGGGCAGGCCGTTCTCGCGGGTCTCCTCGGTGCGCTTGCGGGTCGAGACCGCCGTCGGGGGGTCGTCGGCCCGCTCGTACACCGAGAGGCGACGCTCGGGGAGGTTCGGGTCGGACTCGCGCAGGAGTTCGCGATACGAGCGCGCGAGGGCCGCCGCCGAGGAGGCCGCCTCCTCGGTGGGGAACCGGCGGCCCGAGAGCGGCGCGGGGCGCTCGTCCGTGTCGGCACACGCGACGTAGAAATCGCCCTCCTCGGCGGCGAGGTCGGCGATTTCGCGGCGGATGGCGTCGAGGGAGTCGGGCATGGTTTAGGCTAACCTAATCTGAATTAGGCTGGCCTAAAAGGAGTTTCGGTCGGAAGTGAGAACTCGATGGAGCCGCGGCTGTCGCGGGTAGATCGAGGAAGCCGAGGCCGATTCGGTCGGATTCAAAACGACGTGTGCTCGCCGACCAACTCCACCAGTTCGTCTTTCTCGACGTGCCCTCGGACGCGCTCTTGGCACTCGCCGTCGGCGTACACCTCGAAGGCGGGCGTCGCCTCGACGCCCCGCTCCAAGGCCAACTTCTGGTGGTGGACGACGTTGACTTTCGCCACCGCCGCGAACGTCTCGCGCGCGACCGACTCCACGACGGGGTGGAGCCGCTGGCCCGCGCCGCCGTCGGCGTAGTAGTGGACCAACACGACTTCGTGAGCGGTCACCGTCCGGTCGAAGTTCTGCGAGCCATCGACGTAGACCGGCGAGGCTGGCGCACCGAGGCCCTTCTCCTGTGCGAGCGCGCGCTTCTTGCGCTCTCGGACTGCGTCGAGGTCCTCGTCCATATCGGTCGAGAATTGTGAAGGGGGTGACTTAATTTTGTGGTCCGCTTCTCACGCCCGATAATCTACGCCGCGGCGGACGCGGCGACACCGTCTTCGTTCACGAGTTGACGATACGCACCGACGAGTGCCGCGGCGTTGAACACCGAGGCGAGGCCGGTGGTGGCTCCGGTCAGAAGCGCCCCGACGAGCGGATCGACGACTCCGAACAGGCCTCCGACGGCACCGACGATTCCGGAAGCGATAGCGACGACGACGCCGAGGGCGAACAGACGGAGGCGGTTGCCGGACGCGAGTTCCCAGCTCCGTTTGAACGAGGCTCCGACTCCGGCGTCCTCGACGGCGGCCACGAGGGCGGCGAACACGAAGCTGACCGCGAGGAAGAGTCCGGGGAGGACCAAGAAGACGAAGCCGACGAACGTCGCTACGAACACGAGGATGCCGACGACGAGTACGACGCCGACGGTCCGCGCGAGCCGACGGGTGTGGTCTGCGGTCGGCACGGCGTCGATGTCCGCGTACAGCGCGCGCATCGCGACTATTCCGAGGGCGGTACCGGCGAGGACGAGCGCGGCAGTGAACACGGCACTGACGGTCATCGGTAGTTCGAGGGCGAGCGGATACGATTGTGACAGTTGGCCGCTGTCGAGGACGCTGTCGAACGCCTCGATGAACAGCGATTGAAAGACGACCTGCGTGACGACTTGGAAGAGTACGTACGCGGCGACGAGAGTCGCCCCGCCGCGCGTGGCGAGTTTATCGACTCCGTAACTCAACGAACGTCTAATACTAAGTTTCGAAGACACGGACTCACGTTTCTAGTTATATCGTATATATTTTTATTTTGGGGGCAACGAGCTACGACCACGGTCGGTCCCCGACTACTCCGTCTCATCGGAATCGCCGTCGGTCAGTTTCTCCAACAGGAACCGTGCCCGTTCCTTGTCCAGCGGGTCGTTGGCGTTCCCGCAGTGGGGCGACTGGACGCAGGCGGGACACCCGCCCGCCGACTCGCAGTCGCAGGCCCCTATCATCGCGGCGGTTTGGCTCATCAGGTCCGCGACAGTCTCGTAGCCCTCTCGGACCAGTCCGACGCCGCCGGGGTAGCCGTCGTAGATGAAGATGGTACTCTTCCCGGTGTGTGGGTGCATCGGTGTCGAGAGGCCGCCGATGTCGCCGCGGTCGCAGAGCAGTTCGAGCGGAAAGAGCGAAATCATGCCGTGTTCGGCGGCGTGGATGCCGCCCGCGAAGTCGCCCCGCTCGCGCATCGCGCGCTCGACTTCGCGGGGCACCGTGAAGTACAGCGCCTTGGTCCGGAGCGAGACTTCCGGGAGGTCCAGCGACTCGCGGGCCAGCGTCTCGCCCGAGCGGTCCCGGCGCTCGAAGCCGGTAATCTGCTTGCGCATCGTCACCTCGGCGAACCGGACCGGGACCTCCTCGCGGGTTTCGAGGCGCTTCTCGCGGATGTCCTCCTCGACGGTGATCTCTTTCTCGTGGAGGACCTTGGTGTGGTAGTCGGCCCACGTCGGGGAGAGTTCCGCGACTTCCTTGTTCAGATCCAAGTCCACGACCTCGTAGGACTGGCCCTGATGGTGGTAGATAGCGCCGGGGTGGGCGTCGGTCAGCGCGTCCTCGAAGGGGAGGCTGGCGATGGTGTCGCCGTTTCGCCTGTCGAGCAAATTGACCTCGCGGTCGTCGATGGAGCGCAGACTCATCTCGTGTTGGGGACTGCCGTCGCCGTCGTAGGTCCAGCGCAGGCCGTCGTCGGTGATGCGCTGGTCGAGCAGGCCCTCGCGTTCGAGGCGGTTCACGAGGTCGGGGAACTCCTCGCCGAAGTACTCGCGGTCCTCGGGCGAGAGCCACGTTTCGCGGGCCGCCGACAGCACGTGGTCGGGCAGGAGTTGGTCGTTCGCGGGGTTGACGACCGCCCGCTCGGGGTCCCCTGCGAAGAACTCGTCGGGGTTGGCCATCAGGTACTGGTCCAACTGGTCCTCGCCAGCGACGAGCGCGACGAGACTCGGGTCGGTCCCCCGGCCCGCGCGCCCGGCCTGCTGGAACGCCGCCATCCGCGTGCCGGGGTAGCCGTCGAGCAGTACCGCGTCGAGACCGCCGATGTCCACGCCGAGTTCCAAAGCGTTGGTACTCCAGACGCCACGGACCTCGCCGCTCTGCAGGCCCTCCTCGATTTCCTTCCGCCGGTCGTCGCCCAGCGCGGCCTGATACGCCGTCACGTCGGGCGCGAGGTCTCCTCGGCCGCGCTCGCGGAGCGCCTTCGCGCTCTCCATCGCCCACTGCTCGGCGGCCTGCCGAGCGCGAGTGAAGGTGAGCGTCTGGTAGTCCTTCGACACGAGGTCGGCGAACAGGCGCTTGGTCTCGGCGTGGTTCGACCGGCGCTGGCCCGAGGTCCCGGCCTGCGGGGTCTCGTACTCCGGCGGGTTCCACAGCACCCAGTGGGTCGGCCCGGTGTCGCTCACGTCCTCGTCTATCAGCCGAAACGACGATTCGGGGGTCCCGGTCACGCCCGCGGCGTGTTCGACGGGGTTGCCGATGGTCGCCGAACAGCAGACGAACTCCGGGTCGGCGTCGAACCGGTCGCAGATGCGCCGGAGTCGGCGCAGGACGAGCGCGACGTGGCTCCCGAAGACGCCGCGGTACTCGTGAACTTCGTCCAGCACGACCGTTTCGAGTCCCTTGAAGAACCAGTCCCAAAGGCGGTGTGCGTGCGGCAGGAGCGCGTAGTGGAGCATATCGGGATTCGTCAGGACGACGGTGGGTCGGCGGTCCCGCACGTCGCGCTTCTCGGACTTGCTCAGGCGACCGGTGTACTGCTCGACGGAGACGCGACTGCCGAAGCCCAAGTCGCGGGCGAGGCCCGAGAGGGTCTCGTCTTGGTCGTTGATGAGCGCGTTCTGGGGCGCGACGTAGAGGGTGCGCCCGCCGTGGTCCATCGCGCGCTCGAAGGCCGGGACCGTGTACGCGAGGCTCTTGCCGCTCGCGGTCGGGGTGGCGACGACGACGTTCCCGCCTCGGCGGACCTCCTCGACGGCCTCGACTTGGTGGCGGTAGAGGCGGTCGATGCCCCGCGATTCGAGCGCGCTCTCCAGTCGGCCTTCGAGGTCGATATCCGCGAAGTCGCCGTCCCTGCCGAGGAGGGTCCGGTGGGCTTCCACCTGCCCGTCGTAGTACGGTCGGCCCCGGAGCCAGTCGATGGTCTCGTCCACGAGTCGGCGATAGGGTCGGGGTCCCTAACCCCTTTCGCCGCGGAGCGAAAGTGGAGGGCGTCGTCTCCTCGGCTCGTCGGTTACTTCGATTCCGGGAACTCGAAACGATGTTCGTAATCTGGGAAGAATTGTTAAGGGTCCGAAAGCCGTCGTTGCTTGCGGGGGAGAACATAATGGCAGACGACGACCGACGACACGGCGCAGGCGAGTACGAACCGGGCGATACCAGTATGCGAGTGGGGATGGAGTCGCTACGCGAGCGCGGCCTCGAACCCGAGGAGCTTCGCGAACGGCTCATCGACGCCATCGGCGCGGAGTTCTCGACGTACTACTACTACACCAACCTCCGGATGCACCTCGCGGGCCACGAGGATTACAAGGAGATAGCGGAGGACGCGCGCCTCGAAGACCGCGCGCACTTCGAGTTGGTCGCGCCGCGCGTCTACGAACTCGGCGGGTCGCTCCCGAACGACATCGGGACGTTCATGGAGCGAGCGTCGTGCCCGCACGCCGAGTTGCCGGTGCCGATGGGCGGTGACGCACCGGACAACATCGAGCAACTCGACGCCGAGAGCGTCCTCGAAGTGCTGTTGGAGGCCGAGCGATGCGCCATCCGGACGTGGAGCGAAATCTGCGACATGACCCAAGGCAAGGACCCGCGGACCTACGACATGGCGAGTCGCATCTTGCAGGAGGAGATCGAACACGAGGCGTGGTTCGTGGAACTCCTCAGCATGGAGCGCGACGGCGAAATCAACCCGGCGGGCCACTTCGTCCGCGGGGAACCCGGCGACGCGCCGCTCTCGACCAACCGGCGGTTCAACGACTCGGCGTAGCGACTCGCGACCGATTCCGACGACTCGGGCGACCGGCGCGCGCTCGGTGACGCGGACCACCGGGACCGGCCCGGCGACGCTTTCTCCCGACGAACTGCTCACGACGCGAGCCACCGGCAGACGCTCGACTGACCGACCGCCACGGTAGACGCTCGATTGACGAGACTACCCGTCCGGGTGGACTGAAAGGGGCCGCCAGCTCGCGGTCACACGAGTGGGCGGGGGCTTTCGAGGCGTTCGATACGACGATTCCGGTAGTCGGTTCCGGACTGCTCCCGCCCCGAAACCCCGCTCGTCAGGAGATTCGTAGCCGTCACGTTCATCCCCGCTGGCCCGTAATCCCGACCGTGAGTAGCCACACCGTCGAAATCGAGGTCCCCGAGGAGGCCGATATCGAGCAGGCCGGGGAGACCGTCGAAATCGAGGTTCCCGAGACCGAATACCTCCTCTCGGCCGCGCGGAGCGAGGGCGTCTGGCTCCCCGCCGACTGCCAGCAGGGGTGGTGTACCACCTGCGCCGCGAAACTGCTCGACGGCGAGGTGGACCAATCGGACGCTCGCCGGTACTACGACGAGGACGAGGAGGCCGACCTCATCCTCCCCTGTACCGCCAAGCCCCGGTCGGACCTCCGGATTCGGGCCTGCCAGTACGACGAGATGCTGGACCACCGCGCGGAACACGACAAGCCGCCGGGCCGGTCGAAGCGGTGACGAGCGTTCGCCGCCCGGACGCACGACTTCACCGCGCTGAACGCGCGTCGAATCGCCATTCCGGGCGTCGCTCGTCGGCCTCGCCACCGCCGTTTTACCGCCAGCGGCCGTACGGACGGCTATGACCGACTACCACGCAGTTCTCGTCTACGACGGCGAGTGCCCGTTCTGCTCGGCGGCGGCCACTGCGCTCCGGCGACTGGACGGCGTCGGCGCTATCGCGTGGGACGACGAGCCAGCCCGACGGCTCCTCGAAGCGCAGTTCGGCGAGACGCCCTTCGCGCTCGTCCTCGTGGACGGCCGCGAGGAGTGCGTCTACGTCGGCCGCGAGGCCGCGCGCGAACTCTGCGAGCGCGCCGGGATGCCCGTCCTCGTGCAGGACATCGTTGGCGACAACTACGAGTCGCTGGCCGACGCGATTCGGAGCGTGACGGGCGTGGAGGGGGACCCCGACCCCTACCACGGTGAGTATCCGCTTTCGGAGGCGGGGAAAGAGGCGTTCGAGGCGTTGGCGGCGAACGCGTGGCACACGGCCAAAGTGAGTCGGTGAGCGGGGTTTTTGGACACGTCTTTTTCGGGAGGAAGCACGGAAGCGGACTCCTCGGGTTGCGAATTACGCTCGACATTTTGACGAGCGACCGCACAGCATCCACGACCGCGAACCGCAATAGTACCGCGACCACAGCCGCGAACCGCACTGATGCCGATACACAGGAGTTTGCCGCACCGCAACCGCACCGCGACAGCCACACGCCTCCCCAACCGACTGCGCTACTCGGTCTTCGACCTGCGTTGCTCATCCCTCGCGCGGCTTGGCGCGAGATGAACTCGCGCCAGCACGCGCCGGGCAAGAGGGTAAAATTCGAGCCAAAGAGTAATTGAACGGTCGCAGGTCGATTCTACTTGTCTCGCGTCACGACTTCGCCGGGCGTCGTCGTCGCGCCCTCCGAGAGGGTCACGCCCGCGTTCAGGCTCGTGTCGATGGCCGTCTTGGCGTCGTCGCCGACCACGACGCCGAACTTCCGGCGGCCGGTCAAGACGCGCTCGCCCTTGACGGTGTGGCGGACCGCCTCGCCGTCGTGGCGCAGATTGGCGACGTTCGTGCCCGCGCCGAAGTTCACGTCCCGGCCCAGCACGCTGTCGCCGACGTAGCTCAGGTGCGCGACGTGGGTGCCCGCGCCGACGACGCTGTTCTTGATTTCGACGCTGTGGCCGACGTGGGCCTCCTCGCCGAGGAGGGTCGCTCCTCTCACGTAGGCGTTCGGCCCGACGCTCGCGCCCGAGCGCACCAGCGCGGGACCCTCGATAACGACGCCCGCGTCGATGGTTGCGCCCTCCTCGACCACGACCGGGCCGCGGAGGTCGGCCTCGTCGTGGACCTCGCCGCGCACGTCGCGGTCCAACTCGCCGAGTTTCCACTCGTTGGCTTCCAGCAGTTCCCACGGCCGCCCCACGTCGAGCCAGCGGTCCATCGCGGCGTAGCCCACGTCGTACTCCTCGATAGCGCGGGCCACCACGTCGGTAATCTCGTGTTCGCCGCGCTCGCTCTCGGGCACGTCCAGCCACTCGCGGGCCGCCGCGGGGAAGACGTAGGCTCCCGCGTTGGCCAGATTCGTCGGCGGGTCCGCGGGCTTCTCCACGATGTCGGTGACGACGCCCTCCTCCGCGGAGAGGACGCCGTAGTTCGAAGGCTCCTCGACGCGGACCGCGGCGACGGCGGGACCCGACGCGAAGAGGTCGGCCACCGCGTCGGGGTCGTAGAGGTTGTCGCCGTTCAGCACCGCGAACGCGCCGTCGAGGAGTTCGCGCGCGGCCCGGACCGCGTCGGCGGTCCCGGCCCGTTCGCTTTGGACCGCGTAGCGGACCGGCACGCCGCGGTACTCGTCGCCGAAGTACCCCCGGACCTCCTCGGCCTCGTAGCCGACCACGACGACGAGTTCGTCCGCGCCAGCGTCTACCGCGGCATCCGCGGCGTGGGCGACCAGCGGTCGGTCGGCGACCGGGAGCATCGGTTTCGGGAGCGACGCCGACAGCGGTCGGATTCTGGTCCCCTCGCCCGCGGCCAGAAGCACTGCTTGCATGGCTCGCCCTTCGGAAGCCACCGGTTTCAGTCTCTCGGAGTCGGTGGCGCTGCGTCTCCGTAGTGGGGCGCTGGTTTAAACACCGTTACCCGTCATACCGGGGGATTTTACCTCCGGGCTATGTTTATACACATAGAAACAAAGAACCGCGGTGGGAGCGAGTTCGGCATTTCACTCGATGGCAAACTCCTTAATATCTAGGGCGGCGTAGCCCTCTCCGACTCACGATGCTTCGGGGTGTCTCCCACGACGGGGTCGGAAACAACGAACCATGACTCACAACGAATGAATATCGACACATCGGACAAGCGGCAACTGAACGAGTCTTCGAACGTCCTCCTACTGGCACCGTTGACGCCCACGGGGAATCGCGCGTGTCTCGAACTGCTGGCCTCGACGACGGACCCGGCGCGGGCGAACGTCGCGGCGGTGACCTACACGCCGCCGCCGGAGACGTGGATTTCGGACTGGCAGACGAACGTCGGCGACCTCCCGGCGGAACTGGCGTTCATCCACGCCAACACGGTCGAGACCGACGAGGGACCCGACGGAACCGAGGCCCCGCCGAACGTGTCGGTCGCGCGGGTGGACCCGAACCAACCGATGGACATCATCGCGCCCCTGAGCGAACAGTTGACGCGATGGGAGGGCAACGGCAATCAGACGCTCGTGTCGGTCCAGACGCTGACGGTCCTCTTGGAGTACGTCGATTTCGACACGGCGTTCCGGTACCTCCACATCCTCACCCACCGCGTGCAGGCGGCCGACGCCATCGGGTTCTACCACATGGACCCGGACATCCACGACGAGGAGACCATCAACACGCTGAAGACGCTGTTCGACGCCGTAGTCGAGGTGGGCGACGACGGCCGGGAGTGGTCGGTCGCGGAGACCTACGGCGACCGGAGCGCGACCAGCGACCACGTCCAGTCCCACGACACCGACGTATCGGTGCCCGACGCCGGAGACGGCCTGTTCTCGTCGGTGCTGAACTCGGTGTCGAATCTGTTTTCGGGGTCGGACGACCTCGATGGCACCGGACCCGCCGACGCCGCCGAGTCACCGTCGGCCGGGAGCGAGACCGTCGAGTCGAACTCCTCGGACGACCAGTCGGTGCGCGAGTCCGAAGTCGAGCAGTTCCCCGAGGAGGCAATGCTGACCGACGAGGACCGCATCCGCGAACTGCTGACGCGCTACGGCGGCCGGATGAAACAGGCCGACGTGACCGAGGAGACCGACTGGTCGAAGTCCACGGTCAGCCGGAAGCTATCGAAGATGGAGGAGAAGGGTCTCATCACCCGCGTACAGGTCGGCCGGGGCAACCTCGTCTTCCTGAGCGGCTACGAACCCGAAACCGCCAAATCGCCGTTCGAACAGGAGACCACCGACGGATGACCCGACGCTATCGGCGACCGAACGACCGACCGACGAATCGTGTCGGCGAGCCGTCGAACTCGCCGCGAGACGCCAGTTTAACATCGAGGGAGTATGAGTGACTCATCACAGAGCGCGAGCGACATCGTAAGTATGCCCAACGACGCTACAGTGCTGATCGTCGACGACGAGCAGCCGATAACCGACGCCTACGCCCAGTGGCTGGAAGACGACTACAACGTCCGCACGGCCTACAGCGGGTCCGAAGCCCTCGAAAAGCTGGACGAGGAGGTAGACGTGGTCCTCCTCGACCGCCGAATGCCGAACCTCTCGGGGGAGGACGTACTGGCTCGGATTCACGAACAGGGACTCAACTGCCGGGTGGCGCTGGTCTCGGCGGTCGAACCCGACTTCGACATCCTCGAACTCGGCTTCGACGCCTACCTCGAAAAGCCGGTCTCGGAGGCCGACGAACTCCTCGAAACGGTCGAGACCCTGCTGAAACGCTCGACCTACGACAGCCAGATGCAGCGGTTCCTCTCGCTGGCGAACAAGAAGGCCGCCTTGGAGACGAAGAAGAGTCCGGAGGAACTCGACGCCAACGACGAGTACGCGCAACTCACCGAGGAGCTAGCGGACCTCCGCACCCAACTCTCGGACACCGCGGGGACGCTGGACGACGACGACCTGCGCGCGGAGTTCTACGACGGCGAGTAGGACGACGGCGAGCGCGGTCGTGCGCGACCGACCGCACTCGATGCGTCAGCACTCTGCTCTCTTTAAGTGCTTCTGGCGACAAGGGATAGATACGAGGGAAGACGGCCTCGTTCTGTAGAAGTCGATTTCGACTAGCCATGCGTCCTGTCACGCTTCCGAGAGGCGCATCTTTGAACTATCCCCGCCGAGTACGGCCGAGTGATGACCGAGGGGTGGACGGACTCGCTGCCGACGTGGCAGTCGGGGACGAACGACGACCGAGACGCCGACCGACCGCTCAGCCAGCGTCCCGGAGACGGGGCGGTCGCTCGTGCGGACCTCCAGCGCGACCAGACGGTCCGCCAGTGGGGACCAGTCACGCCGAGCGCGACCCAAATCGGGCGCGCCGAATCGCCCGACGCCGACCTCTCCGAGAGCGTCCGCCGGATGCACGAGGAGCGCCACTCGGCGATGGCGGGCCACAGCGCGCGGATGCACCGCCTCGACAAACTCCGCATCTCCCACGCGCTCTGTAACGACCTCTCGCTGACGCCGTGGCAGCGCGACCGCGTGGTCGGCATCATGTCGGACCTCGACTTGACCGCGTTCGGGAGCCAGCGCGCGATTCCGAAGGTCGCGCTGGTCGTCATCCGCCACGTCGTGGACCGCGAGCGCGAACACTACCTCGGACTCCACGACGACGAGTGGATCGGCCAACTCCCGCCCGAGCGCCTCGGCGACCTCTACGACCAGTTCCGCTCCATCACCGACGAACAGCAGTTCTCGGACCTCGTGGAGAAACACGGTCTCGACGTGACCAGCCTCAACCGACTCCGGCGCACGCTGAAAGACCAACTCGACGACCAGCAACTCGGAGAGGCGGTCTACGGTCGGAACCCCCACCGCGACCCGAACCTGCCGAGCCTCGACGCTCGCCGGGCAGACGAGGCTCACGAGGAGTAGCGACTCCGGGGAGACCGGACGGGACTCGCGGAGAGATTGCTACGGAACGTGAGTACGCAGAAAGCGCAAAAACGCGAGCGAATCTTCCTCGTATCTACCCGTTGTCGCTAGAAGAACTTAAACGGAGACCGACGTAGCGACGGCGACAGCGATTTTCCGTCCACTCTCACCGAAACGAGAGACTACCGTCTGGCGGAGTAGCGTTCGGTAGAACGAGGCCGTCTTCCCTCGTATCTATCCCTTGTCGCCAGAAGCACTTAAACGAAATCCGAAATGGAGGAGCGAGTCCGACTACTCCCGCAGTCCCGCCCGGAGATACCGAAGCACCACCGGCCACGAGTTCGCCGCCGCGGCCGCGTTCGCCGAGGGCGACCCGCCGTACTGCGGTCCCGTCGCCTCGCCGGTGTAGTCGCGGTACGGCAGGCCGAAGACGTGGCCCGCGCCATCGTAGGCGCGGAGTCGGTACGGCGCGTCGTGGCCGCGCCGGTTCAGTCGGTCGATGGCCAGCGACGACAGCGCCCCGGCGGGCCACGTCGCGTCGTCGGTCCCAGCGAGCAGGAGAATCGGTCCGTCGACCTCCTCGGCCGGAATCACGGCGCGCTCCTGCACCGACTCGCCGACCCACTCCGCCACTTTCTCGGGGACGCAGGCGACCGTCTCGCACTCGTCTCCGGCGTCGCGCGCCGCGGAGAAGACGGTCCGGACCGCCGCGGCGTCCGCGAGGGGTTCGCCCTCCTCGGTCCACGCCGAAGCCCAGTCGGTGTAGGCGGTCGCAGTGGCGTTCACGCTCGGCCCGAAGACGCCTCCGCCGCTGAAGCCGACGACCGCCGTCCGGCCCTCGAACTGCGCGCCCGCCAGCAACGCCGCTTCGACGCCCCGCGAGATACCGACGTAGCCGACGCGCTCGTCGGCGACGCCCCCGCGGTCGGTCAGCCAGTGCGTCGCGCGCCGGAAGTACTCGACCGGCACGTCCGCGACCGACTCCGGCAACCCCTCGGCCCCGGCGTACTGGAGCGCGAGCGTGGCGTAGCCGTGACTCGCCAGCGTCCGACTCAGCGCGTGGGGCACCAGCGCGTGCGAGCCGTGGAGCGTGACGACGGCCGGGGTCGGGTCGTCGCTCCGGGACTCGTCGTCGCTCTCCCGGCCCGACCCCGCATCCGGGGGTTCGT
This sequence comes from Halorussus salinus, assembly GCF_004765815.2. NCBI lineage: Archaea > Methanobacteriati > Methanobacteriota > Halobacteria > Halobacteriales > Haladaptataceae > Halorussus > Halorussus salinus. Next base: position 1,288,845 of record NZ_ML974127.1, on the reverse strand, counting down.
AGAGCCACGCCACGAGGTCCGACTCCTCGACCCGCTGGCGCGACACCTCCGCGTCGGTGGCGACGCGGGTGGTGGTCGCCGAGGCCCGGCGCTCGCCCCCGACGCTCGCGGTGAGCGTCACGTCCACTGCGCCCTCCTCGCCGAGGAGAAAGTGACTCGGCGTCGGCGACGCGCCCTCCCGCGGCGAGACTCGCCCGAGGAGCATCTCGACGGCCGGGTCGTCGGGCGACTCGAACCCACGTCCCATCGCGGTCCAGTCGCTCGACCCGGCCGCGCCGGTCGGCTTCGAGGAGACCCGCCCGGCGAGCGACGCCGCGCCCTCGTCGTCGGTCCGGAGCGACCACGAGGCCGCGAATTCGACGCCCCGCGAGTCGGTCGCGCTCGCGTCGAACGCGACCTCGGTTTTCGGGGGGAATCCGGCGAGTCGGACCTCGGCGGGTCGGCCGACGAGCGTGCGGTCGGGCACTCGGAGTTGCGGCGTTCCGGTCTCGTCGGGAGTGGTGGTCTCCTCGCGGCCGTCGCGCCCGCCGCCGGAACACCCCGCGAACGCCGCGGTTCCGGCGGTCGCGGCCGCCGAGAGCAGGTCGCGGCGATTCCACGTCATCGTCGGGACGACGCCCCGAGGCGACGTAAAGACTGGCGTCTCGTAGAATAGTCGTTCGGTCGAATCGGAATCGAATCGGAGTTCGGTCGGAAGTCGAACCTGCGGCTGGTCGAAGTAGCGTTCGGCAGAACGAGGCCGTCTTCCCTCGTATCTATCCCTTGTCGCCAGAAGCACTTAAACGAAAATGTCGCCTGCACACACCACAAAATCAAGTTCCCCCGGCGAACACACCCGACTGTCAGATGATAGAAGTCGAGAATCTGCGGAAGGAGTACGGCGGATTCACCGCCGTCGAGGGCAGTAGCTTCTCGGTTCCCGAGGGCGAGGTGTTCGGCGTCATCGGCCCCAACGGCGCGGGCAAGACCACGACGCTGAAGATGCTCTCCGGACTGGTCGAACCGACTTCGGGGTCGGCCACCGTGGCTGGCTACGACGCCCAAGACCCCGAGATGCGAACGCGCCTCGGTTTCCTCCCCGAGGAGTCGCCCCTCTACGAGGACATGACCGCCGTCTCCTACCTGCGGTTCTTCGCGGACCTCTACGACGTGCCGAGCGAGGCGGCCGAGTCGCGCATCCACGACACCTTGGACCGCCTCGAACTCGACCACCGCGACCGCAAAATCGGCGACATGTCGAAGGGGATGACCCGGAAGGTCGCCATCGCGCGCTCGCTGGTCAACGACCCCGACGTGCTGATATACGACGAACCCGCGAGCGGACTCGACCCCCTCACCACGAACTACATCATCGAGTTCACCCGCGAGTTGGCCGAGTCGGGCAAGACGGTCGTGTTCAGCGCGCACAACCTCTTTCACGTCGAGAGCATCTGCGACCGCGTGGCGGTGATGAACGACGGCCGCATCGTCGCCCGCGGGAGCGTCGAGACCATCCGCGAGGAACACGGCCGGACCGAGTACCGCGTCTACACGACCGTCGAGGTCCCCGACGCCGTGACGGAGAACGGCCGCTTCCGGCGCACCGTCGAGAGCATGGACGCCGTCGAGGAGACCCGCGAACTCGCCGAACAGGCTGGCGGCGAGGTCGCCGACATCGAGACCCACACCCCGAGCCTCGAAGACATCTTCCTCGACCTCGCCGACGACTCCCCCGACGTGGAGGGCCGACCGTGAAGTTGCGCAAGACCCTCCGCATCGCGCGCTGGGAAGTCTCGAAGAACGTCGGGCAACTCGACCGCCGGACGGTCGCGGTCGGTCTCGTCGTCCTCCTCGCAGTGGGCGCGCTCACCCCGCTGGTCGCCAGCGAGGGCGTCACCCTGAACGACGGCATCTACCGCGTCGGCGTCTCGTCGGACAGTCCGTACCACGACGTGGTGACGAACGACCCGACCTTCGTCGCGGTCGCGCCGAGGGACGAGGGGTCGGACGTGCTGGTCTGCGCCGAGTCCACGCCGAACTGCGCCTCCGGCCAGATTCGGGCCGACGCGACCGACAAGGGTACCGCCGCCCTCTCGGAGTTCCGGAAGTCGGTCTCGCGGTACAACGACCGCCTGATGGCCGACGAATCGGACACGGCCGCCGCGTTTCCGGTCTCGGTCTCGGTCCGCTACGAGGAGCAGAGCGGTCTCCAAGTCGGCGGGTCGGGCGGCCCGGAGACCCGGACGACCCGCGCTGGCGAGAAGCGCCTCGGCGGTAGCTCGGGCGGCGGTGACGGTTCCAGCGGCGACGGCGGGTCCGGGACCTCCTCGGCGGGGTCGGGTGCGGGTGGGGAGAGCGGAGACGCGAACGACGGTGCCCTCGGCGCGCCCTCGGTCGGTGGCGGCGGCGGGTCGCTGTTCGGGGGCAACGCCCGAGGAGGCACCCCCGCGGACATCGCGCCGCCGTTCCCCTTCGAGTCGCTGGTGTTGGCGTTCGCGTTCGTCCTGCCGATGAACTTCGTGATTCAGGCCTACGCCTCCACGATTCTGGACGAGCGCGTCAACGAGCGCGGCGAACTCCTGTTGGTCTCGCCGGTCTCGCGCGGCGACATCATCGCGGGCAAGACCCTGCCGTACTTCGCGGGGATGGTCGCCATCGCCTCGGTCACGGCGGTCGGCATCGCGGTCCTGACCCCTGCGGCCGACGGCGCGCTGTCGGTCGCCTCCACCGCGGCGAAGTCGGTCTCGGCGGTGGTCCCCATCGCCTTGCTGTTCCTCTCGTCGGCGTTCGTCGGCGGGATGTTCGCCCGGTCGTTCAAGGAGTTGACCTTCGTCACGGTCACGCTCTCGGTGTTCCTAACCTCCTACGCGTTCGTCCCCGCCATCTTCACCAACGTTCATCCGGTCGCGGCGATTTCGCCGCTGACGCTCGTCGTGAAGGCCCTCCGCGGGACCGCCTTCTCGCTCGGCGAGTACGCCTTCTCGACGGGACCGCTCTACCTCTCTGCTGGCGCGCTGTTCGCGCTCGGCGCGGGCGTCTACCGCGAGGAGGACATGTTCACCCAGCGGCCGGTCCCGCTGAAGTTCCTCGACGCGCTCGACGGACAGATTTCGGGGCGGCGCTCCATCGCGAAGGTCAGCGCGCTCTCGATTCCGTTCGTCTTCGTCGGCGAGTTGCTGGTGGTCGCGCTCCTGTTCGCGCTCCCGCTCTCGCTGTCGATGCCGGTCCTGCTGGTCGCCATCGCGTTGGTCGAGGAGGTCGCCAAGTCGGTCCACGTCTACGCCGGGTTCGCCCACTCCCGGTTCGAGCGGACGTTCCGGTCGGCCGCGATTCTGGGGTTCCTCTCGGGACTGGGCTTCTTCCTCGGCGAGAAGGCGACCGCGGTCGCCCAGTTGGTCGGGTTGCCGAACTTGGACCTCGGCCGCGCCGCCTTCGGCACCGTGACGGGCTTGGGCATCGAGACCTCGCCGCTGGCGCTGGTCGCGCTGTTCCTCACGCCGCTGGCGCTCCACACCGTCACGGCGACGATGACCGCCGCCGGAGCGACCAGAGACCGCAACTGGTACGCCGGGACGCTGGTCGCGGCGACGCTCCTTCACGCGGTCTACAACCTAACGGTGGTGAGTATCCTTGGGTAAGCGCCTCACGGTCGCCAAGCGCGAGTTGGCGTCGCTCCGGAGCGAGAAGACCATCGTGCTGGCCATCCTCATCCAGTTGTTCGTCGCGGCGTTCTCGTCGTTCCTCGCCGTCGGACTGGTCTCGCTGTACGACCCCGGTTCGGTCTCGAACGGCTTCGTCGTGGAGTTCGGCGTGACCGGCGAGGCTGGCGACGACCTCGCGCCGATAATCGAGGAGCGCGACGGCTGGCGCGCGGTCGAGTACGGCGAGGAGGCGGCCGCGATGCGCGCGTTCGACAGGGGTGAGATTCACGCCGTCCTCGCGGTGTCGCGGACCGCCGACGGCAGGGCGCAGGTCCGGGCGATAGCGCCCGACGGCAACGTCCGGACCACGCTCGTCGTGACCCAAATCAAGGGCGTGCTGGAGGCGTTCGAGCGCCACGAGCGCGACCGGCTCAGTTCCAGCTTGGAGCGCCAACCGGTCGAACTCCCGCCCGACGCCTCGTCCAGCCCCTACTTCGGGTTCACCTACACCGTGTTGGTGCCCCTGCTGACTTTTCTGCCGGTGTTCGTCAGCGGCTCCATCGCGGTGGACGCCATCGCCGAGGAGTACGACCGCGGGACCCTCGAACTCCTCCGGGTGACGCCCCTGACCGCGACCGACATCGTGGACGGGAAGCTACTGGCGATGGGGGTCCTCGCGCCGGTGCAGGCGGGCGCGTGGCTGGCGCTGTTGTCGTTCCGCGGGACGCAGATAGCGAATCCGCTGGAAATTCTGCTCCTCGTGACCGGCTTCGCGGTCGGCGTGGTCACGATGGGCGCGACCGCGGCGCTGGCGTTCCGCGAGCGCAAGCAGGCCCAGTTCCTCTTCTCGATGGGCGTGCTGGTCGTGTTCAGTTCGACCTACCTCCTGCCGGAGTCGCCCGCCAACGCGGTGGCGAAGCTCGCCATCGGGAGTCCGACCCGTATCACGCACCTCTCGGTCGTCGCCTATCTGGCCGTCTCGCTGGTCGCGTTCGTCGGCCTTCGATGGGTAGTCGGCGAGCGAGGTCTCGGCTCGTAGCGGTCCGTGGCCCCCGAGACCGGGCCGCGGCCGGGTCGTGCGGACTGCACTCCGGGCCGTCACCCTTAGCCCGCTCACGCTCGTCGTATTCCTCGATGACCGCCGACACGACGACTCGCTGGGAGTATCGCGTCGTCCAGCCGCCCCGAGAACCCTCGAAGAAGGAGGTCCGGGACCCGAGCGGACTCCTCGACGAGATGGCCGCCGAAGGGTGGGAACTCGACGAGACCATCGACTACGTGGGCGGCGGGACCAAGCTCCTCGTCTTCCGAAGACCCGCGACCGCGGACGCCGAGGAGAACGCGACCGACGCCGCGGACCGAAGCGAGACGACCCCGGAGGACGACGATGAGTGAGTCCGGCGAGGGAGACGAAATCCGCTCGCCCAACACGCTCGCCGACCGCATCGACTTGAACCGCCCCGCGGAGTGGTTCCTGCTGGACGGGAACCGACTCGCCGCGGCGGGCGTGGTCGCTGGGGGCATCTTCGCGACGTTCCTCCTCGTCAGCACGGTCGCGTTCCCGTCGTTGCAGACCACGATTCGGTCCGCGGACACCGTCGAGACGATGTTCTCGACCATGATCGGCACCGTCGTTACCGGGACCACGCTGGTCGTCACCATCAGCCAACTCGTCATCTCTCAGGAGAACGGGCCGCTGGGCGACCAGCGCCAGCGGATGAGCGACGCAATGGACTTCCGGACCTACGCGACCGAACTGTTCGAGGAGGCCCCGGAGGCCGACCCCGCGGCGTTCCTCGGGCAACTGCTGAACGTGAACAAGCGCCGGGCCGACGCGCTGGAGGCGGAACTCGCCGACAGCGACGCCGACGAGTTGCGCCAGCAGGTCGGGGAACTGCTGGACAGCCTTCGGAACAACGCGGACAAGGCGCTCGAAAAGCTCGAAAGCGCGCAGTTCGGAACGTTCGGGGTCCTGAACGCCGCGCTCGACTACAACTACTCGTGGAAGATATACCAGATCGAGCGCCTGACCGACGAGTTCGACGAGAGTCTGGACGACGACCAGCAGGAGGCGTTCCAGCAGTTGGAGACCGCCCTGACGATGTTCGGCCCGGCGCGCGAACACATCAAGACGCTCTACTTCCAGTGGGAACTCATCGACCTCTCGCGGTACATCCTCTACGCCGCGGTCCCGGCGCTCACGGTGGCGGGGACGATGCTCGCGTTCGTCGGCGCGAAGACGTTCGGCGGCGCTACGCTCGGCATCCCAATCGTCACGTGGGTCGTCGGTGCGGCGTTCACGCTCACGCTCGCGCCGTTCCTCATCTTCCTGACCTACATCCTGCGCATCGTCGTGGTCGCCAAGCACACCCTCGCCATCGGGCCGTTCGTCCTCCGGCAGGAGTACAGCGAGGAGTGACCCCGAGGTTACTTACCCCGAGCGCGACTGGCCACCGTCATGAACCGCCGCCCGCTCCTCCGCGCGCTCGCGACCGGCACCGCCCTCCTGACTGCCGGATGCACCGACTCGCTCCCCTTCGTTGCCGACCCGCCGACCGAATCCGCGGTGTTCGAGAGCCACCGATTCGAAGGCCCGCACCTCGTCGTGGAGTTCCGCGACGACGCCGACGTGGAGCGGGCCGTCCTCTACAATTCGGCGACCGGCGAGGAGTACGCGACGGTGGACCGTCCGCCGGGCGAGGCGCGCTTCCGCGTCGTGTTTCCCGACCGGATGGAGACCTACGTCGGCCGGTCGCTCCACGTGCGCGCCGAGACCCCCGACGGCCGGACGACCCGCTGGATACCGGAGCGAGTCCACGGCTACGTGGACGGCGTGGACGCGCTCCCCGACGGTCGCGCCCGATTCGCGGTCGCGAATCAGGGCGACGCGCCCCTCCTCGTCCGCTTCGTCGGTATCTCCGGCGACGTGCCGAACCCGGCGGTGGACGTGCAGAGCGATTCGTTCGACCGGTCGTCGTTCGACCTCGGCCCCGGCGTCGTCGGTGTCGGCCCGAACCGCCCGCTCTCGCCGTCCAGAAGCGACCTCGTGGTGTCGCCCGGCGAAGTCGCCCCGTTCGAGACGACCTACGCGCCGTTCGCGTTCCCCGACGGAATCGACGCGGCCGACTGCGGCGGCGACGAACGACGAGGAGCTATCGCGGTCCTGCACGCCTCGGGCGGGAGCGCGTCGTACACCTTCCGGTACCGACTCGACGGCGACCCGATTTCGGTCGAAGGAAAGTCCGCGGCGGTCTGCCGCGGCGCGGACGACGGTGACGCGGAGTGAGGGTCGTCAGAATCCGCGGCGCTCGTCGTCGTCCTCGTCGCGTCCGGCCCGGCCTTCTGCGGTGTCGCGCCACGTCGTGCGTTCGTCGGTGTCGCGTTCGGCCGCGCGTTCGGCGGACTCGCGGGCGGTCGCTCGCTCCTCGGTGTCTCGACGCGCCGCGCGCTCGGCCGACTCGCGGTCCATCGTCCGGCGCTGGTGTTTCTCGGCGTCCACCGCCTTCCACAACAGGAGGCCGCCGCCGACGCTCACGAGCAGAAAGAACAGCAGGATTGCGATTTCGGTCATGGTGAACTCGGGGATGGTGGCGCGGACCGTCGCGGCGTCTCAGCCGAGGAACACGTCCACGATGTCGCTTCCCGTCGAACCGGTGTCCCGATACAGTTCGGAGTAGCCGCAGTTCAGACACGAGACGACCTGAAACTCGTTGGTCTGGATGTCGAACATCTTCGAGAGACCGCCGCCAGTCGTGGAGATGGTCCCCACGTCGGTCTCGGTGTGACCGCACTTCGGACAGCCGTCGTCTCCGTGGGTATCGTGTTGGGAGGGCATCGGCGGGGATTGTCGGACCGATGGCATGAGTTTTGTGGTGACTGTCGAGTCGGAGTTCGCGGAGTCGGTCGCCGTCGGTTCGGACCGAACCGAAGCTATCGTATTTCGGAGAAACAACGTCGCGGTTGTAGCACGTTTCTAACGCGGTCTACTTGGGTCTGGACGGCCTAACCGGAGTCATGACGAAGCGAGCGCCCGCACGAACGCCGCCGGGTCCCGACGGCCTCCCCGTGGTGGGGAGTCTGCCCGAGTACGCCCGCGACCCGTTCGACTTCGAGCGTCGGATGCACCGAGAGTACGGCGACGTGGTGCGGTGGAAGCTTCCCGGCGGGTGGATGTACCACCTCGCGGACCCCGACCACATCGAACGCGTCCTCGTGCAGAACAACCAGAACTACGTCAAGGGCGAGGCGTTTCAGGAGACGCTCGGTCCCGTGACCGGCAACGGCATCCTCAACAGCGAGGGCGAGTTCTGGCGGCGACAGCGCCACCTCATCGAACCCTCGTTTCACCCCGACCGTATCTCGACGTACGCCGAGATGATGGTCGATGCGACCGAGCGCGCGACCGCGAAGTGGCGCGACGGCGAGATTCGGGACGTTCACTCGGAGATGACCGCGCTGACCCTCGACATCGTGGGTCGGGCGCTGTTCGGCGTGGACCTGCGCGAGGAGTCCGAGACGGTCGGCGAGGCGCTGGAGACGGTGATGGCCGGAGCCGAGTTCTCGCTGACCGACCTCCTGCCCGAGGAGATACCGACGCCGAGTCGCCGGAAGTTCGAGCGGGCCGTCGAGACGCTGGACAGCGTGGTCGCCGAAATCATCGCCGAGCGCAAGCGCAACCCCACGGAGGACGACGTGGTGTCGATGCTGTTGGCCGCGCGCGACGAGGAAGGCGAGGGGATGACCGACCAACAGGTCCGCGACGAGGTGATGACGCTCCTGCTGGCGGGCCACGAGACGACCGCGCTGGCGCTGACGTTCACGTTCTTCCTGCTGGCCCAGAATGGCGAGGTCGAGCGCAAGTTAGTCGCCGAACTGGACCGCGAACTCGGCGGCGACCGCCCGACGATGATGGACTTGGGCGACCTGCCCTACCTCGAACGAGTCGTCAAGGAGTCGATGCGCCTCTACCCGCCGGTACCGGGCATCGTCCGCGAACCGGTCGAAGACGACCGCGTGGGCGACTACCGGATTCCGTCGGGCGTAACGGTGAGCATGAGCCAGCACGTCGTCCACCGCGACCCGCGGTGGTACGACGACCCGATGGCGTTCAGACCGGAGCGATGGACCGACGACTTCGAGCAGAATCTACCGCGACTCGCCTACTTCCCGTTCGCGGCGGGGCCGCGGCGCTGTATCGGCGACCGGTTCGCCCTGCTGGAGGCCCGCCTCGTGCTGGCGACGATTCTACAGGAGTACCACTTGGAACTGGTCTCCTCGCCTGCGCTCGACCTCCGGCCGAGCATCACCGCCCGGCCGAAGAACCCCGTCGAGATGACGCTTCACGAGCGGGCCGGAACGCGGTGGGACTCCTCGGCGAAAGAACCGGCGGCCGCCGATTCGCCCGCCGACGCGGAGGAAGCTACTTCCGACCAGTCCGCGACCTCGGACTGAACGGTCTCGCCGAGCGGAACGAACTCCGCAGTTCTTCGAGCAATCTGTAAACCTCTTTTAGCACGGTGAAATCACCGTAGCGCCGTCACCAACAGGACCACGCCAGCGACGGCGGCCAACAGCGCGACCGACAGGCCGCCCGTCTCGCCTCTGCCCCCGGCGGGCAGGCCCCACGCGAGCGCACCGGCCGCGAGCGCCCCGCAGGTCCCGACCGCGAGCGCGCCGAGCGCGTGGAGTAACTCGACGCGCCGGGTCGGCGCGCGGCGGCCGACCTCCGAGCCGAGCGTCGCCGCGAACTCCCCGGCGTCCCAAACCACCAACGCGGCGACCAGCGACCCGAACACCAGCCACGTCGGGGCGCTCACGGTCCCGGCGAACGCCGCGGCGACGAACAGGCCGCCGCCCGCGAGCGCCGGACCGGCCACCCGGTCGGTGACGAACCCGACCGCGAACGCGACCCAGAGCGCGAAGACGCCCGCCACCGCGAGCAAGAGGAGTCCCGCGGTCAACCCGAGGACGACCGTCTCGCTCCCGTAGAAGGTCACGACGCTCCCCGAGAGGTCCCGGAACTGCCCCGCGAGCGGCGCGTCGAGTCGCCCGGCGACGAACCCGACCAGCGCGTCCAACAGCGGGCGGTGGGCGACCCGGACCCCCGCGACGACGGTCAGTCCGGCGAGGAACGGCGCGTAGCCGACCAGTAGCTCGTCGGTCTCCGCCCGCGACGAGCGTCGGACCAGCGCCGCGACGGCCGCCAGCGCGCCCGCGACGAGCGCGACCCACCACAGCAGGCTTCGGAGGCCCGCCGAGCCGGTGACGACGAGGAGACCCGACCGGACCGACTCGGGCGGGACCGCCGGACCGGCCGACACCGAAGCCGCGGCCTCGACGAGGAACGCGACCGGGAGCGCGAGCAAGCCGACACCGGCGAGGCGGCCGAGCGTGCGCCGAAGCCCCGCCGCGATGTCGGCGACCCGCACGTCGGCTATCGCCGCCTCGCCCGCTAGCTCCTCGGTCGGCAGGTCGCGGACCGCGAGATAGCTGGCGAGCGTCGCCGCCACCGCGAGCAGGACGAACGACAACAGGTGAATCCCGTCGCCCGAGGGCGCGAGCAGCCACTCGGTCGCCTCGCTCACGAAATCGCCGACGATTCCGGCCAACCCAACGTCGAAGTTCGTCAGGACCGCGTGGCCGCCGAGCGCGAGCGACAGCAACAGCGGCGGGACCGTCACGCGGTTCGCCGCGTCGAGGAGTTGCGAGAGACTCCGCGAGGTGGCGACGCTCCGCACCGACGCGGCCGCGCCGAGTACGGCGACCGTACTTCCCACCAGAACCGCCAGCACGCCCAGAATCCGGAGGCTCTCGCCGACCACCCGCGTCGGTGACGACGCGGGAAACGACCGCGCGAACGCGACCAGCGTCTCGTAGCCGACGCCCGCCGCTATCGCCGCGCCCGCCGGGACGACCAAGAGGCTCGCCGCCAGCCTCGCGGGCACGCGCCAGTCGTCCCACGTCAGCAACCAGAGCGCCGCCGCGAGACAGACCGCACCCGCCGCGGCCGCGAGCGCGCCCTTCACGACTCCGACCGTCGCGGTCAGGGCCGCGACACCGCCCGCGGTACCGAGTAGCACGACCGCACTGCTCGCCGTCGTCGGCGTCCAGTTCGTCTCCGAGAGGTCCGTCGGGTCGTCGTGTTCGTCTATCATGGTCAGAGGAGCCTCCGCAGCGAGCGTTCGAGCGCGATACCGAGCGGGTCGTCCACGTCCCAATCGACCGTCGTCGCCCCGGCGGTCCGGAGGTCCCAGAGCCGCATCGCGCGGCGCGTCGCGGCGACCGCCCGGCCGGGCGAGTCGCCGGTCGCGCTCCCCGACTGGGCGGATTCGCCGGTCGAATCGCCCGCTACGTCGGGACTCAACACCACGAGGTCGTGGCCGCGCGCGGACAGCGATTCGGCGAGCGACCGCGGCCAGTCGTCGGCCACGGGCGAGACGAGGACGACCTGCGCGTCGGCGGGCAGGCGCGCGAGGAGTCGCCGCGTCGTCGCGTCGCCCGGCGACTCGGCTGGCTGGCCGCCCGTCGGGTGGCCTCCATCCGCGGTCGCGGCGACTCGACTCGGCCCGGCATCCGCCCCGCTAGCCGAGTCGCCGCCGGAAGCCGTCACCGCCGGACGGTCGAGCGGGTCGGTTCCGTCGGTCGGGACGTGACCGGAGTCGTCGCGGTCGGCCGCCCGCCCCGCCGCGTCGAAGACGAGGCGCGCGCTCCCCGGCCCGTCGGCGTCGGCCCACGGCAGGTCGTCGGCCGGGAAGTCGCCGGTCACGTCGTCGGCGTCGAGACCGACCGCGGTGACGCTCGTCGCCACGCCAGCGCCGGTCAGCGCGTCGTAGAGTCGTTCTCCGGCGTAGGTCGCCAGCGCCGCGCCGTTGGGGTAGGCCGCGCTCGGCGTCGTCCGGGCGACCGGCCGGGCGTCAACCACGACGACGGTTCTGGCCGCGCGCTCCTCGCGGAACCGGACCGTGGTCAACTCGCCCGACTTGGCGAAGCGCCGCCAGTCGATGCGACTGATGGGGTCGCCCGGTCGGTACTCGCGCGTCGAGTGGAACTCGATTCCCTCGCCGCCCGAGTCGGTGGTGTGGGTCCCGACCCGGCGCGGCGAGGCCCGCCCGAACGGCGGGTCCGCGACCGACCGCGTACACGAGAGGGTCGTCTCGCCCGACGCTTCGACCGCGGTCGTCACCCGGTCGGTCGCGCTGGTCGTCCGCGCTCGGACCGCGGGGTCGCCGAACTCGTACTCGCCGCGCTTGGCGACGACCGAGTACGAGAGCGTCCGCTCTTCGCCGGGCCGGAGCGCGAACGCCGCCCGCGGTGACCCCGAACTCACCACCAGTTCGTCGGGCACGCCGTCCACGACGCGCACGTCCGCGAGCGCCGACTCGCCCAAATTGCGCACCGTCAGCGTCACCTCGACCTCGCCGCCCGGCGGCGGACTGCTCGGCGCGAGGGCGCGCTCTATCTCGGGTTCCGACGCGCCCGACAGCGACGACAGCGCGCCGACGGCGACGTAGGCCAGCGGAATCGCGGCGGCCGCGAACAGTCGCGCCTCGGCGTACAGCAGGCCCAGCGTCGTCAACAGGAGCGTCCCGGCCAGCGCGCCGCGCCACCGCGGGACGCGAGTTCGGGTCACGCGTCACCTCCCGCGCCGGACGCGCCGGGTTCGGTTCCGGCGCGTTCGTCCGCGGCGAGGCTCCCGCCCGCGAGACCGTCGCCCGCGTCTCGCTCGTCGTCCAACACGCGCCCGACCGCTTCGACGGTGCGCTCGACGCGCCGCCGTCGCTCGGCGGCCGGGTCCAGCCACGCCCGCAGGCGAGCGACCAGCGAGAAGTGCGGACCCGACTCGTCGCCGAGGAGTGCCGCGGCGGTCCGCTCCTCTGTCCACGCGCCGGTGGCGACTGCCGACTCGGCCTCGTCGGGCGGGCAGTCGGCCCGGCGGGCGTAGGCGCTCGCGGCGGCGTCCGCGAGATTCGACTCGACTGCCCGGAGTGCGCGCTCGTCGCCCGCACAGGCCGCCTCGACCCGCGCGTCGAAGGCTTCGCCGGTCCGGGTGCGGTCGGCCGCGCTCGCGCGCTCGGGGCGGTCGCCGCCCGCGAATCTGGCGGCCGGACCCTCGGTCGGCGCGCGCTCGGAAGAGGTCCCGCGGGCGGTCCACGCCGCGTAGGTTCCGACGGCGAGTCCGAGGAGCAACAGGAGTCGCCGCGGGTCTCGGGACTCGACGACCGACAGCGCCGCCGTCAGCGGGTCGGTGAGACCGGGCGCGACGAGGACCGCGGCCGCCAGCAGAGTCGCCAGCGCGCCGAGACCGCCGACGAGTCGAGCGCGCATCAGTCGTCACCTCCCGGACCCGCGTCGGGCGCGTCCGGACCGGACGCGCCCGAGCCGTCGCGCTCGCCCTCCTCGCGGGCCGCGCGCTCGATGGCGTCGGCGGCCTCCTCGACGCGGGCCAGCCTGTCGGTCGGCGAGCGCGCGCCGTACTCCACGTCCCGGAAGGCGTCGCGCAAGGTGGCGACCGCGCCGGGCGGCAGGCCGTCCTCGCGGACCGCGTGGTCAGCCAACTCGCCGGGCGTCGAGGCTCCGGGCCGCCGGACCGAGACGACGCGGAGGAACGTCGCCCACGCCTCCCTGAGAGTGCGGTAGGAGTCGGCCTCCTCGGCGTCGTCGGGGCCGGACTCGCCGGTCCCGGTCGCCGACCCGCCGCCGAGCGACCGCACGGACCCGAGACGCAGATTCCCCGTGCGCTCGCGGAGCCACGCCCGCAGTCGCCCGAGGAGTTCCGAGACGGTCGTCCTGCCCGCCGCGAGGTCCCGGAGGGCGTCGGCGACAGTCTCGATGGCCCACGCGAGGCGGTCGGCCGCGCCGAACAGCGCCGCGAGCGCGAGGCCGGGAATCGCCCCCATCGCTCGGGCGAGCGCACCGGCGAGGGTTCGCGGCGTCACTCCTCGGCGGTAGCCCGCGAACGCGAGACCGCCGACGACGAGCGCGACGCCGCCCAGAACTCCCGCGAGGTTGACCAGCAGTCCCGAGACGGTCGCCCGGCGGGTCTGGCCCTCGGCGGTGACGACGACCTCGGCCTGCCGCTGGAGCGGGAGCGAAGCCGTCGCCGCGCCGTCGATGCCGGTCGATTTCCGGGTCCCAGCGACCGCGACCGTGGCGTTCGTCAGCGGTTCCCCGCCGTACGTCGCGCTGACCTCGATTTGGGTGCCGGGGAGCGCGAGCGGGAACTGGGGTTCGGCGGCGAGTTCCAGTCGCGGGAGCGAGAGCGTGCGCTCGCCCGAGACCGACCCGCGAGAGACCGCGAGCGTGACGTTGCCCGGCGATTGGGGAAGTTCGACCCGGAGTCGGCCCTTCCGGTTCGTGGTGCCGACCTCCTCGTCGCCGAGGCGCACCTCGGCGTTCCGGACCGGCACGCCCTCGACGGTCGCGGTCACGACGACCTCGCTTCCCGTCGCCACGTCGCCCGACACCGCGAGCGAGGCGTTCGTCGCCAGCGCGTACTCGGTGCCGTTGGTCTCGTTGTCGGCCGCGAGAGCGACGGCGCGCGACGGCGAGGACGACGAGCGCGGCGGCGGGTCCGTGAGCGAGCGTGTCGGCACGTCAGCGAACGAGCGCGGCGGCGGGTCCGCGAGCGACAGCACCGCGTCGGAGACCGACGCGGGCGGTCCGGCGAGTCGCGTCGGGTCGTCGTCGGCCCGCTCTCCGACGGCTATCCGCAGATTCTCGGCGTAGGGGACGCGGCCGGTCACGGTGCCTTCGGTGTCGGTCCGACCCACTTGCTTCCCGTTGAACGCGACCGGGACGCCGATTGCGGAGTCCCCGTCGTCCGTGACCGTCACTTCCACCGTCGCGCCGGGGACCGGCGTACGATTGATTCTGACGGCGTACCGGCCGGTGGCGTCGGTTCGGGTCGTCTCCTCGGCTTGCGTGGTCTGCTCGGGTCGGGTGGTCGGGTCTCCTCGGGTCGTCCCGTCGGTCGTCGAACCGGGTCGCTCGCCCTCGGCGGTTCCGTCGGTCGTGGCACCCGCGCCGTCGGTCGGCGTCGAAGCCGTGGGGGTCCGGCTGTCCGGCGGGGTCTGGTCGGGCGTCTCGTCGTCCGGCGTCTCGCCGCTCGAAGTCGCGGTGCCCGACTCGCCGGGCGCTCCCGTGGTCGCGGTGGTGTCCCCGCCGTTCGTCGCGTTCGACTCGTTCGCGGAGAACCGCTCGCCGGGACTGCCGGTCTCGGTCGGCGAGTAGTCGCTCGGACTCGCGTCGGTCTGGTTGGCCAACGCCTGCCGCTCGGTCGCGAGGCGCTCGCTCCCCGGTGTCGGGTCGAACCGGACCCACCCAACGTCGGGGAAGTACGCCTCGACCCACGCGTGGGCGTTCATCCCGCGGACCTCGTAGGTGTTCTCGCCGACCGACTGGCCCGTCGAGTAGCCCACGACGTACCGGGCGGGGATGTCTTGGGAGCGCAACATCACGGTCATCGAGGTGGCGAAGTACTCGCAGTAGCCCGACTCCATGTCGAAGACGAACTGCGAGGCCACGTCCTCGCCCGCGGGTTCCGAGACGTTCAGCGAGTAGTCCTTGTTCGATTCGAGCCACGACTCGATGCGCCGGGCCTCCTCGTAGGCCGAAGTCGAGTCCGCGGTCAGTTCGTCCGTGAACTCGCCGATTCGACGGTCAGTGTCGCCGGGCAGGTCGGTGTACCGGCGTTCGACCTCGCCGGGGTAGTCCCGCCCCGCGGCGCGCAGGACGGTCGGGTCGCGGGCGGGCAGGTGACTGACACCGGTGTAGGTCGTGCCGGGCGAGACTGGACTGCCCGTCCGGAAGGCCCGCGCGTCGGTGACGTAGAGGTCGCCCGCCTCGCCGGTCCGGAGCGAGTTCGCGCGCCAGACGCTCGGTAACGCGGTCGCCGACCGCTGGAGGGTCACGCGATACCGGACCTCTCGGCCTCGGATTCCATCGCCGCGAATCGGGCCGTCGTAGCGTCGGCGCTCGCCCGACGACTCCCACCCCGACCCGGTGTAGGTGTCGTACGCGCCGGTCCGCCAGTAGGACGGCACCGAACTCTGGACTCGGAAGTGAGTCTCGGCGTTCTGGGACCGGAAGGCGCTCGACGCGTTCTCGGCCGCGAGCGACCCGCCCACCCCGGTTCGCTGGCCGGGGTTGAGCGCGCCGAGACCGCCGCTGCCGCTCGCGGCACCGCCGGTCCCTTGGGAGCCTCCGTAGGGGTTGACGCCCGGTTGCGGGAGGACCGACCCGAGCGGTGAACTCCCGAGTCCCGCGCCCGAGACCGCGGGGACGAGCGTGCCCGCGAGGAGAACCGCGAGAACGCAACAGGCCACGAGCGCGGCGCGGAGTCGGTCGCGGGACTGTTCGTCGTCGGGCAACAGGGAGCGCGGCGTGTCTGGCATGTGATGAGAGCGGTCGGCTGGCGTTGGTTCCGCGGGGCGAGGCGAAGTCTTGGATGCAACCTGTGCGCAGACAGGTAAAAAGACTAGTGGAAGGCGACGTTTGTTGACAGGAGGCGTGGTCGGTCGTCTCCTCGGGATGCACTCGACTGGACGAATCACGCAACGCACTCGATTGGACAGACCACGGGATGCGCCGGACTTCACGAACAACAGGATGGACTGACTCCACGAACAACAGGACGCGCCGCGTCTGCGCTCGCACTCGCGGTGCTGTGCGAGCGCAGACGCACGCGGGGAGGTTCGGGGCGCGGTTGCGGTGCTGTGCAGTGACTCCTGTGAGTCGGCAGTAGCTAGCGTGTTCTCGAAGAAAAGACGCAGTAGCTAGCTACTGCCGACTCCTATCAGACCGCAACCGCACAACTCGGCCCTCACGCCTCCCCAACCGCCTGCGTTGCTCGGCCTTCGGCCTGCGCTACTCGTCCCTCGCGCGATTGGCGCGACACGGAGGTCGCACCGTCGGACAAACCGCGTCCGACGAGCCGTGCGCTCACATCCGTTCGCGCAGACGCCAGCACGCGCCGAATTCGGTCGAGTAGCGCGTCGAGGAGACCGACACGAATCTGAAGCACACCTCCGGAGACCAACTTCTTTCACACACACCCACGAAGCACCGATATGACCGACGAATACACGGGAGCCGACCTGTTCGTGGACGCGCTGGACCAGTACGGCGTCACGCACGTCTTCGGCAACCCCGGCACGACGGAACTGCCCGTCATGTCGGCGCTGGGCGACAGCGACCTCGAATACGTTCTCGGACTCCACGAAGACGTGGCGGTCGGGATGGCCGCGGGGTACGCCAGCACGCGCCGATACCACTCCCACCACGACGACTCGGTGACGCCGGTCGGCGTCGTGAACCTCCACGTCGCGCCGGGACTGGCGCACGGACTGGGCAACCTCTACGGTGCGAGCGTGGCGGGCGCGCCGCTGGTCGTCACCGCCGGGAACCACAGCACCGACTTCCGCCACGAGGAGCCAATCCTCTCGGGCGACCTCGTGGACATGGCCGACGAGTTCGCCAAGTGGAGCGCCGAGGTAGGGGACGTATCCGCGCTCCCGTCGATGCTCCGCCGGGCGTTCCGCGTCGCGCTCACGCCGCCGACCGGTCCGGTCTTCCTCGCGCTCCCCCTCGACGTGATGATGGCCGAGACCGACGCCGACCCCGAGCGACTGGGCGAGATTCCCGACGCGGGCCGAGGAGACCCCGCCCAAATCGAGCGCGCCGCCGACCTGCTCGCGGACCCGAGCGAGGACGTTGCGCTCATCGTCGGCGACGGCGTGGCGCGCTCGGGGGCGGACGCCGTGGCGGCCGCAGTCGAGTTCGCCGAAGCGACCGGCGCGCGCGTCCACGGCGAGATTCTGGCCTGCGAGGTCGATTTCCCGACCGACCACGACCAGTGGGTGTCGTACGTTCCGCCGGACGAGGACCTCGCGGCGACCCTGCTGGGCGCGGACAACCTCGTCTTCGTCGGCTGTTCGACCAACACGACGCTGACCCGCCACGAGCGCCCGCTCGTCTCGGAGGACACGACCTGCGTCCACGTCAGCGACGACGCGTGGCAGGTCGGCAAGAACCAGCCAGCGGACGCCGCGGTCGTCGGCGACCCCGGCCGCGTTCTCCGGGACCTCGCCGAGACCCTGCGCAAGCGACTCACCGCGACCGACCGCGAGGAGCGCCTCGACCGCGTGGAGATGGTCAAGAACATGGTCGAGAGCCGGATGGCCGAGATGGGCGAGGACACGGCCGACGACCCCCGCGCCTCGAAGGCCGAACTCGTGGACGCGATGGAAGACGTGGCTCCCGAGGCCTACATCGTGGACGAGGGCGTCACCGCCAAGTACGCGATGCTGACCCGCTGGGACCTCGAACCCGAGCAGTACGTCTCGAACAAGGGCGGCGGACTGGGATACGGCCTTCCGGCCTCGGTCGGCGCGGCCATCGCGGAGTCACAGACCGACGACCCCCGCGACGTAATTGGATTTATCGGGGACGGCTCGTACCTCTACTACCCCCAGACGCTCTACTCGGCGGCGCGCGAGGAGGTCGATCTGACGGTGGTGATTCCCGACAACCGCAACTACCGCATCCTGAAGGACAACACACTGGACCTCCTCGGCGGCGACGAGGAGGACCACGAGTTCGTCGGCATGGACTTCGACCCGCCAGTGGACATCCCGGCCAACGCCAAGAGCCACGGCGCTCGCGGGCGTCTGGTCCCGGAACCGGACGAAATCGAGTCGGCGCTCGAAGCCGCGTTGGAGCGAGACGGTCCCGACGTGCTGGACGTGTTGGTTCACGACTGACGGCGCTGACGGCTCGGTCTCGGAAGCGACGACCGAAAATCCCGACTCCGGAAACGACTTACTCGGCCGGTGATATTCCTCGCCCGATGTCCCCGCACACGGGTCCCTCCTCATCCCGACGCGCCGCCGCGTGGCTCTGTCTGGCCCTCCTCGTCGGCCTCGCTGGCTGTTCGGCCGCGCTCGCGCCCGGAACCGACGACTCGCGGCCACCGGCGCTCGAAGAGATACGCGTCGAGAACCACGACACGACCGACCGGATGGTCTCGCTCCTCGTCGTCGAGAACGAGTCGGTCGTCCGCTGGGACGAGTTCCTCCTCGACGCTCGCTCGGCGGGTGACGAACTCGACGCCGCGACGCTCGACGCCGCCGCGCTGAACGGTACTCACGGCGAGTACGTCGTCTACGTTCGCGCCGGGAACGCGACTGGGAAAGCCGACCTCTCCGACGGCCGAGTCGGGTCGCTGGCCGAAGACTGCACCGAGCAGGGCGGCCGGATTCGATTGGAGTTCACGGTCACCGAGAACGGGGCGATTACCCGAAAGCTCGGCTGTGAGTGACCGCTCCGACCGAGAGTAGAAGACTTATGACGGCAGAGTAATCTTTTTCGCCGAATGAGGGAGTTCAGTCGCCGCCAACTCCTCGGCGGACTCGGCACCGCGGCGGTCGGCGTCGGCGGCTACTGGTGGTTCGAGGAGAACCGGTGTCTCGACCGCAGGGAACCGTACTGGACGTTCGACGGCGAGCGTTGGTCACGCCCCGTCGTCGGCGAGTACGCGGTCTACGCCGCGGAGAACCACGGCGCGACGAGCGGTGACATGCTGGCGCGCGTCGTCTCGCTCCGAGGGTTCGACGGCGGCCCGAACTGGGTGTTCACCGTGACCGGCGGCGGGGCCGGGGTCCCGCTGGTGGCCGACGGGAGCGTCTACTTCGGCACCGGCGCGGACTACGTGTACGCGCTCGACCAGCGCACCGGCCGCGTCGAGTGGCAGTACGACGCTGGCGGACGCGAGTCCTACGGCGGCGGCGCGTGGGGCCAACCGGCGAAAACCGACGGACGCTTGCTCGTCGGTATCTCTCACTCCGAGGAGGCCGACGTGGACCCGAACAGCGACGCCTTCACCCACCGCGTCGTCGCGCTCGACGCCGAGACCGGCGACGAGGACTGGGCGACCGAGGTGGACGGGATGGTCTGGACCGGCCCGAAGGTCGTCGGCGACACCGTGGTCGCGGGGACCGAGGCCGGGAGCGTCTACGGACTCGCGGTCGAGGACGGACGCCGACGGTGGCGGACTGCGGTCGGCGAGCGAATCTGGCAGGACGCGTTCGCCGACGAGTCGGCGGTCCACGTCGCCAGCGACGACGGGAACGTCGCCGCGCTCGCGCCCGACTCGGGGGCCGAACGATGGACCGCTTCGATTTCCGGTACCGTCAGCGCCACCGAACGCGACGCCGAGACCTTCTTCGTCGGGACCGACCGAGGAGCTTTCGTCGCCTTCTCGCGCTCGTCGGGCGACGAGCGCTGGCGTATCGCTGGCGAGCAGGACGGCGACGCCGAGGACGCCCCCGGAATCGCCGACGCGGCCTCGAACGGGTCGCTGGTCTACGTCTTCGACCAGCGGGGGTACGTCCGCGCCTTCGACGCCGCGTCGGGCGAGCGCCGCGACCGGTTCCGCGTCGCGGAGAAGACGTGGGAAGACCAGTGCGGGTGGTATCCGAGGTACCGCCGAGGAAGCGGACTGCTCCTCGACGGCGACGGGTTGCTGGTCTCCGGGCCGTGGGTCAAGTCCGTGGACCGTCACCGGGAGGCGTGAGACGGCGAGACCGGACAGTCGGTCTCTCTTACTCGCGCCGTGCTATCGACCACCACGGTTTTCGCGGAGGAGTTCCATGTGAGAGACGAATGCCAGCCTACAGCCCCGGATTCCGGTCGCTCGACGCCGAACACGACGACCTCGCGCTCCCCGTCGAGGGCGAGATTCCGGCGTGGCTCTCGGGGTCGCTGGTCCGCAACGGCCCCGGCAAGTTCGAGGTCGGGGGCGAGCGCGTCGAACACTGGTTCGACGGACTGGCGATGCTCCACAAATTTCGGTTCGAGGAGGGCCAGAACGGCGTCACCTACTCGAATCGGTTCCTCCGGACCGACGCCTACCGGGAGGCCATCGAGGAGGGCCGACTCACCAGCCAGTTCGCCACCTCGGGGAGCTACCTCGACCAGTTGAAGTCGTTCGTCGGCGACCCGACCGACAACGCGAACGTCAACGTCGCCCGCGTCGGCGGCGAGTACGTCGCGCTGACCGAGACGCCCCGGAGAGTCCGGTTCGACCCCGAAAGCCTCGAAGCGAGAGGGGACCTCGCGTACGGCGACGACATGACCGTCCACCACACGACTGCACACTTCCAGCGCGACGACCGGCGCGGCGAGACGGTCGGCTACGCGACGAAATTCGGGCGGACGAACCGGTATCACCTCTACCGCGTTCCGGACGACCCGCCCGCCGAGGGCGCGCTCGCCCAGCGAATCCCCATCGCTTCCCTCGAAGTCGAGCGGCCCGCGTACCTCCACAGCTTCGCGCTCACGCCGCGGTACGCCGTGCTAATCGAACCGCCGTTCGTCACGAACCCGATGCGCTTTCTCCTGCCGGGCACGGGCGGGTTCATCGACAAGTTCCGGTGGAAGCCCGAGCGCGGCACGCGATTCCTCGCCTTCGAGCGCGAGACGGGGGACCTCGCGGTCGAGCGCCGCGTGAAACCCTTTTTCTTCTTCCACACGGTCAACGCCTTCGAGTCGGGCGACGAGTTGGTCGTGGACCTCGTGGCCTACGACGACGCCAGCATCGTCTCGAACCTGTTCATGGGCGCGGTCGAAGGCGAGGAGAACGACGGTGACGCGAAGACCGAGCCGGACGAGGAGGCTACGCCCGACTCCGGGCCGGAACTCGATGCGGCCGACGGCGAGTTGGCGAGGTTCCGGGTCCCCGTCGAGGAGGGCGGCGACTCGAACGCGAACGTCACCCGCCGAAACCTCTACACCGGCACGGAACTCCCGCGAACCTCCCCGGCAGTCCGGACCGAGCAGTACCGCTACGCCTACGGACAGGCGACCCGACGCGAGGGCCAGAACGGACTCGTCAAGGTGAACGTCGAGACCGGCGCGGCGACCGAGTGGTGGGCCGACGGCCACTACGCCGGAGAGCCGATTTTCGTGCCGAAACCGGTCGATGAGGGCGCTGGCGACGGGGAGACAGACGAGAGCGCGAGCGACGACGCCCGCCCGGAGGACCGCGGGGTCCTCCTCGCGCCGGTCCTCGACGCCGAGCGCGAGGAGTCCCTCCTCGTCGTCCTCGACGGCGAGTCCTTCGAGGAACTGGCCCGCGCCGAGGTGCCCCACCACATTCCCTTCGGCTTCCACGGCGAGTTCTTCCCGGAGGTGACGGCGTAGGCTGGCGTTCGGCCGACTCGACGAACCGACGACCGACCAACAACTAAGTCGCTCGTCGCCGTTTCGAACCGAGCTATGGGGGCAACGAGTAAACAGCGTTCACGCTACCGTCAAGTCCAAGACCGCGTTCGAGGCTTCAACAAGCGACTGCTGAATCCCTTCACGATGCGGTTCGCGGGGCGGCGGTTCTCGCCCTACGGCATCGTGCGCCACGTCGGGCGGCGGTCCGGCGCACGGTACGACACGCCGGTCCTCGTGAGCGAGGTCGGCGACCGGGTCGTCGTGCCACTGCCCTACGGGACCGACGTGGACTGGTACCGGAACGTCCGGGCGGCCGACGAGTGCGTCGTCGTCTACGGCGGCACCGCCTACCGCGCCGAGCGCCCGCGGTTGGTGGCCCCCGCGGCGGTCCCCGACGCGTTCCCGGCGTGGCAAGAGGAGTTGATTCGGACAGCCGGGAGCGACCAGTACCTCCGGATGGAGCGGGCCGAGGAGGTCCCGGCCGAGTACCGCGACGCGACCGAGCGCCACGCCGTCGGTCCCGCCGCGGCGGGGGTCGCTGGCGCGGTGCTACTGGCGGCAGTCCTGTGGCGCGCCGTCCGAAAGCGGGACCGGTAGCGGGGAGTCACGAAGCGGTCCTACGACTCCTCGTCGCTCCGGAGTCCCCGCCGGAGGTAGTCGAGGGCGACCCGCCACGCCTCGGCCGCGGCGCGGGCGTTCGCTCGGCGGGTCCCGCCGAGTCGGTGGTCGGCGTCGGGGTCCGGCCCGGCGGCGGAAGCCTCCTCGGGGGCGCTCCCGCCGCCGGACCGGTAGGGCGTCCGAATCGCGTGTCCCGCGTCCGGATGGACGAGGAGGTCGTAGCGCCACGAGTGGTCGCTGGCGTCGAGGCGGTCGGTGGCGACCCGCGAGAGGTCCGCAGAGGGCCAGATGGCGTCCTCGCCGCCCGAGACGAGCAGGACCGGGCCGTCGATTCGCTCGACCGGAATCGTCGCTCGGCGGCGTTGCTCGTCGGTCGCGTTCGCCACCGCGGAGGTTGAGGCGTCCACGTCCTCGTTCTCCACCACGTCCTCGAAGCCGTCCTGTTCCTCCTCGACGAGTTCGTCCACCGGGAGGTAGGGCACCGGGTCGCCGTCGCGCGTCCACGCCGGACCTTCGACCTCGACGCCGGGCATCCACGTCGGCGCGGGGAACGCGTAGCCGCTGGCGGAGTAGGCGACGACCGCGCCGACGCCCTCGAAGTGCGCGCCGGTCAGCATCGCGGCCTCGCCGCCGCGCGAGAAGCCGACCGCGCCGACCCGTTGGCCGTCGGTTTCCGACTGGCCGAGGAGCCACTCGACGGCCCGGCCAAAGTACGACAGCGGGATGCGGTCCAGCGCGTCGGGGCGGCCGGGAGCGTCGAAGTACTCGACGCAGAAAGCGGTGTAGCCGTGGTGGGCGAGTCGGCGGGCGTAGCGTCGTTCGTAGCCGCCGCCACCGCCCGACCCGTGGACGACGAGGACGCCGGGGTGCGGGCCGCGGCCCAGTCCGGCGAACAGCGTGCCGGTCAGGTTCTCGCGGCGAACGTCGCGGGTCGGAACGAGGTCGGCGGTCATACGAAAAGCGAGTGGCAGGCGAGTGATAAGTGTACTCGCTTCGACGCCGAACGAATCGCGCTCAGTCGGATTCGCCGAGTCGCACCCGCTCGCCGTCTACCGTCTCGGGGAATATCTTCCCCGGATTCAGGGTGTCTCGGGGGTCGAACGCGCGCTTCAGGCGGCGCATCGCCTCGACGCTCTCGGGACCGTGTTCGCTTTCGAGGAACTCGCGCTTGCCGAGACCGACGCCGTGTTCGCCCGTCGCGGTGCCCCCGAGGTCGATGGCCTTCTCGACGGTGGCGGCGTAGAGGTCGTGAGCGCGCTCGACTTCGGCGTCGTTCTCCTCGTCCACCAGCACGGAGTAGTGGAGGTTGCCGTCGCCCGCGTGGCCGAAGCAGGGGACCAGCAGGTCCCGGTCGTCGGCGAGCGACTTGACGAACCGGACCATCTCGGGGTACGCGCTGATGGGCACGGTCACGTCGCCGGGGTGGAGCGCGGTCAGGTCGGGGTCCCACAACTGGATGGCGTACGCGAGGTCCTTGCGCGCCCGCCAGAGGTCGTCCATCGCGTCGTCGTCCGCGGCCGTCTCGAACCGCTGGCAGTCGTGGTCCGCGAAGAGTCGTTCGCAGAACTCGATTTCGCGCTCGACGCCGTGGTTCGCGTGGAATTCGAGGAAGACCATCGGTACGTCGGGCAAGTCGGTGCCGGTGTAGGCGTTGGCCATCCGCGCCGAATCGGCGTCCACGAGTTCGATGGTCGCCACGTCCACGCCCGAGCGCACGGCGTCGAAGACCGCCTCGGCGGCGTCGTCCAGCGACGGGAACAGCGCGCGAGCGCCCCGAATCTGTTCGGGTCGGCCAGCGAGTTCGAGCGTCGCGCGCGTGACGACGCCGAGGGTGCCCTCGCTCCCGACGAACAGGTCCGTGAGGTTGTAGCCGCTGGAGGTCTTCGCGGCCCTGCTCCCGGTCGTAATCACGGAGCCGTCGGCCAGAACGACCTCCAGCGCCAGCACCCAGTCGGAAATCTCGCCGTACTTGACCGTCTTCATCCCCGAGGCGTCGTTGGCTATCATCCCGCCGACGGTCGAGATGTCGCCCGAGGAGGGCAACGGCGGGAAGAACAGTCCTTCTTCGGCGACCGCTTCGTCCACCTGCGCGCCCAGTAATCCCGGTTCCACGTCGATTTGGAAGTCGTCGGGGCGAACGTCCAGCACGGCGTCCATCCGCGAGAGGTCGAGGCTGACGCCGCGGTGGGCGGGCACGGCGTTGCCCTCCAGACTCGTCCCGGCGGCGTAGGGCGTGACGGGCACCCCGCGCTCGTCGGCCGCCGGGAGGACGGCCGCCACGTCGGCGGTCGATTCGGGCCAGACCACGGCGTCGGGGACGACGCCCTCGCCGCGCTCCTCCGCGCCGAAGTCCGCGGCGTGGCTCTCGCGCACCGAGTCGCCGAAGGAGACCTCGCCGGAGAGGTCGAGGTCCGAGAGGAACGAACAGTCATGCGTCATACGCTACCGTGGACCGGTGGTGGCTTAAATTTTGGACCGCACGCCGGGGCGACGGGACCGAGAGCGCGCATCTCCGACGACGACAGGACGCGCCGCGAGGGCCTCGTGCCCGAGCAAGCGGGGAGGTACGGGGGCGCGGTTACGGTGCGGTCGCGGGGCCGCGCGGTCGCGGTGCTGTGCAGGGCGGTCGCGGTGCTGTGCAGGGCGGTCGCGGTTGCAGTGCAGTCGCGGTTGTGGTGACTCCGAGGAGTCGGCGATAATAGCGGTCGCCGTTGCTGTCGCAGTCGGCGTTGCTGTCGCAGTCGCCGTTGCTGTCGCAGTCGCCGTTGCTGTCGCGGTCACGGTGCAATTCGGTTGCAGTTCCAGAGAAGACGGCACGAACGGTTCCAGAGGAGACGGCACGAACAGGTCCGGAGAGTCGGTCAGTCAGATTCCGGCACCCGAGACATATCTACACTCACGGATAACACAACTAAACCAACAGTAAAGACAGTAAATTATAGCTCGTGCGTCCGGCCTTCGGTCCCCGACTCCGGCACCGCCGCCGCGGATTCGCCTTCCGACGACGCCACCGCGTCCGCCGAGAACCGCCGAATCGCGCTCGCGGGGCAGACCAAGATCTCGTGGTCGTACCAGCAGAACAGTCGGGTGGCCTCCTCGTGAGCGGCCTCGGCGTCCTCGGCCCGGACGGTGCCGACGTAGCGCGGTTGCGAGTCGGCCTCCTCGCGGGCCAGAATCTCCCACTCGCGGTCGGCGTTCTCCTCGTCTGCTCCGAAGTCCCTCTCGGCGTCCGGTTCGTCGTCTCCGACCGGCGCGCGTCTCGCCTTCTCGACCATGCCGGGGCGATTCGGTCGCGGGGGCAAGGCTCCTCGGGCGATTGTCGCGGGCCGGGAACGCTCCCGATGACGTTCGGGGAGCGAATCAAGGGACCTCCTCGTGACCCTCAGCGCGCAGACTTCACGGACGGGACCTTATCGTGCCGACTTCACGGCCGGGACCTCCACGCGGTCCAGCACGTCAGCGACTATCGCGCTCGGGTCCGTGCCGCGGACGCTCGCCTCGTCTGTCAGCACGAGGCGGTGGGCGAACGTCGGTTCGGCGACGCGCTTCACGTCGTCGGGGACCACGTAGTCCCGGCCCGAGACGACCGCGCTGGCGCGGGCCGCCTCGAAGAGTCGCTGGATGCCCCGAGGAGAGACGCCCACCGCCACCCGGTCGTCCGCTCTGGTCGCGCGGCCGAGCGCGACCACGTAGTCCCGAAGCTTCCCGTCCACGCGGACCGATTCGAGGACGCGCTGGATGGCCGCGACCTCCCGGCCCTCCACGACCGACCCGACGCTCGGAGCCTTGGCGGTCCGGTCCGCGCGCCGGTCCACCAGCTCGCGCTCGCCCTCGAACTCCGGATACCCCATCGTCGTCTTGACGATGAAGCGGTCCCGCTGGGCCTCCGGCAGGCCGAAGGTGCCCTCCTGCTCGACGGGGTTCTGCGTGGCCAGCACGAAGAACGGCGTCGGGAGGTCGTGAGTCGTCCCGTCCACCGTGACCTGCCCCTCGCCCATCGCCTCCAGTAGCGCGGCCTGAGTCTTGGGCGGCGCGCGGTTTATCTCGTCGGCGAGGACGACGTTGGCGAAGACCGGGCCGGGCGAGAACTCGAACTCGCCGGTCCCCTCGTCGTAGACGTTCGACCCTGTGATGTCGGCCGGAAGCAGGTCGGGCGTGAACTGGATGCGCGAAAAGGAGAGGCCGAGCGCGTCGGCGAACGACCGCGCGGTCAGGGTCTTGCCCGTCCCCGGCACGTCTTCCAGCAGGACGTGCCCGCGGGCGAGGATGCCGGTGAGGACGGTTTCGAGGAACTCCTCGTCGGCGACGACCGCCGAGCTAACCGCGTCGAGGACGCGCTCGCAACGCTGGGTCGCGGTGGGTTGGTCCATGACTCGAAGTTTTAGCGAGTCGTAAAGAAGCTTGGTACTCAGTGGTGTTGGAGTTCGAGTCGCGGATGTTCGTCTCCTCGAACCGCAGTTCGCCCCGACTGAACCACCGCCGAGACCGTCCAGAAGAACACCCCGAAAGCCCCCGCCCGCTCGCGGTCGCTCAGCGACATCTCCTCCGTTCACTTCGTTCACTTCGGAGAGCGGTCGCTGAGGCGACCACGGCCCTACGGCCCGCGAGCGGGCGGCCCCTTTATCCGCCTGATAGTCTGCGGAGCCAAGCGTCTGCTGGTGGACTGTGGCGTCGAGCGTGTGCCTCACACCTCCCCAACCTCCTCCCTCACTCCGTCCCCTTCGGGGACTCGTTCAGTCGTCCCTCGCGCGAATGGGCGCGGGCACGAGGCCCGCGCCGCACGCGCCGGACCGAGGAGTCGAACCGAGCGTCTGCCCGTCGTCGGTCGGCTATCACCGCAGAAAGAGACGAAAGAGAACGCGCGACTCGACTACTCTTCGATGTCGATTGCGGGCCGACCCGGTTCGGCCTTGCTCGCCAGTCGGTCGTCGGCTTCGTCGGCACTCTGGACGACCACGCTGGCTCCGAACTCCCGTTCCAACAGCCACGCGGCGCGTTCGAGGGCGGCGCGCTCGCGCTCGGGCGACAGTTGCTCGTCCAGCGCCTCGGAGCGCGCGGCGAGGTCCTTGGCGAAGTCGGCGGCCTCCTCGCCGACCTCGCGCAACTGCTCGTCGCCCATGACCGTCCCGACGACGTTGCCGTCGGCGTTCGCGGCGACCTCGTGGGCGCGGTGCTTCCACTCGGGGGCGACCGCGAGCGTGACGGTCTCGGGGTCCTCGATGCCCACGGTGTCCACGATGTCGCGCACGTCCTCGCGGGTGTTCTCCACGAGGCGGCGCTCCACATCGTAGTTCTCGGGCGCGTCGGCGGCGGGCCAGTCGGCCTCGGCGACCAGTCCGTCCCGGCCCAGTCGCTCCCAGACCTCCTCGGCGAGGTGGGGCGCGACCGGCGCGAGGAGCTTCACGGCCGTCACCAGTCCGCGCTCGAAGGTCGCTTCGTCGGGCGTGGTGTACTCCCGGTAGCGCCGCAGGAGCGAAATCTGCTCGCGGACCGCTTGGAGCGCGTGGTTGAACCGGAACTCCTCGAACTCGTCGGTCGCGGTGGCGACCGTCGCGTCGATTTCCCGTGACACGTAGTCGGCGACTGCGGCGTCGCTCTCGCTCGCCGAGTCGTCGCTCGCGCTCGCCGTGACCTCGCCTCGGGCGAACTCGTCGGCCAGTCGGTAGACGTTCTGAAGGAAGTTGTGGGCGGAGTGGACGCCCTCCTCGCTCCACGCGAACTCCTTCTCCGGTTGGGCCGCCTCCATGATGAACAGGCGGGCGGTGTCGGCACCGTACTCGTCGATGATGCGCTGGGGCGAGACGCCGTTGCCCTTGCTCTTGGACATCTTGTTTCCGTCCGCACCCAGCACCATCCCCTGATTCGTCAGGTCGGTGAACGGCTCGCGGACGCCCTCCAGCAGGTCGATGTCGTCCACGACCTTCGTGAAGAACCGGGCGTACAGCAGGTGCATCACGGCGTGTTCGATGCCGCCGACGTACTGGTCCACCGGCATCCAGTCGCTCGCGCGCTCGGTGTCGAAGGGTGCGTCTTCGAGGTCCGGCGAGACGTACCGCAGGAAGTACCACGACGAGTCAACGAAGGTGTCCATCGTGTCGGTCTCGCGCACCGCGTCGCCGCCGCAGTCGGGGCACTCGACGCGCTTCCACTCGTCGGCGGCGTCCAGCGGGTTCCCCGTCGTGTGGACGAACTCGGGCAGTTCGACCGGCAGGTCCTCGTCGGGCACCGGGACGTGGCCGCAGTCGTCACAGCGAATCATCGGGATGGGCGTGCCCCAGTACCGCTGGCGCGAGATGCCCCAGTCCCGGAGTTTGTACTCGGTGCGGTGGTCGCCGTCGAACTCATCGACGAACCGCTCGCGGGCCTCCTCGCTGGTCAGGCCGTCGTACTCGCCGCTGTTGACCAGCACCCCGTCGGGCGTGTAGGCCTCCTCTTGTACGTCAACCTCCTCGGGGTCGGTCTCGGCGTCCGGGGCCGGTTTCACGACCTGCTCGATGGGGATGTCGTGGGCCTCGGCGAACTCGTGGTCCCGGTCGTCGTGGCCGGGCACGGCGTACAGCGCGCCGGTGCCCACGTCGGTCAGCACGTAGTCGGCGACGTAGACGGGAATCTCGTCGCCGGTCGCGGGGTTGACCGCGTACTCGCCGGTGAAGACGCCCGAGGTCACGTCGAGGTCGTCCTCGTCCGCGTGTTCGGCCTCGTGGATGTACTCGGCGACTTCCTCGTTCTCCTCGGCGATTTCCTGCGCGACGGGGTGGCCGGGGGCCAGCGAGAAGAACGTCGCGCCGTGGATGGTGTCGAGTCGCGTCGTGAAGATGTCCACGTCGCCGTAGCCCGGAATCTCGAAGGCCACGCTGTCGCCCTCTTGGCGGCCGATCCAGTTGCGCTGCATCTCCCGGACGTTGGCGGGCCAGTCGTCCAGTTGCTCCAGCGACTCCAGCAGTTCGTCGGCGTAGTCGGTGATGGTGAAGAACCACTGGTCCATCTCGCGCTGTTCGATGGGGGTGTCACACCGCCAGCAAATCTCGGCACCCTCGGGGCCTTCCTCGACCTGTTCGTCGGCCAGCACGGTCTCGCAGGAGGGACACCAGTTCAGTTCGGCGCTCTGGCGCTCCACCAACTCCTCGTCGCGGAACCGCTTGAACAGCCACTGGTTCCACCGGTAGTAGTCGGGGTCGCAGGTCGTGACCTCGCGCTCCCAGTCGTAGCCAAAGCCCATCGCTTTGAGCTGTTCTTTCATCGAGTCGATGCAGTCGAGCGTCCAGTCGCGGGGGTTGGTGTCGCGCTCCTCGGCGGCGTTCTCGGCGGGCAGGCCGAACGAGTCCCACCCCATCGGGTGCAGGACGTTCTCGCCGCGGAGGCGCTCGAAGCGGGCGTAGGCGTCGGTGATGGTGTAGTTGCGGACGTGGCCCATGTGGAGGTTCCCGGAGGTGTAGGGGAACATCGCCAGCACGTACTCGGGGTCCTCGGCGCTGTCCGGGATTCGGAACACGTCGGCGTCGTCCCACTCGCGTTGCCACTTGGGTTCGACCGACGCGTGGTCGAACCCCCGCTCGCGCTGCTCGGTAGTCATTATATCGAAATACGGGCGACCACGATACAATAGCTTTGCCTTCTGTCAGTCCCGCCGGACCGCCGAGACCGTCATCTCCTTGCCCCTACCGGCCGAAGCGCCACGCATGCGTCGCGTCGGCCTCCGCGTCCTGATGGCACTCGTCGGTCTCGTCGTGCTGGTCGTCTACGCGACCGTCGCGTACCTCGGCTACCGGCTACTGGCGCTCGTCTGGCTCGCCCGCGCCGACCTGCTGGAAGTCGTCCTCTGGACGACCGGCCTGACCGTCCTGTTGGGCTACCTGAGCTACCGATTCGGCACGGCGGGACTCCTCTCGCGGGTCGAGGCGACCGACCTCCCGCGAGCGCGTGCGCCGGAGCTACATCGCCGACTCGACCTCCTCGCCGAGGAGATGGACGTTTCCCGCCCGCGACTCGTCGTCGGCCGGATGGGCGCGCCGAACGCGATGGCGCTGGGCGGGGTTCGGGACGGCGTGGTGGTCCTCGACCGGTCGG
Organism: Halorussus salinus; assembly: GCF_004765815.2. NCBI lineage: Archaea > Methanobacteriati > Methanobacteriota > Halobacteria > Halobacteriales > Haladaptataceae > Halorussus > Halorussus salinus. The sequence goes on along the minus strand of NZ_ML974127.1, from coordinate 1,258,321 downwards.
TGTTCTTCCTGCTGTCGGCCGACGAACTCGAAGCCCTGCTGGCTCACGAACTCGCGCACCTCGAAAGCAAGGACAGCCTCGTGCAGACGCTGGCCTACAGCACCGGGCAGTCGCTGGTCTGGGTCGCGGTCCTCGTCGCGCTTCCCGTCGTCCTCGTCGGGTCGGGCCTGCGCCGCGCGCTCGACTGGTTCCGGGGGCGACCGCCCGCCGACGCGCTCGCGCCGGTCTCGTCGCTCCGCAACCGCGTCGGACAGGTCGTGATGGTCGGGTTCGTCGCGCTCACGCTCGTCATGCTCGCGCACTCCCGCAGGCGCGAGTACGCGGCCGACGACCGCGCGGCCGCGGTCACGGGCGACCCGCTCGCGCTCGCCCGTGCCCTCCAGAAAATAAAACGCGCGACGGAACCGCGACTCGAACTCTCCTCGCCGCTTCGCGTCCACAGTGAGGAGCGCGAGGAGTTGACGCGGCTCCTCTCGACCCACCCCGAGATGGACGAGCGCATCGACCGACTGGTCGAGCGCGCGGACCGCGAGCGCGGCGCGGTCACCATCGAAGTTCGGTGAGGCAGTTTGCCGTCGAGATTCGGTGAGGCGGTTCGCCGTCGAGATTCGGTGAGGCAGTTTGCCGTCGAGATTCGGTGAGGCGGTTCGCCGTCGATATTCGATAGTAGAGTCGAACTCCCCGCCGAGCCGTCCGCGACCCTCGCGCTGGCCGAACCCGTTTTGCCCGTCGAATCCGTAGTACCAACGCTATGAAACGACGAGCGTTCGTCAAGTGGGGGAGCGCGCTCTCGGTGGGTGGACTCGCGGGTCTCGCAGGGTGTTCCGCGCCGACCGGGGGCGGTCAAGAGACCGACGCGGGCGAGACGACGGCGGACGGGACGACGACGGGTGGGACGACCGAGGAGGGAGCGGGCGGTGAGGGCGGGACCGCGACCACTGCCGGGGGCGGTGCGCAGGGCGGCGGCACGTCGCAGGTCGCGATGATAACCGAGGGGAGCGAGTACTACTTCGACCCCATCGGCCTGTTCGTGGAACCGGGGACCACCGTCGAGTGGGTCAACGAAGCGGGCGCGCACTCCTCGACGGCCTACGCCGAAGGGAACGGCGGCGCGGAGGTCACCCGCATCCCGAACGACGCGGAACCGTGGAACAGCGGCATCCTCGCCGAGCAGGGCGCGACGTTCAGCTACACCTTCGAGGTGCAGGGCACCTACGACTACTTCTGCATCCCGCACAAGACGCTCGGGATGATAGCGCGAATCGTCTGCGGCGAACCCGGCGACGTGGAGGGCGACCCGCCGGACGGTGCCGTGCCCTCCGAACAGGCCATCGTGAACCGAGGGTCCATCTCCTACGAGGAGTTCGGAAGCGGCCAGTAGAACGAGAAACTCAGTCGCCGGTGCGGTCGTCGGAGACGCCGTCCAAGTCCGCCTCGGTCAGCGCCCGTCGCCACGACCCGAAGCGTCGGTGGTAGGTCACGGGGGCGTACTGGCCGCGGTCGTCCATCTCGGCGGCCTTGGGTGCGCGCCCGAGTTCGTCGGCGAGGCGCTCTATCTCCGCGAGGAGTTCCCGCTCGGAGATGCCGTCGTTGGTGTCGAGCATCGCCTCCCGGAGCGCGTTCGACCAACTGCCGAACCGGAGCTGGTAGGTTCGGTTCGAGTACTCGCCGCGCTCGGTCATGTCGCGCTGGGTCGGGGGTTCGCCCAGTTCGGTGTAGAGCCGCTGGAGTTCGGCCAGCAGTTCCCGGTCGGGGATGCGCTTGCTCCCCATCTCGTCGGGGTCCAACCCGGCGTCCTCCAGCGCCTCGTTCCAACCCCCGAAGACCTCCTGATACCGCTCCGGCGGATACGCGCCCTCCTCGTGCATGTCCACCACGGTCGGCGTCTTGCCGAGCCGGGCGGCCAGCGACTGAAGCGCGGACCGAAGCGTCTCCGGAGTGACTTGCTGGCTCATCTGGTCGTTACGTTCGAGCGAGAAGTCTTAAATCTGAGCGTTTCCGAAACGCCGCACTTATACGGGAGCTGTCAGTGTAATATTACACGAAGTATCAGTGCCTATAATTCTGTTTTCAAGTAAGCAAGTATTTATATAGGGGGACTACGAACGTCGGAACTAAGCACGTGTCATTTGACGAGAAGTGCCGGTCCGGGGCGGCTTTGGCGGTCCCCCGCCGACAACTGTCCCATACGTTGTCGGTACAATAAAGGATGTGGCCACTTCTCACGGATGATAACGTGCCGGAAAACGGAGACATACGAAACATGAACCTCAAAGCACTCTTCGAAGACGACGGCGCGGTCAGTCCCGTCATCGGCGTCATCCTGATGGTGGCGATTACGGTGATTCTGGCGGCCGTCATCGGAACGTTCGTCCTCGGTCTCGGTGACCGAGTGAGTCAAGCGAGTCCGAACGCACAGTTTAGCTTTAATTACGGTACCACTGGTGCCACCAACGGTGATTACGTGAACATTACTCACGATGGCGGTGACGGCGTCAACACCGACCAACTCACCGTTCAAATTGCGAGCAATCTCGCATGGAACGGTACAAACGGATACGCCGCCGATGGTGATTTCGTCGATTTATCTAACTCTGGCAGTTGGAGTGCAGACAAAATCACCGCTGGCGATACGCTCAACATCCAAGAGGATAACAACCAGATTGACGACGGTGACACTGTAAAAGTCATCTGGTCTGCCTCTGGTAGCGACAAAACGGCAGTCATCGGCGAGTCCGAGGTGTCGCTCTGAGAATGAATCTCAAAAACCTATTCAGTGACGAAGACGCCGTTTCGCCGGTCATCGGCGTCATCCTGATGGTGGCGATTACGGTGATTCTGGCGGCCGTCATCGGAACGTTCGTCCTCGGCCTCGGTGACCGTGTGAGTCAGGCGAGTCCGAGCGCGACGTTCACGTTCGATTACAGTGAGAACGGTGGTAATATCACAGTAGATGTGGTTCACGACGGCGGTGACGCCGTTACTGCTGACCAAGTGAACGTTTCTGTCGGTGGACAGAATGTCTACGGTAATGGAAAACTCGTAGATAACAGTGGAAGCGTTAACAGTAGCTTCCCAAGCAGTGACATTACTGCCGGTGACACCCTCACTATCAACAGTAGCACCTTCGCCAACGGAGACACTGTGAAGGTCATTTGGCACGCATCTGGTAGTGACAAGACGGCGGTCATCGGCGAATCCGAAGTCAACACGTAGATTCGCGCTTTCCCGATTTTTCGCGCTCGGCGCTTCGACTCTGGCAACCCCGTTTTTCGCCAATTCTGCATCTGACAGAGGAGTCTCCTCGACTGACGAACTCGCCCGAACCGTACCCGGCGTGAACCGAACAGCGGAGGTAGTTTCAGTCTCGAACAAATCATCCCACTCGCACAGCACCGCGCTCTCGCACCCGAGTCATTTCGTAATTGAGGAGGCCCCGACTCACCACTCACCTCGAATCCTCGGCTACCATTTCTCTGTCACGAAACGAGACTCATCCAAACTCCCGAGAGAGCCGTTCTAACCAGTAACCTTACAACTATCATTATTGTCCATTTGTTTTATGCCGGGAAGGCATACCGACGCAGAGAAACACACGGAGACTCGACGCAGATTCCTGAAGGCGAGTGGGGCGGGAGCCGTCGCGGTGTCGCTGGCGGGACCGAGCGCGGCGAGGGAATTGGGCGATAGACAGGAATCACAGGAGACGACCACCGAGGAGGGCCAGTCCGAGGGCGGCCAGTCGGGGGGCGACGTGCCGACCGGCGGGACGCTGGTCTACGGGATGAGCGCCAAGCCGGATACGCCGAACATCCTCACGCTCGGGTCGGTCTACTCGTCGGTCGCGGTCGATAGGGTGTACGAGGCGGGCACCACCTTGGACCCCGTGACCAGCGAGGTCCGACCGAACGTCTTCACCGACTGGACCGTCGAGAACACCTCGGGCCAGAACGCCCAACCCGACGTGTACTTCGACGTGCGGGAGGGGCTGACGTGGAACGACGGCGAGGAGTTCACCGCCGAGGACGTGCTGTTCACGTATCGCTACTACATGGAGAACCAGCCGGGCAACTACGCCGCGGCGGTGTCGCCGATGGAGTCCATCGAGGAGTCCTCGCGCGACGACTGGGACTTCCACCTGAAGCTGAGCCAACCGGTCGGCGTCTGGGCGTCCGAACAGCTACAGATTCCGCTGTTGCCACAGCACAAGTGGGAGGGCAAGGACTACCAGCAGTACGACCCGATGGCGGCCAACCCGGACAACGGGCCGGTCGGACTCGGTCCGGGACGACTCACCCAGTTCGAACCCGCGACCTCGATGCAGGTCGTCTTCGACAACGAGTACTACTACGACACCCTCAGCACGCTGGAGTGGAAGCAGAACCACGACCAACTCCGGGCTGGCGGCCCCTTCATCGACCGAGTGAACTACAAGGTGTTCGGGAGCGAGACGGCGATGACCAACGCGTTCCTGCAAGGGAACATCGACACCCACTACGGGAGCATGAAGACCGCCCAGATTCCGCAGGTGAAACAGAACGACGGGATGAGCCTCGTCAACGGGACCGACAGCGGATTCTCGTACTACGCGTTCAACCTGCGGCGCAAACCGCTCGACGACGTGGCGTTCCGGCAGGCGGTCGCGTTCATGTACGACGACTACTTCTGGGTCCAGCGCCTGATGAACGGCTACGTCTGGAAGGGCGACTTCGTGCAGTCGAACGGCTATCCCAAGCCCCGACCGGACTTCCAGTTCGCTGGCGAGGACCAGATGCTGACCCATCCCGCGACCAACGCCTTCGACTTCCGGTCGGCGAACGAGGGACCGACGCCGAACGTCGAGGGCGTCCGGACGTTCCTGACCGAGGGCACCGTCGTGGACGGGTCGTCGGGGACCTACGTCGGCAAGGACTACCCCGGTAGCCTCTCGGGGGTGAGCGCGAGCCAGTCCGAATCGAAGTACGACTACTCGTTCGGCCCGGTCCAGTCGCAGGTCCTGCGCGACCACGACGGCGCGGACCGAGAGCTTCGCGTCGACGGCCAGACCATCCCGCAGACGATGGACGGCGACGCCATCACGATGTTCATCGACCCGCCCAAGCAGGGTCCGAAAGAGGCCAAGGCCATCGAGCGGTGGGTGAACAACCTGAAGTCGGTCGGCATCCCGGTGAAGACTCAGGCCCTGTCGTTCAACACGATGACCTCCAGAGTCTACTATCAGGAGGACTTCGACATGTACCCGATGGGCTGGGGCGGCACCGGTCCGTTCGGCAGTTCGGCCTACTCCTTCTTCCACAGCGACAACGCCGACGACCACTCGACTGACGGAAACTCGGACTCGTTCATGTACAACTCGACCGCGTACGGACTCTACGGCGGGAGTTCCGACGACCTCCTCGCGCAGGCCCGGACGACGATGGACGCCGAGGAGCGCAACAGGACGACAGCGCGGGCCGTCGAGAAGATCTACCTCGACATGCCCTACATCCTGCGCGACTACGCGAAGTTCCGCTGGCCGCTCAACACCGCGAAGTTCGGGGGGTACATCCCCGACATCGTGGACCCGGCGTTCGCCAACTTCGGCGCGCAAGTGAACAACCTACATCTGAAGGAGTAGCGCCCGGAGCGGGGACTGCTCGCTCGCAGTCCGCCCTTCGGACCTCCGACTTACACCCGGTCGGCGACGCTGTTGACCCGACTGTTCAGGTCGCTCACGAGGTCGCTGACGGACTTCCGGCTCCCGAGTTCTAACGTCACCTGTCGGGGAGTCTGTTCGAGCGAGCGTATCTCCATCCCGTTGCCGTTCGTCGGCAAGTCCTCCAACGCGAGGTCATCCACGAGCGAGCGCCCGGCCGCCGCCTTCGGGAGCGTCACACTCGCGTTCCACACGGGATTCTGTAGCCGCTGGACGAGGTAGAGCGCGGCCTGTTCGCACCCGCGGTTCGACGTGACGTTCGCTATCGTCTTGACCAGCGTGTCGGGGTCGCTGTCGGCGTCTTTCGAGGTGTAGCTACCTTCGGTTTTGTAGCGATAGTCTATCTCGTAGGTCGTCCCGTCGGACATCCCTCCGCTGGAGAGGGTCTTCACGCGACCCTTCGAGCGGTCAAGTTCGTAGTCGTTGCCGAGTTCGTAGGTCGTTCCGTCGCTCGGATTCCGGACGATTTCGGTCGCCGGGACGAGTTGCCGGTGGTCGAGGCCGGTCCACTGTCCGTGGTCCGCGGTGAACTCCTCGGCACGAATCGGTTGAGCCGCACCCTTGACGACGACCTTCTCGTAGGCTTTTTCGACCGACTTCGACACCGAGTAGTCTGCAATGCCTTCGTCGGACTCGGCGGTCCGCTGGCCGGGTTGGGTCCACTCGATAGACCAGCCCTTCTGCTGGTCGCGTTGCAGTTCCCAGACGAAGTTGCCGTAGTCCGCGATCTGTTTCAGTACGTCCGCGAGCGCCCCGTCGTACGTCTGTCCGTCGAGGACCGGCGTGTCTTCGAGGTCGGCGTAGAGGGTGAACGACTCGATTGCCTGTGGTTTGAATCCGGTCGTCGGAGTCACGCCGCTCTGTGTCCCGTGCCGACCGAGGGTCGTTCGCCACGCGATAGACGAACCAGAGTCAGCGAACTTCGTCCCGAAAGTGGTGGTGTTGGAGCCGGCAGTCCAGTTGGTTCCGTCGTCGTTGCTCAACGCGACCGACTGGCCGTTCGACGTGTCGGTCCAGGTCCCCTCGATTCTCCCGCCGGTTACGTTGAAGACCGACGATACCGCCGAGAATTCGACTTCTTGAGCGTCGGGATACGTCTCCGGACCGGAGAGAGCGTGGTTCTCGTCTACGCTATTGTCGTCGGTGTACTCGAATCGGGCGTCACGGCAACCGAGGACATCTACGTGAGGATCGTCATTGCCAAGTTCTTCTTTCGATCCCACATCGATACTGATGCGAAGTGTGTACGTCTCTCCGGCTGTCAGTCCATAACGCGGCTCGGGAAACTCGAACCACTTCCATTGCTCTGCCAATCCGAATCCATCCGCGAAGTGAAGTAGCTCGGTCTCGGGAACGTCAGTTCCGTCGAACACGACCGACAACTCGTGACCGTCGGTGATTATTCCGTCAGGATTCCCCCAGCGCACGAACGGCTGGACCGACCCCGCTGGCACGTCGTATTCGGGCGTAAACGAGAACTCGACGGACGCATAGTGCGCGTCGAGAGCGAACACCTCGGCTACGTCGTCTTTTCGGTCACTCGTCGCGTTCCAGTCCGAGCCAGTCCTGTAACTACCCACCTCCCAATCCCAGTCGCCCCAATTTCCGAGATAGCACGTTTGGAGCGTTTCGACCCTCCCATCTGTGACGTGATACGGGTCGGTAGCGTCCGGTGATATGCTATCCTCGAACTCCTGAGTGGTCGCGCCAGACTGCATCCTCGTCTCGGTGATGCCCGACGACGGGTCGTCTACGTTCGGCGTATAACCAGTCTCCTGCTGGACCAGTTCTCTGGCCGCGACGTGCGCCTCGGTGTTGTCGTACTCCGTCTGGACACGTTGACCGAGTTCCGACCCGCCCCGGCCGACCAAGACCGCACGGTCGTCCTCGACGCGGACCTCGACCAGCGTGTCGATTGGCAGGATACGGCCATCCTGCCAGACGGAGAGGGTCGCCTCCTCGAAGCCCTCCGACTGCCACTTCTCGTCGCGGGGCACCGGAATCTCGATTCGGGGGTAGTCGTTCAGCGCGGGCCGGAACGTCGGATTATCGAGGAGCCTCGGTCGGAGCGTCCGACCGCTCTCGTGTTCGACCTCGACGGTCCACCCGTTCGCATCGGTTCGAGTTCGCGGCTCGCCGCTGGCGTCGGTGGTGACGCTTTCGGTCGCGGCGCTCCGGCTACTGCCGTCCTCGGTGTACGCCTCGATTTTGTACCGGTACGTGTTGCTCGGCGAGCAGGTGTCGTCGGTATGGCTCGTGGCGTTCACGGAGAGGTCGGCGACCTGCTGGAACGGTCCCCAGCCGTAGTCGAACTCCCGACTCCGGAGGACCCGGAAGCCGTCCTCGTTGTCGGAAACGTCGCCCCACGAGAGGTCGATGGTCGTCTTCGGCGCGCTCTCGGAGAGGGTTGCGGTGGGCGTCGTCGGGGCCGGGAAGTCCGTGACGACGTTCGCGGTCGCCCACGAGCCGGTGACGTGTTCGGTCGTCGTCCGGAGACGGAACTCGTACTCCTCGCCATCTTCGAGACCGGTAACGGTCGCGGTCGTCGTGGACTGGCTCACGGTCGGGCCGTCGAGCCACGCCGACGCGCTCGACTGCCTGTACTCGATTTCGTATTGGCCGTAGTCGATTACGTCGGTCCACTCGACCGTGATTTCGTCCTCGGTGCTGTCGTCGAGCGTGTCGATGCTCGCGTCGGGGAGTTCGGTAGTGAATCTGACGGGCATTACTGGTCCTCCGTCTCGGCGTGTTCGGTGTACGCGACGACGCGCAGGTCGTACTCCTCGCCGTCGAGAAGGTCGCTGGTCGTGTACGACTCAGTGGACTTCGAGAGTTCGCCGGAGTCGTTCGTCCACGTCGAGTCGTCGGTCGGTTTCAGTTCGACGCGCTGGTTGCCGTAGTCGTGATTGGTGGTCCAAGAGACATCGGCTTGGTCGCTGTCGACGGCATTGACAGCGAGACTGGTCGGGGCGGGGAGGACAGTCATGACCGCTGTCTGACCAGAGTCTGCAAACGCGTGGTCGGTCTTCCGACGGATAGTGTAATGATATTTTTCCCCGTCAAGAACGCTCGTGTCCGTGTAACTGATCTGAGAGAGGTCAGAGATGGACGCGACAGACGACCCGATAGTACCATCAGTCGACCGCAAAATTTCGACGGTCCCGTCCGTCGAGTCATCCGCCAGCGAGTACTCTAGTACGACTTCGTCAGCAGCAGGTGTAGCGACCGTGTCCACCGATGGCGCGGGAACCGTCGTCGTCGCCGTAGCATCTTCACTCGGAGCATCCTCGATTCCATCGTAGACCGGTGTGATCCGATAATAATATTGCTCTCCGTTCTCCAAGTTAGTGTCCGAATACGTAGTCGTTCCTGATGTGACGGTTGCAACGCGTTGGTAGTCGTCAAGACTACCGCTCACGGACTCCGCACGATAGAGATGGTATTCCTCGGCGTCCTGCTTTCCATCCCATGATAGGTCGATTCGGGAGTCGCTGGCTGTGGTTGCAGACAGCTCCGAGCCGTCCGTCGAGATCGTTGCGCTCTTTGTCCAATCTGAAATCGTGTCAGCACTTTCTGCGCGTACCCGCGACTGAATCGTGTCGGCAGACTTGGCAACGGTGAACTGGTGACTAGTGTCGTCCGGCGTAAGGTCGGTGACGTACGTCCACGACCCATCGTCGGCACATTTTTCAATGCGGTAGTGAATTTCGTTATCAGTAGTGTCCTCGAAAGAGACAGTAATCGAAGTCGGAGAGTTCACTGTTTGGGCGACTGCTGTGGGAGCCGAAAGCGCTGTCGTCGCCGATGCTTCGTTCGAGTAATTCGATGGGTTTGCCGACGCGTGGGTGGCTTGGACGCGATAAACATAGGTTTCGCCGTCTGCGAGATCGTTGTCGGTGTATGTAGTTGTGTTAGCACCGACCGTTGTGATTTCGCTGAACGACCCACCGTCTCGCTTTCGTTCGATTCGGAATCCTGATTCGTTGACGCTGTTGTCGATCCAAGAGAGCGTGATATCGTTATCTGATAATGATGTAGTGCAGTCTGATGGGGCGGCGGGTGAACTCGCCTCGTACGCGATATCGTCCCACCAAATATTCGTCACGTCTTTAGAATTGTTGTAATATCCGTCGAGGCGTAGTTCTGCGACATCAACGCCACCGTCCGCCATACTCATTGTCTTTGACATATCGGCGCTCCCAGACCGGTAGAACCGGATGGTCACTTCACCAGCAGTCCAGTCGAAGTCGAATTCGACTCCAATCCACTCACCGTACGCGCCTTCCCCAGCGATATTTTCCGGGTCGGAACTATACTGCGGGTTCGTCGTTCCTGCCCGAACCTCGTAGTTTCCGTTCGAATTGTAGACCGCAATTCCGCCACCCGTGTTGCTACTTTTCTCGTAGTACCACGCCTTGATTCGTTTCGGTTGAATTCCGACTCCAAGTTCTGATGGCGTAAAGGTGGCCTCGTCGCCGTTATTCTTCGCCGAACACGCTCCACTTCGTGCGTATTTTGTCTTCCGCTGCACGTCTCCGCTCCAGTCTGTCAGCGACGACTCGAAATCCTCTAACACCGTCAACGTCATCAGTTTGCCACCTCTCCACAACCGACCAGTCCCTGCTCTACCTGAGAACTGTAGTCCTGTTGATTAGCGGTTGCCTTCAGCAGGGTTTGCAATCCGCTCGGCGTCGGCGGCTCCTCGCTCTCAGCGACTAGCAACTGCGGCCGTTCGAAACCGCGCGGAAGTCGCACGTCGAGAGCGAACGGACTCCGGGCGTGACCGCTCTTCGTGAATCGACACTGCGCCTCAACTCGAGCAGGTCCGATTCGAGTCACGGTGGCCGTCGAGAGCGACCACTCGCTCGTACCGACCTCGACCGTCGCCCACAAAGCGTCCTCGTCTTCCCACTCGACTACGCTCAGACCGGCCTTCTCGTCCAATCGCACCCGCACGAGACCGTTGTCCAAGACGGGATTGCCGACGAACCCGTGGTCGGTCACGAACGCGCGCTGCCACTGGAGGAGTCCCTCCTCGTCGAACTTCGAGTTCGCGCCGCGGTCGTCCCAGACGGTCGGGTCGGTCTTGCCCTCCTCAACGTAGGGGAGGTCGTAGACCAGCGTCGGGTCGTCCAGCGAGAGGCTACTCGCGTGCAGGTCGTACACGTCTACGCTCCCGTGTTCGCCCGCGCGAGTCTCCACGAACTCGTCGTCCGGAGGTTCCGTCGCGGTCGTCTCGGGGTCGAACCAGCGCACGTCGGTCGCGGCGCTCGGTATCCCGACGTGTGCGGTCTGCTCGTTGCCGAAGTCGTTCTCGACCTGCGCTACGGCGGTCTCGACCGCGCGCCGGTGGGAGTCGCGCGTGCCGACGCGGGTCATCGCGCCGTCGAAGGCGACGACGCCCTCCGCTCGCGGGTCGAGTCGGCGCACGTCGAGGGTTTCGGGTGTATAGTAACCGTCGGCGGGCGTCGAAGCCGTCGGGGCCGACTCGGCCGCGGAGTAGGCCACCGCCTCGAACTCGCTGGCCTCGAAGAGTTCCGCGAGTTCGGCGGCCATCGGTTCGGCGTCCCGGCCGCGGAACTGCCCGCGGAGGGTGCGTTGGTCTGGCGCGGTCGAGAGCGACTCGACGGTACCCGTGTCCCCGCCGAGGAGTCCCCGTTTACTGGTGTTTCGCCGCGCTTTCGTCCCGGTACTCGTCTGGCTGTCCGCCGGAATCGTGAGGGTGTAGAGGTCTCTTTCCGTCATCGGTAAATCGAACGCTCAGTAGTCGTTGCGTCGCGTCGCGTCGAGCGGACGCGAGAGGTCGGTCGTCTCGACGCAGGTGATGGTGCCGTCGTACGTCGAGGGGCGGTCGGTCGCGTAGGCGTTCTCCGGGCCTTTCACCACCACATCGAGGTGGTCCACGCCGAGCGCGGGGGTGTCCCAGACGCCGTCGGAGGTGTACTGGCCGACCTCCAGTTCGGCCGGGTTGGTGCTATCGACCTCGCCGACCGAGAGGTACCGGTCAAGCATCTGCATCTGGGTGACGGGCTCCTCGCCGGTCGCGTCGCTCGGCGTGAGTTCCGTCGGGTCGCCGGTGTCGCCCCACTGGCCGTCGGACCCGCGCCACCCCGAGAAGGAGATGTCCACGACGTGGTCGCCGGTCCCCGCATCGAGGTGGATGCCCTTCCGAGTGGACTCGCCGTCGCCAACCAACTCTGAGATGGCGGTGTTGGCTTCGCCTCCTCGTCCGCCGACGGCGAACTCCGTGCGGACGCTGAAGTCGATCTCCACGTCGCGCATCACGAAGACGCCCGTCTCCATTTCGCCGTCGCCGTTTACGTCTACGTTCGGTACCGTCAGTTTCGCTCCGTTGACTGTGTTTCCGGTCATGTCTGAAATCGAACTCGCCCGCCTCGCGGCAGGGCGTACGAAAAATGGCTGTCTCGCTGGCTGTGCGTCGCGTCGAGGAGGTCCGGTTCGTGGGACGTGCCCGACGTGAGGCGATGTCGCCCCGGATTCGGACACGTTTAGGCGTCTTTTGAGACGATAGAGAATTCTTTAGACAATATAAATATTGCCGATATCACCCTGTATCGTTTCCAACCGTCGTAGCGACCGAGGAGATAGCCTCCTCGGTCACTGGCCGGAGCGCCCGGCCCGGCGGCCGATAGTCGGCCGCCGGGCCGTCGCGGACTGGTGGCCGATACCCGGCCGTCAGACCGCCGGTCGATGGCTCGCTCGGGACCCTCAGCCGATACCCGACCGAGGAGTCCCGCCGAGTCGATAGCCGACCGCGCCGACCTCAGAACGGCGTCGGCCGCGGGCCGAGCCGCCGTTCCATCTCGCGGACCGCGTCTTGCTTGGCCTCCTCGATTTTGCGGTCTACGTCGTGGGTCTCCACGGGACGCCGTTCGACGCGCTTCTCCACGACTCGCTCGCGCTGGCGGTTCTGCTTGTTGGCCTTCGCGCGGTTGGTTCGCGGTGGGCGGTCGGGGTCCGGGGGCGTCGTGCTGTTCCGCGCGACCTCGGTGATGTTGATACTGCTGTTACCGCGCGAACTCGGCGGTGGCGAGAACGTGGCGTTGGCCGGTCGGTTCGACCGCCGTCTCGCGTTCGACATCGAGGTGTTCTTGATGGGTGGTGACGGACGAAGCGAGGAGCGCTTTTTCCCCGAACCGAAGAGGTGCTTTCCGGCCAGACCACCGATGTAACGACCGGCGGCTTCACCGACGACCCCACCGACGACGCTTCCCGCCGGTCCCAAAGCAGAACCGAGCGCGGCTCCGGCAACGCCGCCGACGAGTCCACCGGTCGCTCTCGCTCGGCGAACGTTGGCTTGTCGTTTCGAGAGCTTCCCTCGATTTCGCTTCCGGTTGATGCTGTTCATCTCCGCTCCCCAGAACAGCAAATCGACGGGTCCTCCGAGCTTTTTCGCAACGTCGTCGCCGTACTTTCCGACCGTTGACAATGCGCCCTTCCCGTACTTCGTGGCGGCCTTACCGATTCCTCGACGGGTACTCCCATCGCTACCCTTGAGTAGTCGTGAAGCCAGACCACTCGCTGTCTTCTTACCGCCCGGTACCGTCACATCTGGAACGGTCACTTTCGGCGTCTCGAACTTTGGTGGTTTCAGGTTTCGCTCGGCTAGCACTGAACTACCTTCGTTTACCGCGAGGTCTAGCGCTGCTCTCCCGCGTAGAGCGTGTTTCCGCACCGTTGGCTTGGCATTTTTGTAGACGCCTTTCCAGTCGTGTAAACTCAGTTGTTTCTCTGCATTCGAGTATCCGAAGTCCGTTTTGGGGAGGTCGATTTTCGAGGCCCCGCCAGTAAGTTTCTGTCCTATCTGATTGGCGGCTTTGTAGGGTTTCGTCGGTTCGGCAACGTAGGTTTTAGCCTGATTTACAGCACTGTTCTCAATCGTCTGGAAGAAGCCGGGAATCGCCTGATTCTTCTGTCCTTGCTGGGTCTTTCTCCGCTTCTGCTTTTTCTTCTCGTCGTCCCCGAGACCGAACTCATCGAACAGGCCCATCGCTCACACCTCCCGTCGCTTCCTTCTCCCGAATCACCGGGAGCGCGGCCATGAACAGTTCGAGGTCCCGAGACGCATAGTCTCGAACCTCGCGCGGGTCGTGGCCCCGGTACATCAGGACTGCTCTGGCGTACTGGAGTCGCGCCCGCTCCGGCGCTGCTTTGCCTCGACCCGCTCGGCGAACGAGTTTCCCGCGTCGTGGTCGAGCGTCGTCAGGTCGTCGATGCGATGCTCCAGCCACGCGGTGAACTGCGGCGGGAGGTCCCGGACCGCCCAGACCTTCGCCTCGAAGTCGTGGCCGTCGAGGAACGGCGCGTCTTCGAGGCCCGCCGCGCACCAGAACGGCGTGGCCAGTCCCTCGGGCGCGCCGTCGCCGGGGTCGAAGCCGACCTGCTGGCGCTGGGCGGCCTGCACCCGGTCGAGGACGCGGCCGCGTTCGCCGGTCGTCAAACCGCCGACGCGGACCGTCGCGTCCGCGAACTCGTCGCTGGCCCACCGGAGACCGGGGAGGAACTGCCCCTCGATTCGGGTCGCTTCCATCACGGCCTCCTCGTGTTCGACCGACTCCTCGTCCGCCTCGGCGGCGGTCGCGGCCAGTTCGTCGAGCCGTTCGTCGAGTCGGTCGATCTCCTCGGCGATGTCGATTCGAACCGGATTTCGGGTCACGTTACCGCGCCTCACTTTGGTCGGACTCGGCGGTCGCGGTGACGCTGTTGACCACGTAGGTCGTGTTCTCGATGGCGTCGGCGTCGAGGTCGCCCCACTGCTCCCACGAGTAGGTGTCGGGCGTCACGCCCGAGAGGTCGTAAGTCAAGCCGGTCGCGTCCGGGGACGAGAGGTCGAGCGTCGCGGCACTCGCACCATCGACCGCGGTTTCGGGGGCCGAGCTACCGCCGTACGCGAGTTCGAGCTGGTCGGTATCGGTCACGACATCCCGGACGTTCAGCGTGGTCTCGACCGCGCCCATCACGGCCGCGACGGGGTGGCGGCTCGTGTCGGTCTGGGGCCGCGCGCCGGTCTTCATCGAGAGGCTGGCCGACTGCACGCGGTTGACGGTCGAGGAGTCCGGAATCGAGAGCGACCCGCCGTGGAACCGGAGCGGGGTCGCCTGCTCGCTGGGCTGGGAACCGGGCGTGAGCGTCGCGTTGGTCTCCTCGTCGCCGTAGAACCCGGTCAGGGTCACTTCGACCGGCTCGCCCGCCGTCAGATTCACCTGCATGTCGCTGAAGACGACGCCCTTGAGGACGCGCTCGGCGGTCACCTCGCTGTAGTCGATGCCGGTGTACCAGCGCGAACTCTGGACCTCGCCGGGAGCGACGGACCAGTCGTAGGCGTAGGGCGCGCTGGACTCGCCGTTCGCGGTCGGCGGCCCACCGAAGACGTGGTTCTTCCACCACGGATTGGCGAGCGTAAAGGAGACCGTAATCGCGCCGGAGAAGTTCCCGGCGAGCGCCGCGGTCGTCTCGGCGTCGCCCGGCGTCCGCATCCGGCGGAGCGCGTTGTCGAGACCGATCTCCTCGACCACGCAGTCGAGACCGGGCGTCTTGTAGTCGGTGTCGGTGGGGCTACCCATGTAGTCGTCGGTCGGTTCGTGCAGATACGCGATTCGCGTCGTGGTTCCTGTTGGCATGTGTGTCGAAAATCGAGTCGGCGGGTCGGTCGGAAGTCGATGCCCGACGCCGCGCTCTCCGGCGAAGCGAAATCTCGGAGGGTGCGTCAGCGGGAGTCGGCGCGGCGGAGCGCGACGGCGAGCGCTCGCCGGTAGATAGCGGCGTCGTCGTGGTCCTGCAAGGCGGGCCGGGACTTGAACTCGCCAACGGCGTACTGGAGCGCGTCGGCGTCGTGGGCCCACCGCTCGGCGCGCGACCGGAGCGTCGGATTGTCGGCCTCACGGTACTCCTCGCGGAGTGTCTCGACCGCGGTCGAGAGGTTCGCGGCGCGTTCGACCGCCGCGGACTTCGAGACGCACCGGAGCCGGGTCCGGTGGTCGGTCGCGCCGCACTCGCAGACGCGCCGAGGTCGGCGTATCGAACTGTGGCCGACCGGCGCGACCGCCTCGGTCGTGCGGTCGGTCGGCAGGGACCGTTCGGAGACACAGTCGCGGTCGGCCGCCGTGCGATTCCACACCTCGTCGGCCTCCCGCACCACCGCGAAGCAGTTCGAGCAGATGCGATGGTCCTCCTCGACTACCTCGAAGAGGGCGTCGGCGATGGCGGTGGCTGACGAGTCGTGGCAACCTCCGGGGGTCGTCCGGCGTGTCGCCCCGGAGGCAGGGGCCTGCTGGCCCGAGTCGGCGGTCGGCTGTGCTCCGTCGCTTTCAGGTTGGCTCCCGGTCGTATTAATGGGTTTTCGGCACATCGCGGTACAACCGTACTCGGTTCGGGTAGCATATTAACGGGTTTTGGAACCCTTCATTTTCCGTACCTCGAAACCTCATATAAATAGACCGGGACGTAGGGTGAGTCGGGTGCCGAGTCGCCGACCGCGGCGACCGGCCCCGGAGAACCCATGCGATACGCCCAAGCCAACAACGGACAGGTGAGTTACGGTATCGAAGACGCGGCGTACTCGAAAGCGAGTGCGACCGACAGCTACTTCGGCCTCGTCACGGACGACGTCGAAGTTCCGAACCCGAACGAAGTGACGCCGATGGCGACCGGCGGCGGGCGACGCGGCCCGCACGTCAACGCGCCGAACGCGAAGGAGTACGAGTTCGAGATTCCCTTCGCGGTCCTCGACCACAACGCGCCCTTCGAGGTCGCGCTCGGGGAGAAAACCCAGCAGAGCAAAGACCCCGACGGGACCGCCGACTCGGGCGACGAGTACGAGCGGTACCTCGTGACCGAGAGCGACCGACTCCCGACGATGACGGTCGAACACTGTCAGGAGGACCTCGACCTCAAGGAGTGGTTCGTCGGGAGCAAGGCCAGCCTCCAACTCGAAGCCGAGCAGGGCGAGGCGCTGTCGGCGACCCTCTCGGTGCTGGCGGCGAAACGACAGTACGACGACGCGGCCGACAACGCGACCGACCTCTCGGTCCCGAGTGGCCGGAGTCCCTACCGCTTCTGGATGAAAGGTGACGTGACCCTGAGCGACCAGCAGGGCTCGACCGTTGACACGCTGGCGACCGTCTCGGGCATAGACCTCTCGTGGGACAACGGTCTGGAGGCCCAGCATCAGGGCGACGGCCGCGAGGCCCACGCCGTCGCCGAGACCACCGCCGCCGAGAAGTACGACATGAGCATCACGGTCAACGTCACCGACACCGACCTCTACCAGCGCGCTGCCGAGGACGACGCGCCCGTGGACGTGGAAATTCCGTTCTTCCGCAACCCCGGCGCGTCCACGGTTCAGGACGCGATGTACATTCGCCTGAAGGACTGTACCGTCACGAGCGCCCCCGTCCCGAAAGCGGGCGAGGGCACCGTCGAGGCGGAGATTGGTCTCGCACCCCGCGACACCGAAATCGAATTCCGAACCCCCGCATAACGCACCATGAGCCACCACGCAACCGACAAGACCGACGAGGTACCGTCCGGGAAATCGCCAGACGAATCGCGGGACGCCGACGAGACTCTCTCGTGGGACGAGGCCGCCAGCGGGTTCGAGCGCCAGCTCGAACAGCGCCGGACGGTCGGCGTCGAGGTCCCCGAGATGGGCGTCGCGGAGTTCACGCTCCGGGGCCTCTCGCGCGAGGAGCGCGACGAGGTCGAACAGCAGGCCGCCAGCGTCGAACGGAACGGGCGACGCGACGCACAGGTCGAGGTCGATACCGGCGCGATTCGACGCACGATGCTGAAGTACGGCATCGTCTCGGGTCCCGAGGGGTTCAAGCCGCAACGCGAGGACCACCTCGACGCGCTTCCACCGGGTGTCCAAGACGAACTCGTAGACCTCGTCGAGGACATGAGTACCCTCTCCGTCGAGGAGCGCGACGGGTTTCAAGCGATGGGGTGAGGGGAAGCGTGTCGAACCAGAGACGGTCTTCGAACGGCGCGTCCTCGAAGACGCGGCCTTCTGGGACGCCTACGGGTGCCCTGCCGACCCGCGTCTCCTCCCCGCTCGGGAGCATGCGGCTCATCTCGCGGTGTTGGAGGGCAAGCAGAAAGCGAAACAGAAAGAGCAGAAACAGGCCCAGCGACAGCGCGGAACCGCAGGAAGACGGGGATAAGCGATGAGCGGCGTGAACAGCACGGTCCAGAAGTACGCGCGGCGGGCGGGTCGAGCGAGCAAGCGGGCTCAGAACCGATTGACGGCACCGTCGCAGGCCCAGAGCCAAGCGATGACGTCGGTCAGCAAAAAGCTGGTCGGCGTCTGGAAGCGAATAATCAAGAACTCGCCGAAGCTCGAAAAGCAGGTTACTCGTATCAACAAGACGCTCGACGGACTCGCCGAGACGCTCGGTTCGTCGCTCGTTCCGGCCTTCCGACTGCTCGCCGACGGTATCAAGTCCGCAGTCAAGACCTTCCAGTCGATGCCGGGACCGGTCAAAGACTTCGTCGGCATCGCGTTCGCCCTCGTCTCGGGCCTCGTGCTGGTGACGACCGCGGCCACGACGGTCGCCAGTGCGCTCGGCGGCGTCGCGGCGGTCCTCGGCGGACTCCTCGGTCCGGTGCTGGCGGTAATCGCCATCGTCGCGATCCTGTACGCAGTCTGGAAGAACAATCTGTTCGGCATACGGACAATCGCCAAGCAGGTGTTCAACTGGCTGAAGAACTTCATCACAGGAACCATCGCCTTCGTCAAGTCGTTTTGGGAGACGTTCACCAGCTTCCTGCCCCGAGTCTGGAAGGCCGCGGGGGAGGCGCTCAAGACCGGCGTCAGAGCCGTCTTCGGTGCCATCAAATCCCTCGTCATCGGCTACTTGACGTTCACGCTGGCGTTCTGGAAGCGAACCCTGAACCTCCTCGTGACGGCGGCACAGACCGCGTTTACGTTCGCCAAGAACGTGATAGCGAAGGCCCTCACGGCCATTACGAACGTCGTTAGAACTGGCGTTCGAAAGCTGAAACGGGTCTGGAACTCCGCGCTTGGCGCTGTCCGGACGTTCGTCACGGAGACGAAAAAGAAGGTCGCCGGACTCGCAGCGAAAGTGAAAAAGGCGCTAAAGAGTCTCACCGAGTCCGCGCTCACGTGGGCGAAGGACCTCGTGAAGAAGTTCGTCGCCGGACTGAAGGCGAAGACGAAGGCACTCACGAAGCGGCTGGACAAACTGAAACAGAAGGTAACCGGCACGCTCGGTGCCTTCGCCGAGTCCGCGTGGCGTTGGGGTAAAGACCTCATCTCGGAGTTCGTCTCCGGCATCGACGACAAGATAGGCCAGTTCCGCCGGAAGGTAAACGACCTCAAGAACACGGTGCAGGGCGCTATCTCGTTCGACCGCGTGGAGAACGACCGGATGGCCCAGCGCTGGGGGTCTGACCTCGTGGACCACTTCTCGCGGGGAATGGCGCGTGAAGCGAGTCAGCTTTCGGGCGTCGTCTCACCCCATCGAGGAGCTTCGTTCGGTCTTCAGTCCGCGGCCGCGAGCGGTGCGCGGACGAACGTCAACGTCACCGTCGAGGCCGGTGCGGTCCAGATGCGCGGCGGAAGCACCGCCCGCGCCAACGCCGAGAAGACCGCCGAAGGCGTCGCCGACGAGTTCGCCCAACGCTTCGGGAGGAGGTCGTAGATGGCCGACCACACCGAAGTCAGGCTCGAAAAGCCACGCGAGAGCGCCCCGAACGAGGTCGTGGCCTACTTCGCGCCGAACTTCGAGGTCCAGCCGAGCTTCGACAACGACCTCTTCACGGCCGAGCGCGCGACCGACCGGCCGACCGTGGCCCGCGACAACCGACAGTACAGCCACGAACTCTCGATTCAGGGCGTCTTCGAGGAGTCGGACCGACTGCCCGACGCCCACCGCGCCGACGTGGAGTCGATGGTCGGCGCTGCGCCCGCGACGGCCCGCCAGCAGGTCAATCGGTTGGTCCACTACGCGACGCAGGTCGGCGGTCCGTTCTACCTCTACGAAGGGAGCGACGAGTACACCGCCGAATCGACCGCGGAGGTGGACATCGAGAGCGGCGTCTACCCCGCCGTCCAAATCGCCTCCATCGAACCGCCGTCGCAAGGCGGTCTCTCGCGGTTCGAGTACTCGGTGCAGTTCGTCGTGGGGGTGCCCCGCTGATGGGCGTCGAGTGGCGACTCCGGCGCGTCAACGACGGCGTCGCGGACGACGCGCTCCTCGACGTGGAAGTGACCGACGCCTACAACCGGTTCGCGCGGCAGGCGACGGCGGTTCTCGACGACCCGGACGGAGCGAAAGCCGAGGAGTACCCCCAACCGACGCCGGTCGAGTTGGACGTGCGCCGGGACGGCGAACAGTTCCGCCAGCGGTTCGGCGGGTTCGTCATCAACACCACGACCGAGCAGGACGCGACGACGCTGGAAATCCTGTCGCACGACTTTTGGCTCCGGAAGCGACAGGTGTTCCGCGCCTTCGACGGCGACGGCATCGAGAGCGTCCTGAAGCTCCTGATAACCGACCTGACGCCGCTCGACTGGGCGGACGGAGCCGAGGTCGAAGTCGTCAACGACGAGCCGGTCGGTCGGGACTGGAAGGGCGAGCGCCTCGACGAGGTGGTCGCGGAACTCGCCGCGAAGTCCGCTGGCGAGGACTTCGGCGCGACCGACGAGGGCGTGTTCTTCTTCCGACCGCGCGACTCGGCCGCCAACGAAGCTCCTCGGAACTTCCCCGCGGGAGCCTACGACGAGGCGAACTTCTCGGAGGACGGCAAGCGAGAGGTCAACAAGGTCACGCTCTACTACGGCGAGGAGCAGGACACCGGCGCGGTGTCCGTGCAGGACCGCGCCAGCCAGCAGGAACTCGCCGACGAACTCGGCCGCGAGACGCCGGTCGTCGTCGGCGAGACCAAGACCTACCCCGAGATCGCCGACGCGACGACCGCCGAGCAGAAGGCCCGCCAGATTCTGAACGACCGGAGCGCGGTCCTGACGGGCACCCTGCAGACGTGGGGCGCGTTCGGCGTGACTCCCGGCGACGTGACCAGCGTCGTCGTGCCGGAGCAGGGCGTCAATCGGGACTTCCGAGTCGCCGAGATCACCTACCAGTGGCGAGAGGACCGCACGGAAATCAAGCTCGCGGAGAACTCCGACGGCGTGTTGGACACGCTCGTCGGCCTCAGCCAAGAGGTCTCGCGCATCGACTCGCGGGCCGCCGACGAGGAGGCCACCATCACCCAAATCGTGGACCTCGCCGAGCAGGTCGGCGTCGAACTCAACCTGACCGCCTACAAGCGCGCCGTGCCGGACGACCAACTCCTGTTCGGCGACCTGAAGGGCGGTTGGGGCGACCCCCAATTGTCCGCGCAGGAGCCAGTCTCGACACGATTTGAAGCATTCGAAGACGGAGTTGGTGACTGGTCCGGTTGGAGACTGTCCCAGGACTCAAGCCACGCTTACGACGGAACTCAAGCCGGGAAACTCAGTAGCACCAGCGCGACGGCCGCCTCGAAGGAGTTGAATCCGACCGGGACTCGAATTGATGGCTTCGACTACTACTACTGGGAGCCAAAGTTCAATCAGAACGGTGGCGGCGTCCGGTTCCAGAACTCGGACGGAAACTGGGAACTCGGGACTGCGACCGACAACCCGCAGTTTGTTCTCGACGGTGCGACGACAGAGATCGATTCAGGTGACAGCTACGCAGAGTGGGTCCACGTCGACGTTTCGTTCGACTGGGACGAGACACCCTCGACTGCGACAGCGACCTTCTCGTACACGGAACACGATTACGAGTGGACTGCTACCGTCGAGATGGCCGAAGGAATCGACGTATCGACCATCTACCTCGCGGGCTACGGCGACTCGTGGGGCGGCGGCGGAACGACGGAAATGTGGTTCGACGGAATGCGCTATTCAGAATCTCCGCAGGCCAGTGGCGGCCTGTGGGGCGACCAGCGCGGCCCGCGCGAGGAGATCGCGTGAACAGCGACGGACGACGAGACGCAAACAGAACATGACAGGAAAAATCACGAACGCCGGACGCGACGCCATCCGCGACTTCATCCAATCCGAGGTCGCGGAAATCGGCGTCGGGACCGGCACGACGGACCCGACGAAGACGAACAGTTCGCTCGAAAACGAGGTCGAATCGGCCCGCAAATCGGTCGCGGAGGCCGACGCCGGAACCGGCGAGACGGTGTTCGAGATTACCCTCTCGACCAGCGACGCGAACTACGACGACGTGGGCGCGGAGCTGACCGAGGTCGGCACCTTCGACGCCGACGGCGACCTGCAGGCCCGCATCACCCACAGCGGGATTCGCAAGACCTCAGACTTCGAGGTGGAGTATCGACTCAGCGAGACGGTGGTGAACACATGAGAGAACACACGGACGGCGACTTCCCGTTCGCCAACGACTTCAACGCGCTCGTCCGCGACGCCCTCGAAGGCGGCACGCAGGTCGAGAGCGGTTGCGATGTCTCCGATGGCGGCACGCAGGACGCGAGCGTCCAAGTGGCGAGCGGCACGGTCGTCATCGACGGCACCGACCACTCGATTAGCGACCAGACGGTGAGCCTCGACGCTCCCCACGCCGAGAAGCCGCGCTACGACCTCGTGGTCGCGGACTCCTCGGGTGCGAGGAGCGTGACCGGGACCGCGAGCAGTACGCCGAAAGCGCCCTCGATTCCCTCGGAGAGCGTGCTGTTGGCAATCGTGGAGGTTCCCGCGAGCGCGTCCGGGGTTACGGACGCCGAGATTAACGACGCACGGGTGATTCTCGACGGAATCGCTAATACGGCTATCTCGGCACTGGCGAATCTGAGCGAGAAGG